>JAZKEV010000261.1:0-3558 GCA_040386765.1 Verrucomicrobiota bacterium | reverse complement strand
CCGGCAAGGTCGTCTTTCCCGGTCAGGCGGGACGTCCGGTGCTCCTGCTCGAACTCGCCGGCAGCGCCGCCGAAGTCCGCGAGCAGCGCGCGCTCGTGCTCGCGTGGGCGGAGGCCAATGCCTCGGCCCACCGCGCCGCGAAGTCGCGCGAGGAGGCCGAAGAGCTGTGGGCCGTGCGCCGGAAGTGCTCGGGCGCGATGTTCGAGCTCGGCGACGCCAAGCTGAATGAAGACATCGTGGTGCCGATGAAGAACTACGTGAAATTCGCGCAGTTCCTCGCGAAGTTGAAGCGCACCTCGGGCCTGCCCATCCCGACTTTCGGCCATCTCGCCGACGGCAATCTCCATGTGAACATCATGTATCACAAAGCCGACGCCAAGGAGTGCCGCGTGGCCGAGAAGACGGTGCTCACCTTGATGAAAACCGTCGTCGCCCTCGGCGGCGCTATATCCGGCGAGCACGGCATCGGCCTGGCGAAGACGCCTTTCCTCCGTATCCAGCACTCTGAGGCGCAAGTGCGCGCGATGCAGGCCGTGAAGCACGCGCTCGACCCGCGCGGCGTGCTCAACCCCGGAAAGATGTTCGACGTCTTCGAAGTGTGGCGGCACCGCCGGCTGGATGTGAAGCTGCCGTGGGATCATAAGTGAAGGGGAGGGCGGCGCTTGCCTCGTGGTCTTCAAAATAGCGGGGCGGGTAGTTGAGGAAGAGATGAGTTGTAGGAGCGGCTTTACGCCGCGACGGATTGTCGGATCGATGTGGCCTGCCGCACACCACACCCCGAGTGTCCCGAGCGCAGTCCAAAGCTCCGCGCGATGAAATGCGGCCGTACCTCCGAGCAAACCGCTCCAAGGGCAACCCGCCCCATCAATGGCGTCTGCGTTCAGCCTTTCGTGTATTTAGTGTGTTTCGTGGTTATATTCCGCGTCCGTCTCACGCCGCATTCATTTTTTCCCCCGGCTGATCCCGCCTGACCCCAGCAGATCCCGGAAATAGAGGAGGAACTTCCATTCCGAAGAGCTTCTGGAGTGCATGATCTTTGCGCTCCATTTTGTCCTCATCGCTGCGCTGTGGCTCGACCACCGCGTCCGCAAGCGTGTCCGCCTTTTGGTCGGGCGTACGCGCCGCCTCAGCCGCTTGTTCCTTCATCGCCGCCCGCTGCTGGGCCCACTCCAGTTTCTCGCGCTCGAGCGCCATCCGCTCCGCGCGGTACACGATCGCCAGCAGCCTCTCCGCCGTCCGCACCTCCGGTTCGGGCTGGCTGAGCGCCGCCAGCGCGTGCATCCGCGCGAGCTTCAACGTTGCCTCCCCAAACTTGCCCTCCGGCAGCTCCATGAGTCCCTCCGCCCCCTCGACCTCCTCCCGATAACGTCGCGGCAGCACATGCCGCCGCCAGAAACCGCCCACCGCGCTCTTCCCCACGCTCACCCCAAACTCATCCCGCACGAGCGCCACCACCTCCGCATACGTCCGGTTCTCCTCATCGAGCCACATTAGCAGCCGCTTCTTCTGTTCCACCTTCAGCCACTCCAGTTTCGCATCCCCGCGCACCTTTCGTTCGGTAGTCATAATGGGCCCATCATCCCACGTCCGTCCCAACCAGTAAACCCGTCCATTCCGTCCATACCGTCCATTCCCAAAAAATCTTCCGATGTAGCGGCGGTCTATGACCGCCGACGAACGGGATGACGCCCTCACTCGGTGTTCATAGCCCGCTACCACAACAAAGCGCTGCTTCGCACCATTTCCCAGCCATCGCCGCACGCGAGGATCACGCACCCCATCTTTCGCATGACAAATCCCTGACAATTGGCTGACCGCACCCTGACAACGCTCAGGCCGTTTTGTGGTTCACTCCTTGGGTCACAACCAAGGATCAAATCATGAAACTCAGTCTTCTTTTCTCCTCCGCGGTCGCGCTGCTCGGCGCGATGTCGCTCGGACTCTCGGCCAAAACGGAAGCCACTGCATCCACCGTGGAATCGGTGAAAGTGCGCATCGACGTCGATCGCACCGTGCTCCCGGCGGATACCACCGAGAAAGCGGTCGTGAAGATCGCCCTCGATGGCGTCCGCTCTCCGCGCGTCGGCACGCGGCCGCCGCTGAATCTCGCCATCGTGATCGACCGCTCCGGCTCGATGACCGGCGACAAGATCGTAAAGGCCCGCGAGGCGGCGCTCGAGGCTGTGGAGCGCCTCTCGCCGGACGACATCGTCTCGCTCGTCGTCTACGACAACCAGGTCGATACGCTCGTCCCCGCGCAGCGCGTTGGCAACCGGCGGCGCCTGCTCGAGGCGATCCGCGGTATCGAGCCGCGCGGCGGCACTGCCCTCCACGGCGGAGTCTCGCGCGGTGCTTCGGAAGTGCGAAAGAACCTCGAAGACCGCGGCTTCATCAATCGCGTGATTCTGCTCTCCGACGGCCTCGCCAATGTCGGCCCGAGCTCGCCAGAGGAATTGGGCCGCCTCGGCGCCTCGCTCATGAAGGAAGGCATCTCGGTGACGACGATCGGCCTCGGCCTCGGCTTCAACGAAGACCTCATGACCCGCCTCGCGCAACGCAGCGATGGCAACACGTACTTCGTCGAGCACGCCAATGATCTCTCGCGCATCTTTGCCGCCGAGTTGGGCGATGTGATGAGCGTGATCGCGCGCCGGGTGGTGATCGAAATCGATTTCCCGAAGGGCGTGCGTCCCATCTGCTTTGTCGGTCGCGATGGCACGATCCGCGGCCAGCGCGCCGAGCTTACGCTCAATCAACTCTACGGCGGCCAGGAGAAGTTCGCCCTGATCGAGGTCGAAGTCGCTCCCGGCGAGTCGGGCAAGGAACTTGAGATCGCCCGGGCTCGCGTGAACTACGACGACACCGTGCAGCAACGCGAGACCACGGTCACCGCCACGCGCAAGGTGACCTACAGCTCCAGCCGCACGACGGTCATCAGCTCAGCCAACCATCAGGTGCAGGCGGACTACGCGACCAACGTGTTGGCCGTGGCGAAAGACGAAGCCGTCGCGCTGGTCGATGCCAATCGCCGTGATGCCGCGGGCGCCTTGCTGCGCCAGCGGTCAAGCGAACTTCAGGCCACCGCGGACCTCTACAAGAACGGCCAGATGCAGGCCGTCGCAGCAGCGGCGGCGCCTGCGGCCGCGAAGCTCGAGCAAGAAGGTCTGAGCAACTCGGAGCGGAAGGCCTTCCGCGCGGAGAATATGCAGATATACAATCAGCAATCGACGCGCTCGTCCTCTGGCAGCAACAGCAGCGAGAACAAGTAAGGTCGCGGCTTCCAAACGTCCTTCCTTTCCCTAAGCTCCTAACTGTGTCGCCTGTCTCCCGACGCATTTTTCTCTACTGGGTGTTGCTCCTGGTGCCGACGCTCGTGGTCGGCGCGGGGGCAATCCTCTTGCTGCGGCGCGAGCAGGCGCGGATCGCGGAGCAGAGCGCGTCCGCCCAGGAAGGCCGCCGCGCGGCGGTCGAGGCACGGACCCGGTTGATCGTGGAAAGCGCGGAGCTCCTCCTCGGCGATGTGCAGGCGCTCCTTTTGGATACGCTGGCCGAGCAACC
>JAZKEV010000260.1:0-4454 GCA_040386765.1 Verrucomicrobiota bacterium | reverse complement strand
ATATTACCTAGCCGCGCCGGACAGACAGACCGTCAGGCGAACTCCCCCTCAAAAGGACCTACGGATTCACGATCCGCACCCGCTCGTTGTTCGACCACTCGTTGTGGCCCCCGTCGAGAATCGTGAGCTTTGCCTGGGGCACCGCCCCGGCAAGGGTGATCGCATGGGCTACGGGTATGATCGCGTCTCCTCGCGCCGCGAAGATATCCACCGGCCCTTTGTAACGCGAAAGCGCCGCGATATTGTCCCAATCGCTCCGGAGCAGCGCGGTGACCAGCAGCGCCGGGTAGTGATCGCGTGCCACGGAGGAAAGCCGGGCAAACGGCACCACCAGGACCACCTTCTCTGGCGGCCGGTCCAGTGTCGCGAGAAACGAGGCCGGCCCTGACCCGAGCGATTCACCTGCCACGCATACCGGCGTGTTGGGATAAGCTCGCCGGAGCAGTCGATACGCCTCCTCCGCCGCGTGGTTGAAGCTCGTCCGGGAAGGCGAACCAGCCCGCAGGCCGAACCCCGGATACTCCATGATGTAGACCGCATCCCCGGGAGAGAATCGCGACAGCGCATAGCCCCGTCCTGCCGCCTGTCCCCCATTTCCATGGAGCAGGAGCCACACAGTCTTCGGCGCCGCCACCGCCCGCGAAAAACCGATCGACGTTCCGCTCTCGTCCTTCCACGGCGCCAGGCCATTGGTCTCGGGCAGGTGCGTCGGATGAAACAGTAGCGTCCGCTCCAGCGACGAGCAGCCCACCGCCAGCAACACCAGCCCCGCGACGACGATAATAGCGGCAAAGATCATGCGACGAGTCATAGGCAGCCTGAGAATGGGGGACGCTCAAGACAAAGCGCCCATCCGTCCCCGCAAGCGAGGATTTCCCCTTCCGCACCCCATTTTCAGGTAGGCAGAGCGGGTCCGCGAAACACCCCAATTGCACGAAAAACCTGACCGCGTAACCGCATTCCGATGCTTTAGGCGTGCGCCGGCGTCGCCCCACCGGCGGCCGCGACCGGCCGCTTTCTTTGCAGAAGCAGATAGGCCACGAGATAGAGCACGAGCGCCATGAGGGCGGTCGCGCGGAGACCCGCGAACATGGAATAGTATTCGAGGCAGCCGCCGATCACGGCACCAAGGAGGTTTGAGCCCAGGGCGGCGGCAGGTTGCGCGGCGCGTTGCAGGAGCATCGGCACGATCACGCCCGCGATGCCCACCGGCAGGCCGGTGATCAATCCCGCCGCAGCGGCGCGCCCGAGCAGCGGGAGGCCCTGCAACACGTGCGTGGGGAAGAAGCACAGCACGGCGGTCGCCGCGAAGAGGGCGATGAACCACGGCGTGGGGTTCGTCCACTGCCAGCGCTCCTCCGCGAGATTGGCGAGCAGCACCATCGTGAGGATGCCGGCGAAAATCGCGGCATTTACCACCCAGGTGGAGCCGAAGAGCAGCGACATGCTGGTGACGCCGCGGGCCTCGATCAGCAGGAAGGCCGCGCCCATGAAAAACAACACGCCGTCGAAGCTCTTCCCGCCCCCCTCGCCCGCCGCCGCGAAGGCCCGCGGCACGGTCAGCGCCGCCAGCGTGAGCACGAAGGTCAGCACCGCCAGATAGCCCCACGGAAATACGCCCGGGCGCACATAAAGAAAGGGCCAGTCGTCACTGGGCGTCAGCATGCGATCCCGCGGCGTTTTTGACTGGAGCTGCGGCCGCTTGCCGATCTCCGCCGGGTCGAGCACCACGCCGTCGCGCGCGACCATGTACGTCACCATGTTGCCATGAAAGGGGCTGAAAAGCGCCACCGGTTCTCGGCCGGTCGCCTTGGCAATGGTCCAGTAGAGCCGCTCGAAAAACCACTCGCCCGCCGCGCAGGAGATCGCGAGCGAGAGATGGCCGCCGGGGCCGACCCGCTCCCAAGCCGAGCGTATGCCCTCCTCGGTGTAGACGTAGTTATCGAGCCGCAGCGTCGACATCGCCGAGCTCATCGCGTGCGAATCGAGCAGGCCGTAGCACACCAGGTCGAAGGTCCCCGTTTCGCGGCCGAAGAAGGCCCGCGCATCGTTGACCACACCGCGCACGCGTGGATCCGCGTAGGGTTTCTCTGGGTGACGCTCACGACCGATCGACATGATGACGGTATCGATGTCGACGCTCGTCACGGACTGATAGCCGTTGCGCAACGCGGCCTGCACGTCGTTGCCGGTGCCGGCACCCACCACCACGGCGGAGCGGCGGTTGGCGTTTACCTTGAAGGGCAGGTCGTAGATTTCGCGGATGTCCCGCAGGGTTTCGCGCCCGTAGTCGGTCAATCTCGGGTCCGCCAGCCGCTGCTCCGAGAAGTCGTGCAGGTTCTGGTGAAAGTCGCGGTTTACATCCAGTTGAATCGAGAGCGGATCGCTGTGCACATCGATACGATTGTAGGGCGAGAACACCGCGCCGCGGACCGAGATGTGCGCCAGCACGAGCACCAGCACGGCGCCGATGGCGGCCACCCAGCTGCGGGCAACCCAGACGATTGGCACCACCCCGAGCGCGAGCCAGACCACCGGGCCCGCCTGCAACCACGCCACACCGGCAAACGCCACGATGCCCAGCAGCGAGCCGAGCAGGTCCGCATTGTAAGCGCGCAGCACCGGCATCCGGGCGAAGAGGTATCCCAGCGGCACACCGCAGCAGACGAAGACCGCCACGATCGTCGTGAAGATAGCGACGAACAGAGAGAGATTGGTAAAGAAGACGGCGAAGTTCGCCCTGAGGACGGCGCCGCCCCAGAGCATCACGGTGCGATCGGGAAAACTGAGGTGCACGAGCCCGAGGTCCTCCGAGAAGCCGAGCACCACCGATACGAGCAGGAGCAGCGGCACCGCGCCGTGCAGCAAGCCCGGCAGCCGCCGCCCAAGCGCCACGCCCAATCCCATGCCGAGAAATGCGCCGATCAGCACCAGATTGTTGAAGTACGCAAACGCCCGGATCTGCGACGAGGTCCAGCGAATCAATCCCAGTTCGAGCGCGAGAATGCCGAAGGTCGTGGCGCCGATCAGCACCGTGTCCCGCACGCGCCGGCCTTCAGCCCAGCGCCCGTCCGCCAAAACTGCACGGAGTGCCATGAGGGGTTTCGGGAGGGTTATTTCGTCTCCAAAATCGCTACTTTTGCCCGCTGCCGGTGCCCGTCGAAATGCATCCAAAATGCCCCCAAGGCGCCGGGGACGATCTTCACCTTCATCCCCGGCTCCGCTTTCGTCACATAACTGTCACTGCTGATCACCTGCCAGCGCTGGCCGTTATCGAGTGTGAAGACCATCTTGGGCCGCCAGCCGCTGAAGTCGCCGACGAGGGTAGCATCGACGGTGGAGTATTCGATCTTGGTGCCCGGCGTGAGCAGGACTTTGGCGCGGGTGAGCAGGCTGCCTTCGGATTTCTTTTCCGATTCCGCGACCACGGCCTTGGCTTTGGCCTCGGCTCGCACAGCACGCTGCTCCGCCTCGGCCCGCGCTTTGGACTCCGCCTTCACGCGGTTCTCCGCCGCGACCGTGGCTTCGCGTCGCGCCGCCTCGAGCGCGCCGCTCTTGAAAGCCAGCACGAGGGCATCGAGGCGCGCCAGCTCCTCGGGCGATAGCTTGCCGAGCCCGGCCGCGGAAAAGTCCGCCGGCGGCACCGATTTCGAGAAATTCTCCTCGGCCGCGCGTCCCACCATCGCGAAGCCGCACATCAAAAACGCCCACACGATCACTCGTTTCATCCGGGCCACCCTCGTGTGCCGCGTGCCGCGCCGCAATGCCTTTTCGCTCCGTTGCCCTCTGGCCGTAACCTGATCGTTCCCATGCAGCCGGCTCATACCGAAGCGGGGCAGGTTGCGATTCTGCGATTTCAGCGGCATCAATTTCAACTCCGCCCTTGCCAACTGTGCATGGCGCTCGCTCCTTTCCTTTTCCCGCATGCCTGGCCGCATCACTTCGCTTCTCGATCCTTCGCGCATCACGCTGCGCGTGCAAAGCACCAAGCGCACCGCCGCGCTCAACGAAATCGCGCACCAACTCGAGGGCCATCCCGACGTGGCCAACTATCCCGCCTTCTACGACGAGCTGCTCGCCCGCGACCGGCTGGATACCACGTGCCTCGGCAATGCCGTCGCGCTGCCGCACGCCCGCACCGAGCACGTCAAAAAGATCGTGATGGCCGTAGGCCGCGCCGACGTGGGAATCCCCTTCGATACCAACGGCGAGATCGTCCGTCTCTTCTTCGTCCTCGGCACGCCCAAGACCAAGCCCGGCGACTACCTCGCCGTAGTGAGCGCGCTCTGCAAGATTCTCAAGGATCCGGCCGACCGTGCGTCGTTCCTAAACGCGCAGACGCCGGAAGCGTTTATCGCGGCGATCGCGGCAGCTGAGGCCAAGCTGGGACTGTAAAGCCTGTAGCGGCGGTCTATGACCGCCGATTGCGTACGCAGGCGTTATCCCGTTCGTCG
>JAZKEV010000259.1:0-4072 GCA_040386765.1 Verrucomicrobiota bacterium | reverse complement strand
CATCTGCGACGTGTGGTCGTCGAATATCTCGAGTATTATCACCGGGAGCGAAACCATCAGGGACTCGATGTCCGAATTATCCAGCCAGCATTGGAGGTTGGCGCCGCGAATGGGAAAGTCCGGCGACGCCAGCGTCTCGGCGGGATGCTCAACTACTACTGCCGAGACGCGGCATGATCGATTTAGTTTTTGGACCAGACCGGGTTCTACGAGGATGGACCGCGGAGCGCGCTGGTGTGATTGTCCAGCCAAGCCCAATCCAACTCCACTCCCAGTCCGGGTTCGGTCGGCAGGTAGGCGCAGCCGTCGGCGCCGACCTCGAACGGATGGTGTTTCAGGCCGAAGCGAAAGACAGGGTGGTGATTCTCCACGAATTCCGTATTGGCGGAGGCACAGGCCACGTGGAGATTGGCGACATCCATGAGTGGTGTGTTCGCCGTGTGGATTTCCAAGTGCAGCCCGAAGATCTCGGCGGCGGCCATCGCCTTCCGCAAGCCCGTGATGCCGCCTTTCATGAGCGTGTCGCCGCGCACGAGAGCGGCGCTGCCCTCGCGCAGGAAGTCCGGCAGCTCCGTGAGGCGCGAGGTTTCTCCCAAGAGGAGCGGTGTGCGAAGCTGCCGGCCGAGCTGAGCGAGGAGCGCGCGATGCTGGTCCGGCAACGGCTCTTCGTACCAGTGATAGTGCAGTTCGTCTAAAATACGTCCGACTGCGAGCGCCTCGCTGTAGCTGTAGTGCCCGTTGGGATCTTGCATCAACGGGAAATTGGCTCCCACCGCTTCGCGCGCGGCGTGCAAACGCGGGATGTCCTGCCGGGGGCCGGAGCGGAGCTGAAGCTTGTAGCCATGGAAGCCCACGGCTTTTAGTCGCTGCGCCTCGGCGAAGACTTCCTCGGCGGTGAATAGCTCGCTGCGGCTGGAGGCGTACGCGGGGATACGGTCCCGATATTGCCCGAGCAGCGCAGCGACGGGCGCCTGGGCGATCTTCCCCCGGAGATCCCAGATCGCCACATCCACGACGCCGAGCAGGGAGTCCCGCTGGTTGTAGAGGTGACGCTGCTTTCGCCACAGTTTTTGCCAGATGCGTTCTGAATGGAGTGGATTTTCGCCGACGAGTTCCGGGGCGTAGACGGTGTGCAATACTTCCGCCAGCGCGGCGCCGTCGCCGTGCGGGCCATAGGCGGTGCTGTAGCCTTCGAGGCCCGCGTCGGTGTGCAACGTGAGGAGAGGGAAGTGCCAGGTGGCCGGCCGGCCGGGCGGGATGCGACCGTCGTGGTAGCGGGGCCGCGGATCAACCGCGATGAGGCGAGTCGTGATGCCAGTGATTATCATCGCCTAGTATTGCCGCGCAAAATTAGCCTCGCCGACGAGTGAATCGCCGGCGAGGTGGCGGGCGAGATTCCGTAGAAAACGCTCGAAGGCCAGCCGTCCGAGCGCGCTGTGATGCCCCGCCAGGTGAGGTGTCACGATGCAATTGGGCGTGGCCCACCACGGGCTCGAGGACGGCAAGGGTTCCGTGGCGAAGACGTCCATGGCCGCGCCGCGGAGAGAACCATCGAGCAACCGTGCGCGTACCGCCTCCTCGTCGAGCAGGCCGCCACGAGCGATATTATGGAGGCAAGCGCCCCGCTTGATGCATGCGATACGCGCTGCGTCGAGCAGGCCGCGTGTCTCGGCGGTGAGCGGCAGCGAAATGACGATGTGGTCCGACGCGGCAAGCAGGTCATCGAGCCCAGCGAGCGTGTCGAGCTGCTCCAATTCAGGCGGACAAAGCGCGGGCGTACGCTTGACCGCGCGCGCCCGCATCCCGAGCACCGCCACGGAGTGGACGAGCTCGCGTCCGACCGCGCCGTAGCCGATGAAGCCGACGGTTTGCCCACGCACATCCTCGAGAAGCGAAGGTGAGCGATCCCAGCGCGCCTCGTGCTGGCGTAGCGTGAAGTGAAGCTGCGCGCGGGCGAGCATCAGGATCGTCATCAGCGTGTGCTGGGCAATGGTGGGTGCATGGATGCCATGGGCCGTGGTGACCTGGATGCCGGAGTCGGTGAGAGCATGATATTCGTCGATGCCTGACGACACGATTTGGAGCCAGCGCAGGCGCGGCGCGGTGAGCAGGGCGCTCGCCGGGGGATTGCCGAAGATAGCGTCGGCCCAGGGCAGGTGCGAGGGCAGTTCCGCCGGTCGCGCGTCGATGCGCACCTGGGCGTGCGGTGCGATGGCGCGCACTTCGTCAGCCGCGCTCGCCGGGAGATCGCGGTAGAGGAGGATGTTCATCTGGCGGCCGATTACTTTCGCACGAGATCTTTTTCCTCGACCATGTAGGCGCGGATGATGGGCGGCTTGCCCTTCGGCGTGCGGGAGCCGCCGTAGCTCTCGAGATCGAGGCTGGTGTAGTCGACGATCACGATGCGGCCATCGGGCAGCTGCGTCCACGAGCTGTAGCCGCAGTCGGAGGAGTGGGCGTAGTCGAGCACAACGGAGCGGTCGCGGCGGAACTGGTCGGGGTAACCCTTGGCCGGCGTCCACGACCAATCGATGGAGTAATCGTCGCGGTTCTGTACCTTCACGCTCAGGGAGCGCCAGCGGGTGAAGGCTTCGTTGTCGGTGTAGCGGCCCATGCCTTGGCTGCGGTTGCCGACACGCACGTCGCGCATCCAGAGCGCGTCCATCGGCTCGTCGAGGAGCTTGCGGCCGTCGACATGGATCGCGATGCGGCCTTTCTCGCGGACAATGCGGTAGGACCGCCACTGGCGGGCGTCGTTGGCGAAGCCGACGGAGGGTTTGGCCGAGAGGAAGATGCGATCGGGTGTGATGCTCACCCCGCAACCGGCATTGATCGCGCAACCGTTGGCGTCCGCGTGATCGACCCGCAGGGTGGTCTCGATCTCGACGCGCGACTCGTCGTCTTGCGCCGGGTAAAACGAGAACTCGACCGCGTTGGTCTTTCCGTCGCCGGTGCGCAGGACCATTTCCTCGCTCGTGAGCTCGCAGCGCGACTCGTCCATGATCCAGGAGTTGGGCTGGAAGCCGAGCGGCTCATTGGGATCGAAGACGAGGGCGCGCGAGCCCGGCGAGCCCCAAACGTTGCGATACGTCACGAGAAACTTGCCGGATTGCAGCCGGCGCACGTGTGCGCGCTGGCCGTAGAAGGGGGCAGGGACGGCGCGCGGCCATGTTTTGCCATTGTCGTCGCTGAAGACGAGCCGGCTCGGATGGCCAAAGCGGCCGTTGCCGAGACCGATGCGGGTGACGCCCATCAGCTTGCCGGGCGAGAGCTCGGCGAGACCGACCTCGCAATCGCCATGGAACGGGCTGTCGGCGAGCCAGCGCTGGTCGCCCCACGTCTTGCCGCCGTCGCGTGAGAAGACGATCTCGTTGCGATAGTAATTGTTGCCCCAGGGCTGCGGCGGATTCTTGAGCTTGTCGGTTTTGCGCGAGGAGGTGCGCGTGTAGGCAAGGGTGCCATCGGACGTCTCGAGGATGTAGCCGGGTTCGCCCCCGACCTTGTCGATCATCTCGCCGCTCGTCCACGATTTGCCATCGTCGGAGCTCCAGAAGATGTAGTTCCACATACCGCGTGTGGGTTTCAACTGCCAATCGACGAGCATCGGCCAATCGTCGTGTGGCGTGCGGTGGCCGAGGTCGCAGACGATCGCGATGCGCCCATCGCGGAGCACGCTCATCTGGGGCACGATCCAGACCGCGCCATCCTCCCACACATTGGCGGAGGAGATGACCTGATAGCCGCCCCAGGTCTTGCCGCCATCGACCGAGCGCGCGGTCATGATGAATGTCGTGAGCGAGGTGTGGTTGTCCGAGAGCTGCCAGCAGACGACGAGCGAGCCATCCCTGGCCTGCACGATATTGGCACATTTATAGTACCAACCGCGCGGATTGGGATTCACGAGGCCGGGGTAGCTCGGGCGGGAGATGGTGCTCTTTTTTGACTCCGGCACCACGAGCGGGTCGCGATTAAAAGCCGCGAGCGCGGTCGAGGCGCTAGCCAGCAAGAGGAGGGCAATGGAAAGAACACAACGATGAATCATGACATAAAAGGGGATTTGAGAGCGGGGTTA
>JAZKEV010000258.1:0-3490 GCA_040386765.1 Verrucomicrobiota bacterium | reverse complement strand
CCGCCACGCTCGCGGCCTACGGGCCCGAGGTGCGCAAGCCCGGCACCTACGCCGCCAACTGTCTCCTCGCCCGCCGCCTGCTCGAGCGCGACGTGCGTTTCGTGCAGCTCTTCCACCGCGGTTGGGATCAGCACATCGCCATCGCCCGCCAGCTCCCCAACCAGTGCCGCGATGTCGACCAACCGACCGCCGCACTTGTGAAGGACCTGAAGCAGCGTGGCTTGCTCGAAGACACCCTCGTGCTTTTCGTCACCGAGTTCGGCCGCACCGTCTTTAGCCAGGGCAAGCTCGGCGACCCCGGCATGGGCCGCGATCACCATGGCCGTTGCTTCACCGTCTGGCTCGCCGGCGGCGGTATCAAGCCCGGCATCGAGTACGGCGCCACCGACGACTTCTGTTACAACATCACGGAGAAGCCCGTCCATCTCCGCGACCTGCACGCCACGATCCTGCACTGCCTCGGCATCGACCACGCCAAATTCACGCACCCCTTCCGCGGCCTCAACACCCGCCTGACGGGCGTCGAAGAAGCGCACGTGGTCAAAGAGATCCTGATCTAGGTGCGGCGGTCTATGACCGTCGACGAACGGGATAGCGCCTCCGTATGTAATCGGCGGTCATAGACCGCCGCTACATACGGAGAACTTGACCGCGGATAACGCGGATTTCGCGGATGGTTTTATCCGCTTCATCCGCGTAATCCGCGGTCAAAAATTCAGCTGTCCGAGAAATACGGACTGAGGCCGCCTCTCCCTCTCACTGCGAAAGCCACACCGGTTGCGTAAACGCGCCGTTTCGCGCCGCGTCCCACACCTCGAGCCGCGCCCAAGTCCGCCCGGTCAAGTCTGCCTCGAATTCCAGCGTCTTCGCACCGAAGCCTTGAGTATCCGTCAGTTCGATACGCTGCCGATGCACGTTCTTTCCATCGCCTGAAATCAGCTCGGCAAACGCGAGCGGAAACGTCCACTCCACCTTCGCCCGCACCTTGGTCTTTACCGCCACGGTCCCCGCCGCGCCAGCACCGCCACCACCCGCCGCCCCCGCGAGGGCGAGCGTCTCCCCGCTCTCCTTTCCACCAACCGTAAATTCCGGGATCAGCACCTCACCCGTGCTCGCGAAAAACTTTCCGCCGCGCAGCGCATCGACCACCGGTTGCCAGCCGTCGCCAAAGCGCGGCGTCTTGTCGATCTTGAGGTAGTTGATGTTCATGTGCGCGTACGACTCGTAGTCGGGCTCCATGCGGAAGAGATCGGCCTCGGCGAGCGCGTACTTCTTCATTCCGGCGTTGGCCATGTCGTCCAGCAGATCGAGCACGCGCTTGCCGAGCCGCGGCTGCGAGAGGTCCGCCGGCATCGCCTTCCATGCGGCGCCGAGGAATCGGTCGCTGCGGTAGAAATCCTTTTCCCAATACGCCTCGGGAAAGCCGCGCGAGCCCTTGATCCGCGCATGCGCCGTCCACATGAGGCCGCCCTTGCGCTGCATCAGCTCTAGCACGTCGGCAGGACTGCCCACGCGGTACACCTTGCCATAGCCGGCGACCTCTTCCACAAGGGGCTCTTCCTTGCCGCGATTCAACACCCAGTAGACGGGCTTCGGGAAGAAGCTGATCCAGTGGCCGCCGAGGTGCGCATTGGGCTCTTCGCCCGGCAGCACCAGCAGCTCCGTATCCGATAATCGGTTACACTCCTCGTGCAGTTTTTTGAGCAAGGCGATCCGGTCCTTGGCCGGCATTCTCGGCATCGAGCCCACGTGAAACTCGCCGAGGTGCGCAATATCGACTCCGCGGGCCTTGAAGGTCGTGACGAAGCCCGGTTTCTCCAGGTGCGGAGGAATTTTATCCGATTTAGCATCGGTCTGCGCCTTCACCAGTTCGATGGTGTGCTCGATATGATAGTGACTCGTAAACGTCCGATACCCATCCAGCCGTTTGTAGCGATCGTTCCGCGTGAAGCGGCCGACCTCTTCCACCGCCCGCTCCGCCGTCGCGGCGAGCAGGTAAAAGATGCCCAGCCGCTGCTCCGTCTTCGGCGGCGCGTTGACCCACGGCACCCAGATCCGGTCACCCTCCGGGGGCTGGCGGATGCCGAAGCCGTAGCCATTCATCAGATCGTTGCGCGCCCCGCCATACCACGCGTGGGAGAGGTTATTCGCCGAATCCAGCGGGTAGAAGTATTGGTGCGGCGGCGGAAAGGCCGCGATCGCCCCGCCGTCGCTCTCAGCCACGAGCGTGCGCCGCGCCACCTGCAGCGGGGTCACCACGCGGCTCAAATCTCCCGGTACGCGCTGCAGCTTTCCATTCGCGTCGAGCCAGGCAAACGACTTCCACGCCGAGCCGGGCACCAGCGGCGAGTAGGTCGTCGACGCCGGATCAGCCCACGGGGCACCACCGCCTCCGGGCCCGCCTGAGAGCAGACCCGCGTCGTAAAGAATCGCCCGCCCTTCCTCCTCCGTGCTCACCACGGTCTCCACGAAGATCAGCGGACTATGCGTGAAGACGGTAATCTCCAGCACGCCGCGGAACGATCCCGCCGTCACCTCGCCCACGCGTATAACGGTGCGAGAGCCGACCGTCGTCACGCGCGCGCTCGTTTTCTTCAACACCGCCGCGACGGTGCGATAGGCGCGCTGCGGCGGGTTGTCGAAAAAGGCCATCCACCCCACCGGCCCGCGCATATCCCGCTCGCCAATGGTAATCCAAGTCGCGGATTCGAGCCGGCGGGCGAGTGTCTTGCTCCCGAGCGTCAGCCGTTCGATGAGGGGGCGGTTTGCGCCTGTTTCGAGATTTAGTACCAACTCGCCCTTCTCGCTCGCCGACACCGGCCACGTCACGCGCAGCCCCGGCGCCTCGGCGACGACCGCCACGCCTGTGTCGGCCTTCACTTCCGTGAGGTCGACGGCCACCGGCGTCGCCGGAGGCTGCGCCGCGAGTATGCCCGTGCCGCCCACCCACAGCATCGCCAACATCGTAGCCCGCTTCGGAAGAAGCGGGATTTGCCACGCGCTATCGACCCGACGATCTCGGCTTTTCCGAGCCGGGCTACTCCACATCCAGTTCACGAGTCGCATAAGGAATATCGTCATCGTTCGCTCCATTTACCGTCCGCACCACCCGCCATCCACCGCCAGCACGTGCCCGGAGAGATAATCCGAAGCCCGCGACGCTAGAAAGACCACCGCGCCCTCCAAATCACCCGGCTCGCCCCAGCGATTGGCCGGAATGCGCGAGAGGATTTCCTTTGAGCGGACCGCGTCGGCCTGCAGCGCCGCCGTGTTGTCGGTGCGCATGTAGCCGGGCGCGATCGCATTCACTTGCACGCCCTGGCTGGCCCACTCGTTCGAAAGCGCCTTCGTCAGCTGGCCCACCGCGCCCTTGCTCGCCGCATAGCCGGGCACGGTGATCCCGCCGAAAAAAGTCAGCAACGACGCCACGTTGACGATCTTGCCCGACTTCCGCGCCAGCATGTGGCGCCCTGCCGCGCGACACGCCGTG
>JAZKEV010000257.1:1615-5512 GCA_040386765.1 Verrucomicrobiota bacterium | reverse complement strand
TGCCGCCGCGCGAATCGAGCCGGCAGCTAAAGCCCGGCGAGGCCGAGCTGATCAAGAAGTGGATCGCGGGCGGCGCGCAATGGGGCACGCACTGGGCGTTCTCCGCGCCGAAGCGGCCGGAGCTGCCCAAGGTGGCGGATGCCGCGGTGGCGAAACGGGTGATGAATCCCGTGGACGCGTTTGTCTTTGCCCGGCTCGAGAAGGAGAAGATGAAGCCCGCGCCAGAGGTGGGCCGCGCGGCCTTGCTGCGGCGGGTGTCGCTCGACCTCACGGGCGTGGCGCCGACGCCGGCGGAGCTCGATGCCTTTGTCGCGGACAAGTCTTCGGATGCCTACGACCGCGCGGTCGACAAGCTGCTGGCCTCCCCGCGCTATGGCGAGCGCTGGGCGTGGGAGTGGCTCGATCTCGCGCGCTATGCGGACACGAACGGTTTTCAAGGCGATCCGGAACGGACGATGTGGCCGTGGCGCGACTGGGTGGTGAATGCGCTGAACGCGAACATGCCGTACGACCAGTTCAGCATCGAGCAGCTCGCGGGCGACTTGCTGCCGGATGCCACGCGCGACCAGAAGCTCGCGAGCGGTTTCCACCGCAACAATATGTTCAACGGCGAGGGCGGCCGCATCGCGGAAGAGACGCGCGTGGAAAATGTCTTCGACCGCGTGGATACGACCGCGACGGTGTGGATGGGACTCACTTACACGTGCTCGCGCTGCCATGACCACAAGTTCGACCCGATCACGCAGAAGGATTACTACGCGATGTACGACATCTTCAACCAGATGTCGGAGACGGGGAGCGGGCAGGGAGGCGGGCGCAGCGGCCAGATCCCGCCGAACATGGATATGTCGACGCCGGCCGAGCAGGAAACGCTGAAGAAGGCGACCGCCGCCGTGGAGAAGATAGCGAAGGACGTGGAGGCCTTCGAGCTGACCAAGTTCCCCCGCCCCGAGGGCAAGCCGGTGATGGACTCCGAGGATGCGAAGAAACTTCCCGGCAATCTCTACGCCACGCACGCGAAGATCGAGCCGGCGCGGCGGAACATCAATGGGCTGCTTGAGGCGATTCCGAATTTCGAGACGAGCGACCCCGAATACGCGGCGCTCTTGAAGAAGCATCTCGCGGCGGTGCGCAAGCGCGACAGCGCGAGCGCGTCGATCACCCGGGTGATGATCATGGATACGCTCAAGAAGCCGCGCGAGACCTTCATCCTCAACAAAGGCATCTACGAGGCGAAGACGGATGTGAAGGTGGTCGGCGCGCTGCCGTCGCTCTTCGCGAAGGCGCCGGATATGAATGGCGAAATGACCGAGGCCAACCGGCTGGGCCGGCTGGAGCTGGCCAAGTGGCTGATGTCACCGGAGAATCCGCTCGCGGCGCGCACGGCGGTGAATCGCGCGTGGCAGGCCTTCTTCGGCACCGGCTTTGTGAAGACGGCGGAAGACTTTGGCGTGCAGAGCGAGCCGCCGTCACACCCCGAGCTGCTGGACTGGCTTTCCACGGAATTTGTCGCGAGCGGCTGGGATGTGAAAGCGCTGCACCGCCTGATCGTGACGAGCGCGACCTATCGCCAGTCGTCGCGCATGACGGCTGCGGCGCACGAGCGCGATCCCGAGAATCGCCTGCTCGCCCGCGGCCCCCGCTTCCGCATGCCCTCCTGGATGATCCGTGACAACGCGCTCAGCGCGGCGGGCTTGCTGGTGGATAAACAAGGCGGTCCCTCCGTGAAGCCGTACCAGCCCGCGGGCGTCTGGGAGGAAGCGACCTTCGGCAAGAAGACCTACGCGCAGGATCACGGCGAGGCGCTGTATCGGAGAAGCTTATACGTTTTCTGGCGCCGCATCGTGGGGCCGACTTCCTTTTTTGACGCGGGTGCGCGTCAAGTGTGCACCGTCAAGGTGGCGCGGACGAACACGCCCTTGCACGCCTTGGCGACCCTCAACGATCCGGCCTTCGTCGAAGCCGCGCGCGTAATGGCGCAGCGCACGCTCGCCGAAGGTGGCGCGAGCGACGAGCCGCGCGTGGCGCTGGCTTTCCGCCTGGCGACGGGGCGTACGCCGACCACAAAGGAATCGGGCGTCTTGGTGTCCCGCCTTGGCAAGCTGCGCGACCAATTCAAGACCGACCCGGAAGCCGCGAAGCAACTGGCCTCGGCCGGCGAGGTCCCGCGGCCGGAAAATCTCGACGTGGCGGAGCACGCGGCGTGGACCGCGCTGTGTTCACTCATCCTGAATCTGGACGAGGCGTTGTCGAAGGAGTGAGAGACGTCGCGAATGTCCGCTGGGGTCTCGTCACGTCAGTTCGGTTCATCGTTCGTACTTCTGACTGGGGACAGTACCCGCGGGCCGAAGCGCAGGGATGTGCGACGTTCACGGCGTGTGCGGTCCCGCCTCTCACGAGGCGGGCTACCACAAACCGGTGATGTGGCGCCCAGGTTACGAATGCGCTGGACAGGGGCGGTGGGGGGTGGATGGCTTCGTGGGACCTGACCGTGCTTTACCCCGTTTTGCGATTATCACCCCATGTCGCCTCCTCCTGATCGTGCCCGCTGGTTTGCCGAGGAGGTGCAGCCGCATGAGCCGGAACTGCGCGCTTTTCTGCGGCGGCATTTTCCGACGGTGCAGGATATCGACGACCTCGTGCAGGAGGCGTATGTGCGGCTGCTGCGGGCGCGCGACGCGGGGGCGATCGTGGAGCCGCGGGCGTATCTTTTCGTCACGGCGCGGAATATCGCCTTCGATCTTTTTCGGCGGCAGCGGCCGATTTCGATGGAGGACTTAGCGGAAACGCAGCGCTTGTCCGTCGTAGAAGGTGGAGCCGATGCTGCCGAAACCGCCAGTCACACCCAGGAGATCGAATTGCTCATCGAGGCGATTCAGGCGCTGCCGACGCGGTGTCGCGAGATCATCACGCTGCGCAAGCTCCATGGTCTTTCGTATCGCGAGATCGCGGTGCGGATGGGAATCAGCGAAAACACCGTCAACGCGCAGCTCGCCATCGGCCTGGTGCGCTGCCGGCAGTATCTCGCGGTGCGCGGGGTGAAACGAGAGAGCCACGCCCATGACTCCGTATAACGACTCGCTGGAAAACGACGCCGAGGGCGAGGCGATCCAACTCGCGGCCGCAGAGTGGCTCGTGCGGCAGGACCAGCCCCTGACTGCGGTGGAGGAGCGGGAGTTTGAGTGCTGGCTGGCGGCCGATCCGCGGCACGCGCAGGCGCATGCGCTGCTGCAGGAGACGTGGCATCTGCTGGATCGCGTGCCGGCGCACCGGGTGCCGCTGCAGCGGCGGGCGGCGAGGCCGTGGTGGTGGGTGGTTGGCTCCGTGGCGGCAGCGGCAGCCGCGCTCGCGGTCGTGTTTTTCCAAGGAACGGAGCGGCATTCAGCGCTGCCGCCGACCCAGCGGGCGGCGACATCGGTGGGCGGTTTCGAGTCGCTGGCTCTCGCCGATGGCTCCGTGGTGCGGCTCAATACGGCGAGCGAGGTTTCCGTGGATTTTTCTGGGCCGGAGCGGCGGGTGACGTTGCTCCGAGGGGAGGCGAGCTTCGAAGTCGCGAAAGACCCGGCGCGGCCCTTCATCGTGCGCGTGGGCGAGATCGATGTGCGCGCGGTCGGGACCGTTTTCAACATTCGGCACGACGCGCGGGCGATCGAGGTGCTGGTGACCGAAGGGAAAGTGCGGCTCGACGAGGTCGTGTCGGGCCGGAGCCTCGCGACGGCGGTGGCGATTGCTGCCACCACGCCGGAAGCAGCGGTGGCGGAATCCGCAGCGGCCGACGCTGTTTCTGCCGCGCGGACGGCGGGCATCAGCGCCGCGACGCAATTGCTGACGGCGGGCCAGCGGGCGACGATCTTGCGGCCGAGCTTGCGATCGGCAACCAGCTGCTCCAGCCGTTTG
>JAZKEV010000257.1:870-1605 GCA_040386765.1 Verrucomicrobiota bacterium | reverse complement strand
GCGCTCGCCTGGCACAACCGGCGCCTGGAATTCAGCAACGAACCGCTTGGAACCATCGCGGCGGAATTCAACCGCTATAACCGGCACCAGCTGACGATCGACGATCCGGAGCTGGCGACGCAGCGCTTTGGCGGGAAGTTTTCCTCCGACGATATCGCGGCGCTGGTGCGCCTGCTGGAATTGAATTTCGGCGTGACGGTCGAGCGTCGCGACAACGAGACCGTGCTGCGGCGCGGATCGGCGGGTCGCTAAAATCTCCGCCATGGCGGAGATTTCGTTAGAGAATTCGGCGCCCCATCCCGTCGTTATGATGATGCCAGCCGCTTCCGTCTCTTCGGAGGTGCGCTGTCGTTTTGCTTTCCACCACCGCAACCTCCTCGTCATCATCGGTATGTTTTTCTGCGCCTGCGGTTTCGCTGCGCTTCCCCCTGCCAGTACCGCCGCCGCCCGGATTCGTTTTGCGATTCCGGCGGGTCCGGCGGCCGACACGCTGCGCCAGTTTTCGGCGCAATGCGGGCCGGACGACCGTCTGCTCTACGCGGCGGCGGCGGTGGAAGGCACTACGACGCGCGCGGTGCAGGGCGAGTTTACGCCGCGCGAGGCGCTCGAGGCGATGCTCGCGGGCTCGGGGCTCGTGGCGGTGGTGGATGCGGAGACGAAGGCATTTGTCGTGACGCGGGCCCCGGAGCCGGCGGGCGCGACGCATTCTCCAGCGACCAATACCAACCCCCCTGC
>JAZKEV010000257.1:0-860 GCA_040386765.1 Verrucomicrobiota bacterium | reverse complement strand
AGCGACAGCTTTTCGCCGGTGTAACCCGGTCCTTGCGACAGCTTGGACTCGTCGCGCCGCAAGCCGCCGGTGTCATCACTGGCCGCGTGCTTAACGTCGCGAACGGCAACTATCTGAACAACGCGCGCGTGACGATCGACGGCACGACGATCGAGACCTTCACCAACAGCTTCGGCGAGTACACGCTCGGCGGGGTGCCCTCGGGCAGCGTAACGGTGCGGGCGACGTTCACGGGCCTGGCGCCGGAGACGAGCGTGGTGGTGCTCGCCGCGGGGCAGACGGCGGTGCGGGATTTCAATCTCGCGCGCCCGGGGCAGAGCAAGGAGGGCGAGGCGGTGGTGCTCGATGCCTTCGTGATCGGTGCCTCGAAGGAGATGGACGGCCGCGAGCTCGCGCTCAATGAGCAGCGCTATGCCGCGAACCTGAAGAACGTCGTGTCGTCGGACGAGTTTGGCGACATGGCGGAGGGCAATGTCGGCGAGTTTTTGAAGTTCATCCCCGGCATCACCATCGACTACGTGGGCGCGGATGCGCGCAACATCTCGGTGCGCGGAATGCCGGCGCTCGCCACGCCGGTGATGGTCGACGGCGCGCCGATGGCGAGCGCGGCCTCGTCGGGCGCGAGCCGCATCTTCGAGCTGGAGCAGGTTTCGATCAACAACGTCTCCCGCGTGGAGGTGACGAAGACGCCGACGCCCGACATCCCCGCGAGCGCGGTGGGCGGGGCGGTGAACATGATCAGCCGCTCGGCCTTCGAGCGCGCGCGGCCGCTCTTCAACTATCGCACGTACCTCAACTGGAACACGGAGGAAGGGTTCTTCGACCGGACCAACGTGGGGCCGGGCCGCGGCTCGAGCGTG
>JAZKEV010000256.1:0-4249 GCA_040386765.1 Verrucomicrobiota bacterium | reverse complement strand
CCACCGCCGCCAACGGTAAGTACAAGATCACCGGCCAGGAGTTTTTCCTGCAGGGTCACTTCAAGGATAACCCCGTCATGCCTGCCTCGATCATGCTCGAGGCCCTCGGCCAGCTCGCGGTGCTCTATCTGCTCGAAGGTGCCGCCACCGAGCCCGGCAAGGTCGTCAGCCCGCAGACCATCTTCTTCACCGGCTGCGAAGGCGTCCGCGCCCATCGTATCTGCCGGCCCGGCGATATCCTCACCCTCTCGATCAAGCCCAAGCGCATGAAGATGCCGCTGGCCACCTTCGAAGGCTCCATCCGCGTCGGCCAGGAAAAGGCCGTCATCGCCGAGGAAATCACGCTCACCTACGCCTTCGTCGACGCGGCCAACGCGCCCGTCTCGATTAACGGCAACACCGTGAACGGTTCCGCCGCCCACGCCTCCGGTATCAACGGCAAGGAAACCGCCAGCCCCGGCCCCCTCCGCGCCGCGATCAACGCGTAAGGGTTGGTAGCCACTCCCCTCGTTTATCTCTTCCAACGGCGGCCCTAAAACGGCCGCCGTTTTTGTTGGGTGGGTTTCTGGTAGTCCCGACCCCAACTCGGAAGAACCGGGACCCCGCGCACCGCTCCGATATCCGTCCACCCGACTCGCCCTCCCCTCCAGCAACCGCCCACAAAAAAGCCGCGCCCTTCGGCGCGGCCTCGTTTTCTAAAATTTCCGATCGATCACCCCTTGGCAGCCGCGGTCGTGCCACCGAGGTGCACCGTGCGATAGCCGCCGATCGATTTGAAGTAGAGCAGGATGCCGAGATAGATCACCGCCATGATGGCAGGGATATAGGAGTCGGCCTTGAGCGTCCGCCGGTCGCCCGTCTGGTCAGCCATGACGATGTCCTTCTGTGCCTTGGTAGCCTCGGGGGCTTTCGCGGCAGTCTTGGCATCAGCCAGCTTCTTGCCGTCGATCGCGTAGACTTCGTCGAACATCAGGAACTTCGAGGGAGCCGCCGCCTTGGCTTCGGCATACGCCGCCGGATTCGTCTGCTGCAGCGTCTCCGCCGCGAAGCGGTCCTTGCCGTAGCCGAGGCCAGGGCCGCCGATCAAACCGGCGGACAGCATGCCGATGCCGCCCATGATCGAAATCGCCACCGCGCCCGTGCCGGGGTATCGATCCGAGACGACCGCCAGCATCGTCGGCCAGAAGAAGGTCTTGCCGATGGCGTAAACCGTCAGCGCGAGGAAGGCGATGCCGACCGTCTGCGCGGCGCTCGTGAGCTGCAGGCCCACGCACGCGAGGATCGCGCAGATCATGAGCAGCGCCACGGGCGAGAGCCCGAGCTTTGTCTCGATGAAGTGCGCGCAGAAACGCAGGCCGAACATCACCGCCGACGTCCAGATCAGGAGCCATTTGCCCTGCTCCGACGTGAAGAGATTGCCGGTGATATTGGCGATCCAGCCATCCGTACCGAGTTCGACCGCACCCACGAGGGCATGGGTGATGAAGAGCACGAAGAGCAGCACCGAACCGATCGAAAATTTCGTGATCACGCCCACGACGATGAGCAGCACGCCCGCCACCGCGTAACTGATCGCCGGAGAGGCGCCGAGCGGCCCCGCCACGAAGAGGCTGATCATGTAGCAAGCGACCGCCGCACCGAGGATGCCCACGTCCTTGAGCATCTCGCCCAGCTTGGCGCCCTTTTCGGAGGCCTCGGATTTGGGCATTTTCTGCCCCATGAACATGATCCCGTAGATTATCGTCGGCACGAGATACAGCGAGAGCTGGATCTTCCAGCCGACCTGCATCTTGTCATCGAGCACCCAGCTCACGACCGCACCCGCGAGGATGCCGACGGGCCAGGAAGCGTGGAGGATGTTGAGATAGTGGGTGCGCTTGTTGGGGAAGAGCGTTGCGACGAGGGGATTGGCCACCGCCTCGAGCGTGCCGTTCGCAAAGGCAAAGATGAACATGCCGTACGTCAGCATCTGATACGCGTTCGCCGGCGTGCTCGCACCGAAGGTGACGAAGGCCGAGAGCACGTGGCACAGGAAGGCCGCGATCACGAGCTTCCCATATCCGATTTTGTCGCACACCAGGCCGCCAATGATGATGCCGAAGCAGAAGCCCGTGAAGCCGGCTCCGCCGATCGCACCAAGCTGCGTGGCCGTGAAACCGAATTCACCAGCCCAGTTGTCGAAGATACCGCCGCGGATGCCGAAGCCCATGCCGGCGGCAAAGATTGCCATGAAGCCCGCCCACAACAGCCGCTTGGCGTTGGGGACGATGCCGTCGTTGCTGACTGAGTTACTCATAGGAGGTGTGATTCAACGGGTGTGTTTATCGGGACGAAAAGAGGACGCGACGCAGTCCGCTCAGCCTGGAAGCTGGAGGAAAAAGCCGTGGAATGCGGCCAAGTCACACGCGGAAGCGGGAACGCGTTGCAAGGGGTATTGAAGCAAGCCAGCCGACGTTGAGTGGCGCACGCTCGCTCGGCAAGGGCGCAATTTGTCCTCAAGCGTGCAATTCGTTGCGCCGATATCTTGCCTTGGGCCGTACCCTTTGTGTCCCACGTCATGCCGCCCCTGCTCCATACCCTCCGTCTCCAGTCCGCCCCCACCCAGCGCGATAGCGAGACTGTCCACATCGTCACGAGCCACGAGGCCGCGGGCGCCGCACCCCTCTTCCGGGCGCCCACCTTTCCCACCCCGCATCAGTTCAGCAGCGAGCTGCCTTTCACGGTAAATCTCCGGTATCACGTCCGGTCGCGGCCCTGATTGTCGGGTCTCAAAATTTGAGGCACACTGGATGGCACAAACCAAGAACACCCCGGTCCCCTTAGTTACCTAGACGACACCATGCACCTTCCCATTCCGCACTTCCCCCCCGACTCCAACCCCACTCACTCCTTCGTGGTGTCGAGCGTGCGCGAAGACGTGCTCTGGGATCGTCCGGTGTTCAAGGCCCCGCCGCTCGAGCCGCTGCTCCGCGGCTTCAACGCCGCCGCTTTCGTGAACGAGCTCCCTCGGGTTAACCTGGCCAATCGCTGATCAGCGTTCGCCTGCTCCGGTAAATCTCACGCACGGGCTTCATCGCCCGTGCTTTTTTCTGCCAAAAAATAACGGTCCCCGGCGTAGCTGCACGCTCGCCACGCCGCTGATTTCTGCGCACGCTGGAACGGTCCCAGCTCATGTCCGCCCCTGCGCCGCACGCTTCTCCGTCCGCTTCGCCTGTGCCGGCTGCCGTCACTCCTTCCATTTCCGCGCCGCGCCCGCGCGGGCACCCGATTGAGGTCAAGGCCCGCCTGGAGCTGGTCCGCACCGCGTATCTCGAGCTCAAGAGCGGCACCTGGGCCTCCGCCGCCTGCGCGGTCTTCTTTTCCATCGCAGTCGTCGTCGAGTATGGCGACTACCTGATTCCCGGGTTCTGGCTGGGCGTGATGATCGGCTTTGCCATCTATCGCTTCTGGCTCGCGCGCGCCTTCGATCGCCTGCGGCCCGTCGCGGATAGTAATCCCGCCATCGTCGTCAATTGGGGCTTCCGTTACGTCATCGCCACAACGCTCACCGGCGTGGGCTGGGGGTTGTCGGTCTGGCTGTTTCCCACCCTTTCGCGCCCCGATACCCTCGCTATCGTCCATGTGCTCATCCTCGCGGGCCTCACCACCGGCTCCGCGCGCCTCCTCCTGCCGATGCGCAAGGGCAGCGTCGCCTATCTGCTGGTCGTCATGGTGCCGCTTGCCGCACGTTTCATCAGTTACGGCAATCCGTCCGGTTTCACGGCGGGCATCTGCGTCCTGGTCTTTGTCGCCTACATGATTTCGGCCACGCTGCACAATCATCGCACGCTCTCCGATGCGCTCGTCATGCGTTTCGAGCGCGAGGCGCTCGCCACCGAACTGCAGGCCGAAAACGCCCGGCGCGAGAGCCGCGAGACGGAGCTGCAGGAGGCGCGCGTCCGTGCCGAGTCCGCCAGCCGCGCCAAGGGCGAGTTCCTCGCCACCATCAGCCACGAAATCCGCACGCCCATGAATGGCGTGCTCGGCATGCTGCGCGTCGTCCGCGATACCCAGCTCTCCCCCGACCAGCGCGGCTACCTCAAGACCGCCTCCGATTCCGCCGAGGCGCTGCTCCTCCTGCTAAATGACGTGCTCGATTTTTCCAAGATCGAGGCCGGCCGCTTGGAGCTTGAGCATGCTCCCTTCCCGCCCGCCACCGCCGTGAAGGCGGTCGCCGATCTCATGCGCGCCCGCGCCCGCGATAAGGGCC
>JAZKEV010000255.1:0-8110 GCA_040386765.1 Verrucomicrobiota bacterium | reverse complement strand
GCCCCGGCCGACCCGCAGCGGAATTCCCAAGGTCTCGAAAAACGCCGGCCCCGCCACCACCACGAGTGCGCGCAAATCCTCGCCCGGTTTCGGCACGTAGCCCTCGACCCCAAACCGGATGCCGAAACCATCGCCGCCAAACAAGCCCGCCCCCGATACCGTCGCGCTGCGCACCTGCGGCAGCGCCTCCACCGCCTCGAGCACCCGGCGATGCACGTCGCCGCGCTGCTGGGCATCGTAGCCCCGCCCAAACTCCAGCACAAACCGCACGACCTTCTCCGGGCGGAAGCCGAGGTCGACCGCCTTGAGTTTTTGCAGCGAGCGCACGAAGAGCCCCGCGAGCGCCAGGATCGCCACCGAGAGCGCGATCTGCGTCACCACCAGCGCCTGATTCAACCGCGAACGCCCACCCGCCGCCGCCTTCGTCGACACGTGGAGCGCTCCGCGACTCAGCCGCAGGGCTGGCACCAGCCCAAACACCACGCCTGTCAGCACCGACATCCCACCGGCAAAGCCGAGCATGCGCAGATCCGGACTCAGATCCAGCATCCCATGCGGATGATCGAGCAGGTAGCGTTTTAGAAACGCCGTGCCCCACTGGGCCACGACGAGGCCGGCGCCGCCACCGAGCACCGCGAGCAGGAGGCTTTCCGTGATGAGCTGCCGCGCGATCCGCCCCCGCCCCGCGCCCAGCGCCGCGCGCACCGCGAGTTCGCGCTCCCGGGCCGCGCCCCGTGCGAGCAGCAACCCCGCGACATTGGCGCACGCGATCAGCAGCACGAGCCCGACAATCCACGAGAGGACGGCCAGCGGCTGCATCAGGCGCTTGCGCAGCGCAGCGAACCCATTGCCGGCCGGCACGAGCTCGATCGTCCTGGCCAGAAAATCGGCCCGCTCCTTTTCCGTAAACTTCGTCGCTCGCCGGGCATGATCGCTGCGCTGCCGGAAAAAGATCGTCTGCAGCTCCGCCGCCGCCTGCTCTCGCGTGACCGCCGGCTTCAACCGGCCAACGAGGAGCGCCCATTCCCAGCCTTCGGAGGCGAGGCGGCCCGAGGCATTCGGATTTTTCTCCAGCTCCGGATACAGTTCCATCGGCCACCACAGATCGACGGGCACTCCCACATGAAATCCCGCGAACCCCTCCCGCATCACGCCCACGATCGTCAGCAGCACGCCGTCGATCTGCACCGTTTTCCCCAGCACGCCGGCATCGCCGCCAAACCGCCGCTGCCAGTACGCATGACTCAGCACCGCCACCGGCTGCGCCTTCCCGGGCGCATCGTCCTCGACGGTCAACGGCCGGCCCAGCGCCGCCGGCACGCCCAGCACGCCAAACGTGCTGCCCGACACCGCCTGCGCATTCACCGACTCCGCCTCCGTCCCGCCCATGCCGCTCGCGATCATCCCGCGCTTGTCGAAGCCCCGCTGCAAGATCGCGATGCCCGCGAGCGTGCGCGCCTGGTCGCGGAAGCGCTGGAAGGTCACATACGAAAAACTCTCGTCGCCGTTCAGCGACTGCACCTGCACCAGCCGCCCCGGCTCCGCCACCGGCAGCGCCCGCAACATCAGCGCATTCAGCAAAGTAAAGATCGCCGTCGTCGCCCCAATCCCCAGCGCCAGCGTCAAAATGACCACCACCGCAAACCCCGGCGCCTTCGCCAACCCACGCAGCCCAAACCGCACATCCTGCCCCGCCTGCTCCAGCCACGCAAAGCCCCGCTGCTCCCGCGCCACCTCCTTCGCCTGCTCCACTCCGCCAAATTTACGCAGCGCCGCATACCGCGCCTCCTCCGGCGTCATGCCGCTCGCGATATTCTCCTCCACCCGCCGCTCCAGATGCAGCCGCATCTCCTCCGCCATCTCCGTCTCCAGCTTCCCCCGAGAAAACAGCCCTCTTACCCGTTTCAGTAGTTTTTTCATCACAATCGGCATTCGGAAATCGGCACTCGGAAATCCCCATCACTCCGCCCGCAGCGCGATCATCGGGTCCACCTTCGTCGCGCGTCGCGCCGGCAGCAGGCAGGCCAGCGCGGCCGCCACCGTCAGCAGCCCCACCGCCGCCAGCAAGGCCACCGGATCGAGCAGTGGCACGTTGAACACCCGGCTCTGTACAAGCTGCGTCAGGGCGACGCTCGCCGCGATTCCCACGACGAGCCCGACGGCGAGCAGCCGCCCTCCAGTCCCCAGCACGAGCCGCGCGATGTCGCTGCGTGCCGCGCCCAGCGCCATCCGCACGCCGATCTCCCGCGTTCGCTGCGCCACCACATAGGAAAGCACGCTGTAGATGCCAGCCGCCGCCAGCGCCAGCGCGATGCCCGCCAGCGTGGTGAAGAGCGCGAGGTTGAAACGCGGCTGCGCTTCCTGCTGGCGAAACATTTCCGCCAGCACGATCGGCTGGGGCACCGGCTGCTCGCGATCCATCGCGCTGACTTCAGCGCGCACCATATTGACGATCCCGGCCGGATCGCCGTGCGTGCGCACGAGGAAGAGCCGGTTGGCGGTGCCGCGCAACGTATAGGGCACAAGCAGGACCGGCTGCGGCTTGCGCCGCTTGTCGCTGCTCCGGAGGTCCGTCACGATTCCGACCACCGTCACTTTATTCACCGCCTTGGGTGGCGACAGGTTGCCCTGGCCCCCGCCCACGAGAGAATCGACCGTCACAACCCGGCCGATCGGACTCCGGCCATCGGTCCACAGTTTCGCCGCGGCCTCCGTGATCACGGCCACCTGCTCGCCGCGCGCGATATCCTGCTCGGTGAGGCTCCGTCCCTCGAGCAGCTTGATGCCCAAAGTCGGCACGTAATCGGCATCGACATAGTTGAGCGCGACGCCGGACGGGATCTTCGGCTGCCCCGCGATCGTCACGCCCGAGCCCGCCTCCATCCCCGCCGGGGCTCCGAGCGTGGCGCTCTTCACGCCCGGCAGCGCCCGCAATCTCGCGAGCAGATCGCGGGCAAATCCATTGCGCCCGTCCACCGTGGGATAACGTTTCGGATTCAACGGCACGGAAATTCCCAGCAACTGCTCCGTATCGAAACCGCGATCGACCCGCTGCAGCTCCACAAAACCCCGGATCGTCAGGCTCGCCCCCACCAGCAGCACCACCGACAACGCGACCTCCACGACCACGAGGGTATTGCGCGTGCGATTGCCGCTGCTGCCCGCCGCGGCGCCGTGTCCGCCGCTTTTCAACGCCTCGTTCAGATCGGGCCGCGTCCCTTGCAAAGCCGGAGCCAAGCCAAACAAAATTCCCGTGAGCAACGATACGCCGACAGAGAATGCGAGCACCCAGCCATTCATCGTCACGCGAGCTTCGCCGGGCACATAGTTCTCCGGCATCAGCGCCACGACGACCTGCGTCAGCCAGAAGGCAAAGAGCACACCCGCGAGTCCGCCCACCACCGCCAGTCCCACGCTCTCGGTGAGCAGCTGGCGCACCAGCCGCGGGCGCGTCGCGCCCATCGCGAGCCGCACCGCGATCTCGCGCTGCCGGCCCGCCGCGCGGGCGAGCTGGAGATTAGCAACATTGGTGCACGCGATCAGGAGCAAAAACCCGACCGCATAACACAGCAGATGCAGGCTCGACTTCATCTCCCCGCTGGCCGCTGTCACGTCGAGATAGTTGAGAAACGTGGCGGAGAATCCCTCCTTCGGAAAAGGCCCGGGCGTCTCCTTCGCGGCGGCTTGCAGCAGGGCGAACAACTGCTGATCCGCCACCTCCTTCGAAGCGCCTTCTTTCAACCGCACGATGGGCCGCACGCCGCGGGTCGCATCGGTCTTCGGCATCGGCAGCCACAAGCCGTCGCCCGTATACCAGCTGAAGCGGGGTGGCATCACCCCTATGATCGTGTGCGTCTGGTCATCGAGCGTGAGGGTGCGGCCGAGCACATCGCGGTCGCCGTTGAACAACCGTTGCCACAATTTAAACGTGAGCACCGTCACCGGCTGCGGTTCGCCGCTGGCCTGATAATCCGTCTCGGTAAAACCGCGCCCCAACAACGCCGGCACGCCGAGAAACTCGAAGGCGTTTCCCGTCAGCCGCGGTGCGTTGACGATCTCCGGATTCATCCCGCCGGAAAGCGTCGCCCGGCCAAAGCCCGTTGCCATCGCCGTGCGTACGTTCGGCAGCTGGGCCATGCCCTGGTAGTCCATGTAGCGATGCCCCCAGGGCCGGTTGGTCTTGGTCTCCCGCAGGTCCGGCGCCCAGATCTCGTTCGACTTCGCGTACGGGTACGGATCGAGCAGCACGCCGTAGACCACGCTGAAGAGCGCCGTGTTAATCCCGATGCCGAGCGCCAGCGTAAGCACTGTGACCGCGGTGAAGCCCGGCGCCTTCCAGCACGCGCGCGCCGCAAAGCGGAGATCCTGCCGCGCCTGCTCCAGCCACCACGACCCGTGCTGCTCTCGCGCCAATTCCTTCGCCTGCTCTACTCCGCCAAATTTCCGCAACGCCGTGTACCGCGCCTCCTCCGGCGTCATGCCGCCCGCGATATTCTCCTCCACCCGCCGCTCCAGATGCAGCCGCATCTCCTCCGCCATTTCGGCTTCGAGTTTTCCGCGCGAGAACCATGCCCGGATTCGCCTGAGCAGCGTTTTCATATCGGTGATTGGTGTTCGAGTATCTGTGAGTGGTTATCGGCTACGCGCTGGCGCAAAGCTCTGATCTCACGCCGACCGCATGATCGCCGCGATCGCATCCGTCAGCCGGTCCCACGATTCCTTCTCCACCTCGAGCTGCTTCTTCCCCGCCTTCGTCAGCCGGTAGAATTTCGCCTTTCGGTTGTTCTCGGAAACGCCCCACTCCGACTCGATCCACCCCTGGTCCTGCAGCCGGTAAAGCGCCGGGTAGAGCGAGCCCTCGCCTACAGCCAGCACGCTCTTCGAGAGCTGCTCGATCCGGTCGGCGATGCCCCAGCCGTGCATCTCGCCGCGGCTGAGCACGCGGAGGACCAACATATCGAGCGTTCCTTGCAGGAGATCGGTTTGCTTCATGGGGAAAAGCGACTGGGGTGCAGCGCATCATAGTGCCCACTCCCATCGACACCCGATAGGAAGCGCGCTCTCCCATCGAATGTCAAGGGGAGCATCACGCTTCCCCTGCATTTTTCCCGCGCTCGCTCAGCGTCCGCTCGCGAAGCGCTTCGCGGCTTCCCGCCCCACGCCCAGTCCCAATTTGTGCCCGGCGATCGCCGCTTCCCGCGTGTGCCGCCCGTCGAAGGTGGCCACAAGGGCGCTCTCCCGCGCCGCTTCCTCGATCCCGCCGAAGCTTCTGCTCCGCGGTTCGCTCCCACCGCCGAGCTCGATCGTAAAGCCCGTCCGATCTCCCTTCAGGCATTCGATCATCGCCGCCTGCGCCGCTCCTGCGAGCGTAGCCGTCACCGAGGGGTAGTTGATCAGCGGCGGAATCAGCATCCGGCGCATCTCCGCCCGCGCTGTACCGCCATTTATGCCGTCTATCATCGCCGGTGCCAGGATGTCCGTGGCCCCCACGGGAGTGGTGCGCGCATCCCCCCATATTTGCACAAACTGCGTCCGCCACGAGCCCAGCGTGTAGCGCCAGTGCAGCGCGCTGATCGTCGCATCGGCGAGCGCGAGGTTCAGCGTCGCGAAGAGCCGTGTCTCCGCCTCGAGGCCCAGTCCCCTGCCCTCCGCCACGAGCTGCGCCACGCGATTCCACGCCACCACGGGCCGCTCGGACCACGTTTGCGCCAGCATCTGCGGCGCCACGGTGCGATCCACCGCCGCGAACAGCTTCGATTCACGCAGCCAGTAATTCACCCGCACCGTGCCATCCATCGCCGTGTAGGCGGGCACCTCAACCTTGATCTTCTCCACCGATTTCAAGGTAAGGGGCGCCACCGCAAGCCAGGGAGACAACAACTCGCTTTCTCCTCTCGCCAACCGCTGGACTTCGTTCGCCGAACGATCGGGCACCGGTCCCTCCGCCGAGCTTAGCCCCATGATCTCGATCCAGCGGTCTCCCGCCCGCGTCGCCAGCACCCGAGCCGCCGCCGCGCGGCCGCATGCCAGCCCTTTCGCTTTCTCCGCGCCTTCGGGGATTCCCGCGAGTTGACGCGCCGCGAGCGCCTCGGCACGAATCCGTGACCCCGGCAGCCACTCGACGACAATGGCTTCCGCCGCCGCAGCCAGCGCGGCGCGCTGCGTGGCCTCACTCGCCCGTCCGCGGACGGCACTCCCTTGTGCATCCCTCAGCGCCTCCGCCATCGCGAGGTGCATGCTCGCATGCAGCCTCGCTTCCAGCGGCGGAGTATAAAACACATCGGCCAGCGACCTGTGCTGCGCGAGCACCTCGTTCCATTCGCTCGCCACCCCGCCGTGCACCGCGGGAGCGACCAGTGAGAAGAGCAAGGCAAGGAGAGCGCCGCACCGAAGTGCGCGCGGAAAGTGTAAGGCAAAAGAAAGACAGTTCATCGCAATGGGAAATTTGAGTGTGCAGAGCCCTTGGCCGGCGTTCGCAGCGATCGGCGTGTCACTCGGAAAATGGGTGAAAAAAACGAGACGCCCCGCGTTGTGGGGCGGAATGCGCTCGGAGAGTTGCCATCCGAAGAACCCCGCGGCTTTGAAAATAGTTACAGAGAAAGTGCGGTGCTCGGAATTTTAGATGCCCGTGCCGGGTGCCGCGTTTAGTTCGCCGCTAAAGATTTTTGCGGCTCTCTCGCGCCTGGATTTCGACTCAAGTCCCTTTTGTAGGAGCGGCTTTACGCCGCGACCTCACAAGTCACGCCTGCATCGTAGGCTGCCAGCTCGCTGGCGCCTCACCCGCCTTCCTCCGCGTCTTCGTCGGCGTGAACCACGCCCCGCTCGCAGACCTCACCCCCTCACACGCCAGTCAGCATTCCGCTTCCTCCGCTTGAGCTTCCGCCCGGTCGCGCAAACCTTGCGGGCTTCATGTCTTGGCAAGTCGAGTTCCGCGCCGGTGTCTGGCTCCCGCAAATCGAGTGGTGGCTCGATGCTCATTTCCCACAAACCCGCGCCTTCGTCTCGCACGCGCACTCGGATCACATCGCGCCGCACGGCGAGATCCTCTGCTCCGCCGGCACCTCCCGCCTCATGCACGCCCGCATGCCCGGCGAGCGCGTCGAGCACGTCCTCCCCTTCGGCCAAACCGAGCAACTCACCGCCGACTGCGCCGTCACGCTCCACCCCGCCGGCCACATCTACGGCTCCGCCCAAAGCCTGCTCGACCACGAAGCCCACGGCACGCTCCTCTACACCGGCGACTTCAAGCTCCGCCAGGGCCGCTCCGCAGAGACCTGCGCCACGCCGCGCGCCGACACGCTCATCATGGAGACGACGTTCGGCCGCCCGCACTATGTCTTCCCGCCCACCGAGCAGGTGCTGCGCGATATCGCCGGCTTCTGCCACAACTGCCTCGACGATGGCGAGACGCCCGTGCTCTTCGGTTACAGCCTCGGCAAAAGCCAGGAGCTCCTCTGCGGTCTCGCCGAGGCCCGGCTCCCGGTGATGCTCCACCCGCAAACCCTGCGCCTCACCCGGATCTACGAAGAGCTCGGCATCGCGTTTCCGCCGTATCGGGACTTCAATCACGAGGAAGTCGCGGGTCACGTCGTGATCTGCCCACCGCAAACGCCCGCCTCATCCTTCCTTAAACGCATCCCCAAGCGGCGCACCGCGATGATCACCGGCTGGGCGATGGATGCCGGCGCAATCTACCGCCACCAGTGCGACGCCGCCTTTCCGCTCTCCGACCACGCCGACTACCCCGATCTCCTGCGCTTCGTCGACCTCGTTCAACCCAAGCGCGTCCTCACGCTCCACGGCTTCGCGCAGGAGTTTGCCCTCACCCTCCGCGAGCGCGGGATCGAAGCGTGGGCCATCGGCGAGGATAACCAGCTGGAGCTTTCCATCCCCACCGCTTCCAGCATCGCCGCTCGCTCTTCTGATTCCACCCCGCCACTTCCAAACGTCCAGCCCTCCGCACCTACCTCCCCCGCTAACCCTTCCGCCTTTGCCCACTTCGCTGCCGCCGCCGAGCAGGTCAAAGCCACGCCCAAAAAATTGGAAAAGATCGAGCACCTCCGCGCCTACCTCGCCGCGCTCGATCCCGACGATGCCGCGCTCGCCGCGC
>JAZKEV010000254.1:0-12066 GCA_040386765.1 Verrucomicrobiota bacterium | reverse complement strand
ACCAGCACCTTCTATTTTTTCGGCTGCACTCGGCACGCAGCTATAATGTCTAGGCAAAAAAATCGCGGCGATGAGACTCGAAGAAATCTTAACCCGTGACCGAGCTGCGGTGTTTTTCCACGCGCGTTGGAGCGGGCCGAGCGTCGTAGCGCTTCGAGTGTTGCGCGAAAAAATGAAGATTCACGGCGTTTCCGAGCGAGAGATAGAGATGGTCGACGTCGATGACGAGGGGGCCCCTATTGCTCGACTCATGGACGCTGGTTTTCAGTTTCACGGAGGCGGTGAGGCTGTGGTGGTGCGCGCCGGAAGAATTCACTATTTTTCCGTCCTGTTTGCCGACCCGGATTCGATGTCCCAGAGAGTCGATTCATTCCTAGATGAGCACAAAAAAGCCTAACCAGTCGCCAAAGCCAACGGCGGGGCTACGCCCCGCCGTGGCTCATCTGTAATCTTGATGCCGCTGCCTTTCGGGTGCTCCCAAGTGGGGTAGGTCGGCTTTTTCCGCTTAGCTTTTGACGCAGCAATCTGCGCAGTCTGGGTGCTCATCGTGAGGCTACGGGTGTGGCCGCGGGCCAAAACGCAGTCCAGATCTGTTGGGAATCCGTTGGGAGGCGCACTTTCCGGCGCCTGCTTTCGCCTCGTTCTACCTATCAAAAACCAAATGGGGCGGCCAACGGGATTCGAACCCGCGACCCCAAGAATCACAATCTTGTGCTCTAACCAGCTGAGCTATGGCCGCCGTAAAATGAAGGGCTGAAACTTTCCTCAGCGGGTTTCGCGCTGTCAACCACTAGTTGCCGGGGCCGGGAGGGATTCTGCCCCTTTGGCGACGGGCGACTGGAAGGTGGCCCGGGCACCTGTTGCGCGGGTTTGCTTTTGGCGAGGGGCGGTGGCTCATTGCTTCGGTTGCTCCTTCATGCCCCGTCTTCGTCTTGTCACGTTTAACATCGCGCATGGGCGTGGGTTGAATCCGATCCAAGGACTCACCAGTCCGCGGAAGCTGCGTGTCAACCTGCGCAAGATCGCAGCGCTGCTCGACCGGCTGGCGCCGGATGTGGTGGCGCTCCAGGAGATCGACGAGCGCTCGCTCTGGGCGGGAAATTTCGACCATCTCGACTATCTGCGGGTCCACACGCGGTTTCCGCACTCGGTCTTCGGCATCAACAACCGCCGCACCGGGTTGCTGAATCTCTGCTACGGCAATGCGGTCCTCTCGCGGCACTCCATCCGGGCGGCCGAGACCGTCGTCTTTGGCCAGCGGCGGCTTGGGGAAAAGGGATTTCTCTATGTGGAGATCGATATCGGGGGCCGCTGCCTGCCGCTGGTGAACCTCCACCTGCACTTCGGCTCGCGCGCACAGCGCCTGCTGCAACTGGAGCGGCTGCTGAGTTGGCTGCGCGAGAAACACCGGCTGCACGCGAAGACCTGGGCGGTGCCCCCGGTGATCTGCGGCGACTTCAACAACCCAGGGAATCGCGACGATGCGACCGCGGCGCTGCTCAGCCATCTCTCGGACTACTGCGACTACGTGATGCACCCGCTCGTCGGGCTCACCTTTCCCTCGCCGCTCCCGCAGCGGGCGCTGGACTTTATTTTCCTGCCCGCCGGCTGCGTGCACGCGCGTTGCGAGATCGTGAAGACGATGCTGTCGGATCACCTCCCGGTGGTGGTGGAGTTTGATTTTTAAGGCGTGAACAGGAAGAGCGGGACGCTCGGGAAGAAAAGACTCCGGCTTCCCGGCTTTCCCGCGCTTCCTGTTCCTCTCTCCGAACGTCCGCTTCGCAGCAGTGTGACGAAAGGCCGCTCGACTGTGCCTTGGCTCCGACTCTCCGCTCTCAGCTCTAGCCTCTCAGCTCGCCGCGCTCTGCGCGGCTCCGGTTCTTCGCTCTAGACTCCCGGCTCCCAGCCCTCCAAAGTGACCCTTCCATGTCCCGACTTCAGTCCGTTTTTGCCCGCGCTCGTGCTGAGAATCGCGCCGCCTTTGTGGCCTACGTCTGCGCGGGCGATCCGGATTTCGATACCTCGGTGGAGGTCTGCCGGTCGCTGCTGGCTAACGGCGTCGATATCCTCGAGCTTGGCGTGCCTTTCTCCGATCCGCTGGCGGATGGGTTGACCAATCAACTCGCGGCCCAGCGGGCGCTGGAGAGCGGGATGACGGCGGGCCGCGTCTTCGAACTCGTGAAGCGCGTGCGCGAATTCAGCCAGGCGCCGATCGTCTTCTACACGTATTACAATCTCGTGTTTGCCAATGGCGTCGATGCCTACGTGCGCACGGCGCAGGCCGCGGGCGTGGATGGCATCCTGACGCTCGACCTGCCCCCGGAGGAGGCCGGCGAAATGGCGACGGTGTGCCGTAAGCACGGCGTGGATACGGTCTTCATCGTCGCCCCGACGACGCCCGATGCGCGCATCGCGACGATCGCGGCTGCCACGACAGGTTTTCTCTACTACGTGTCGCGCGAAGGCGTTACGGGCGTGCGCGATCAGGTGGCGGGCAACATCCCCGAGGCCGTGGCGCGCATCCGCGAGCGGGCCAAGATCCCGATGGTCGTGGGCTTTGGCATCGGCACGCGCGCTCAGGTGGCGCAGATCGCGGCGCACGCGGATGGCGTGGTGGTCGGTTCGGCCCTGGTGAATTGCATCCGGGACAATCTGAATCAGAAGGAGAAGATTCCCGCCGTGATCGGAGCCCGGGCAGCGGATCTGGCGGCCGGCACGAAGCGATAAGAGGTCGGCGGCCCGGCGGCGGGCGCAATATGCGGCGCGGCTCTGAGCGGATGGAGGCGCGCGGGCTCATGGTGTTGCCGCGACTGCGGCGGCCGCCCCGGTTTACGGAAAAAGCGGTGGCCGCACAACATACCCGGCCGGAAGGCCCCTTGCGCCAGAGATTGGCCTTGCGAGGGAGGCGGGCGCGCGTCCCTTTTGGGCAACTGGCCATGCTGCGCAAGATCCTGCTCATCGACGACGACCGGCTGCAATTCCGGCTGACGAGCGCGCATTTCAAAAACTTCGCGACCGATACTTACGAGCTCGAGTGGGCGTCGACCTACGAAGAAGGCCTCGAGAAACTCATGTCGGGCGCATACGTCGCGTGCCTCCTCGACTACCAGCTGGGCGCGCGCGATGGCCTCCAGTTGATCCGCGAAGCGGTGGCGAGCGGCTGCCGGACGCCGATCGTATTTCTGACGGCGGAGACGGCGCATCGCGTGGATGTGGAGGCGATGAATGCAGGCGCGCTCGACTATCTGGTGAAGGGCGAGATTACGCCTCAGGCGATCGAGCGTTCCCTGCGTTACGCGCTCAAGCTGGGCGATACCCTCGAGGCGCTGCGCCGGCTGGCGACACGCGACCAGCTGACGGGCGTTTTGAACCGCCGGGAATTCGATCGCATCATGGACGAGGAGCGGGAGCGCGCCCTGCGCTTCGGCCACTCGCTCGCCCTGATCATGGTGGACATCGACCATTTCAAAGCGATCAACGACACGCACGGTCACCCCACGGGCGACGTGGTGCTGCGCGAAGTCGCGCGGCGGTTGGTGTCGCAGGTGCGCACGGTCGACCGCGTGGTGCGCTACGGCGGCGAGGAATTTGGGCTGATCCTGATGCAGACCGACCAGGCCGGCGCGCTGGAAGCGGCCACTCGCGTGTGCTCGACGATTGCGCGCGAGCCGGTGCTGGCCAGCGATCGGCTGGCGCTGCATGTGACGGTGAGCGCTGGCGTGGCGGTGCTGCCCGAGCACGCCCGGACCACTGCAGACCTCGTGGCCGCGTCCGACAAAGCACTCTATGCCGCGAAGGGCGCCGGCCGAAATCGCGCAGTCATGGCCACAGCCGCGAGCGGGGTGGCGTAGACGATCTGGGCGCAGCCGCCTCAAGCCGGCGTAACGATGCGCAGGCTCGCCGGCCGGACCGTAAACTCGATGCGCCTGCCCGCTTCGTGGATCTCGCCATCGGTGTGAAGCAGCCCGGCCTCCAGCCGCTCCACCACGAAGCGACTGCTCTGCCGGAGCACCACGCCTCGCGCGTCCGCGATCGAGCGGGTGAAAAGCCGTACGAGGAGCGGCAGCGCATTCAGCGCATGCACGGGCGGAATGGCCGTCAGGTCGAGCAGCCCGTCGTCGGTGCGCGCGCCCGGCGCGATGCAGGCGTTGTTGCCGTACTGGTCGGAATTGGAGATCGCGAGGGTGAAGGCCCGCACCCGTTGCGTGCCGCCCTCGTGGGTGATCGTGTACTCCTGCGGCACCCAGTCGCGGAACCCTGCGGCGCTCGTGGTGAGGTAGCGGAAGAAGCCGCGGCGCTTGAGCCCATTGAAACGCTGGGCGATCTCCGCTTCGAAGCCCAGGCCCGCCGCGCAGAAAAAGAGATGCCCGTCAGCTACCCCCGTATCGTGTGACCTGCCTCGAGCAGCGCGAGCGCGTGTGCGGTGGAGCCGTGGATGCCGAGGTGGCGGCCGAGTCCATTGCCGGAGCCGCAGGGCACGAGACCAAAGGTGGCCGGCGTGTCCACGAGGGCGCTGGCCACCTCGTTCATCGTGCCATCGCCGCCGACCGCGACGACCAGTTGCGCCCCCGCCGCCAGCGCCTCGGTGGCGAGCTCGAAGGCATGGCGGGCGTGTTGCGTAAGCGTGACCTCCGCCCCGCGCCGGGCGGCAAAGGCCTCGACTTCAGGCAAGGCGCGCGCCGCGGCGCCGGAACGGAGATTGACGATGAAGCGCGTTTTCAGGGTCGGAAGACTTTGACCAGCGATTACACGGATGGCACCCATTGGGAAACAAAACCGTGACGAAAAGAATTCTCCTCCGCGTGCTCACCGGGCCGACGGCCGTCGGGAAGACCGAGTGGGCGCTGCGCTGGGCCGAGTGCCACGGGGCCGAAATCGTCTCGTGCGACTCGCTGCTGTTCTATCGCGGCATGGATATCGGCACCGCCAAACCCTCGGCAGCGGAGCTGGCGCGCGTGCGGCATCACCTGATCGACGTATGCGAGGTCACGGGGCAAATGGATGTGACGGCCTACGTGCGGCAGGCGAGGACGGCGGTCCAGGAGATCGGGCAGCGCGGACGCGCTGTGCTGGTGACCGGCGGAAGCGGATTTTACCTGAAGGCGTTTTTCGCCCCGATTGCCGATGACGTGGACGTCGCGCCTGCCCTGCGGGCCGAAGTCCGGCAACTGGCGCCCGAGGAGGCCCTCACCCGGCTGCGGGCCTTGAACCCCGGAGGCCTCGGCGCGCTCGATATCGCCAACCCCCGCCGCGTCACGCGTGCGCTCGAGCGCTGCCTCGCGACGGGGCGCACGCTCGCGGAATTGACGGAGTCGTTTGCGCGGCAGCCCGGGGCGTTTGCGGATTTCGACGTGGAGCTGACGCGGCTCGATCTCGAGCCGGAAGAATTGAACCGACGCATCGAGACGCGCGTGAGCGCGATGCTCGCGGCGGGACTGGTTGACGAAGTCCGGCGGCTGCGCGCAGCAGGCCTGGAAAAAAATCCCAGCGCCGCGCGCGCCATCGGTTACCGTGAAACGCTCGCGATGCTCGACGGAGCGTTGCCCGAAAACGCACTCGCGGCCGAGATTGCAAAAAACACGCGGGCGCTGGTGAAGAAGCAGCGCACGTGGTTTCGCACGCAATTGCCGCCGCATCGGGTGCTCGTGGCCTCAGCGGTGCGGGAAGCGGGAGAGTTGTTTGCCGCGGAGAGATAGTTTCTAGGGCGAGATGGCGGCAGCCTGTAAGAACTCCGAGCCTTTGAAAGACGACCGCGGATAGGCGGACGTGGGTTGTAATCTCTGGCGCAGTCGCTCTTGTGGCCGCGGTTCTCAAAGTGCTAGACTAAGACTAGATCAACGTTCGTCCCTGGCCGCCCTTTAGTGTACGTTCCCCGATGCGATCCCTGATCAAGAAGTCCCTCGCGTGGACGGTTGCGGTCATTATGTTCACCCAAGTTTTGGCGCTAGTGCTCGTGCTTTCGAGCCTCGGCATCTGCGGGCCATATGGTTTCCGGGCTGAGTTGTCTCAATGGATTCAGTTTCCTCTGCCGCAGATCGCTCTGCTGTTGGACGGAGAGGGAGAGCCTTCTGGATGGGCCTCGGCTGCTGGCGGGGCCTCGCAGTTCGCGCTTTGGTTTGTCCCCGTGTTTCTCTGGCAGCGTAGGAAAGCTCGAATTGCTGGTGCTAGTTCATCGGCGAGCGCGGTCTCTTCCTGATACGCTCTGGTCCGAGTCGGGGATCAAGCGCGCGCAGAATCGAAAGTACGAAAGCCGACCGGGGGCATGACCGGCGCGGCGGAATGATGCGACTGCAGTTTTGGGGAAGCGTGGCGCTCGGGTCGTCAGGCGCATGGCGGTTGCGGACGACCACCGTCTCCCCGGGAAATAAAAAGGGCGGGCTTCAAAAGCCCGCCCGATAAATCGCAAATTGCGCTGTGCGCTGCGCGCGACCGTTATTGCGGCAGCTGCACGCGGAAGCGCTGGATGGAGGTGCCTTCGAGGCGGCCGAGCTCGGCGGCGGCGCGGCGGAGCGCGAGGCGGGCGCTGAGCTCGAGGAAGCGGGCGTCTTCGAGATCGTCCTGGAATTGCAGCACGAGGCGGCTGGTGGAGAGTCCTGCTTGGAAACGCGCGCTCTGCTGCTCGTACTGGCGCAGTGCGAGCTCCGAGCCCTTGCTGGCGATCTCGACCGCGACGAGCTGGGTCTCGACGGCGCGCACGGCCGAGCGGACATTGACGAGCAGCGCTTGCTCGAGCTGGTCGAGGCGCAGCTTCTGCGAATTGAGCTGGGTCTGTGCGATGCGGAAGCGGGCCTTGTCAGCGTGGCGGCCCCACGGCATCGAGTAGTTCAGGCCGAGCTGCCAGTTGTTGCCGGGCTCGCGGGGCAGGCTCTCGATCACGTCGATGTAGCCATCCGGATTGGTGCGCGCAACGTAGCCGAGCTGGGCAATCAGGTTGAGGTCGGGCAGCTGGTTGCGGCGCGCGGTATCAAGGTCGATCCGGAGCTGTTTCATCTGCTCCTCGGCGCTCAATGTCTCGGGATAGTATTCGCGGGCGCGTTTGTAGGATTCGGAAAAATTGGGAATGCCGCCCTTATAGTCGTCGAAGGCGACCGGTCCGACCCGCGCCTCAAAGGAGGGATCGTTGATCAGATTTAACAGGCGATCCTCGGCATCGCGGACGGATTGCTGGGCCTGGACGAGCTGCTGGCGGGCGCGGGCGAGACCGACTTCCGCGGAGAGCACGTCGAGATCGGTGGCCACACCGGTCTGGCGGCGGGCGCTGTTTTCTTCCAGGAAGCGCTGGTTATATTCGAGGCTGAACTGGCGGATGCGCAGCGTCTCGCGCGCGGCGACGAGATTATAATAAGAGTTCTCGGTATCGGAGATCACCGCGAGCACGCGGCTCTTGTAGGCGATCGAGGCGATGTTGACCTGAAGCTTGGCCCGGTCGATGCCAGCGGTGGCGGCGCGGCGCCCGGCATCGGCGAGCAGCGGCTGGACCAGGCGGGCGGTGACGCCGTTGTTGAAGGCGGGGTTGATGCGGACCTGCGATTGGTTGGTGTCACCGCGGGCGAGGTTCGTCGAGAGCGTGAGATTGCCGTTGGTCGGCAGGATACGCTCGGTGACACTGAGGGTGCCATTGACCGAGTTGGTGCGCGTGGGGTCGCGCTGCTCACCTTCGAGCGTGCTGTTATTCGAGGCGTTCTGCTGGAGGGAGCGCGTGACGCTCGCGTTGATCGTCGGGTCGAAGGCTGCCTGCTGGATCGCGAGCTGGTCCTTCGCGTTCTCGACGGTGTAGCCCTGGATTTGGAGGTCGAAGTTCTTCCTCAGCGCCTGGGCGATGGCATCCTCCAGCGTGAATGCCTTATTTGGAATGCCGGCATCGGCTGCGGCCGCGGGCTGTGGGGCGGCGGCAGGCACTTGGGCAAACGCAGTGGCACAGGTTAGACTAACCGCAAGCAGAGCACGGACGTATGAACAGGACATGACGTAGTATGAAGGTGTAAGCTGGGGCGACTGGGGTGCTGGGAAGAACACAGAACGGGGAATGAAAGTTACTGTCTTTCAAACTCACCACCCGGGGTTCGTTTCAGCACGGTGAAGCCTGCTTGTCTAGCGCGCGAGACGGAAAGTGGTGCCGAAAGTTTCGGGGAATTTACGGCTTGGGGCGTTACCCGTTGTACGGCCTGGCCGCACGTCGGGCATTCCGCGAGGTCGGGCGCGCTCGCCGGCTGGGCGGACTCGAAGCCGGGGCCGCAGAGGCGGCAGGGCGTCTTGCGCGGAGCGTAAAAGCGGAGCGGCATGTGGGCTGGGGTAATGCGCTCCGCGTGGCTCCGGGAAATGGCTACACAGGTCGAAAGGCAGCTCCGCAGGATCAGCGGCGAGGCCGGACGACCAGCGGTGTGATCGTCAGCTCTTGGGTTGGTCGGCCTTGGTGGCGGACTTCGGCTCGGACTTCTTGAGCTCGTTGTCGACGAACTCGGAAATATACTCGGAGCTCAGGCGCGCGTGGTAGGCGGCGAGCTGGGTGCGGGTCTCGGCGATGCGCGGATTGGCATCGGTGATGTCGGGCACCTGCTTGTCGACGGCATATACAAACATGCTGGTGTCGGAGCCGGTGCTCAGGTCGGAGACCTTCCCCTTGTCGAGGCGCTCGAGCGTGCCGAAGATGCTGCGGTCGAGATCCTGCGGGGCGGTGCGCAGCGCGAAGGGCGCGAGGGTCTTGGTCTCGAACTTGAGGCCGACCTTGCTGCTGGCGGCGGCGACGGCCTTGTCGAACGTATCGCCGGCCTTGAGGCGGGCCTCGATCTCGGCCTTGGCGGTGCGGCCCACGTCGACGAAGCGCTTGCGGCGCTCGTTCTCGGTGTAGTCGGTGAGCACTTTATCGCGCACCTCGGTGAAGAGGGGGGCGCGCGACGGCTGGGTGTCCTTCCAGAAGAGAATCACGGCGCCCATCGGCGTCTGGAGGGCATCGGAGGCGATGCGATCCTTGCCGAGGCGGAAGGCTTCGTTGGCGGCTTGGAAGCCGCCGATCTCGGAGGGAGCGGCATCGCGCGTGAAAGCCGGGAGCGGCTTGGCTGCGAGAGTCTTCGAAGCGAGAAACTTGTCGATGGCTTCCGGCGTGGTGGCGCGGGACTCGTAGAGGGCGAGCGAGAAATCGCTCGCGGCCTTGGCGGCGGCCTTCTGCGCGCGCTCGAACTTGAGGGTGCTTTCGACCTGCGCGCGCACGGCGGCAAAGTCGGCGTTGGCATCGGAGGGCGGGTTGAGGAGGGGCGAGGGGGGCGTGTCCTTCTTGGCATCGGCCGGCTTGGGGAAGCGCGAGGGATTCGCGTCGTAGAAGGCGCGGACCTCGGCCTCGGTCACGTTGACCTGCGTGATGTAGTTGGTGACGGGAAAATCCAGGTAGCTGACTACGACGCGGGGCGCGATCTGGTAGCGGCCGCCGGCCTGCTCGAAGAACGTGTTGAGCTCGGTGTCGCTCGGTTTGATCTCGGGCTTGAAGTCGTTGTAGTTCGTCGTCGCCGTCGCGAGCGTCCACGTCGTATCGGTGCGGCTGATCTGGGTCTTGACGTCGGCGGGGAGCACGTAGCCCGGGCCGGAGAGGAGCTTCTGCACCTTCTCGGCGCGCACGTCGTCGCTGACGACGCGGGCGATGTCCGCCTCGGTCATGCCGCGGGGATTGGTCTTCAGGCCGTCACGGAAAGTCTGATACGCCTTGGCGTCGAACTGGCCATCCTGGCCGGTAAACATGCCGAAGGTCTTGATCTTGGCCTCGATCTCGTCGCGGGTGGCGGCCGGGATGCCCCATTGGTCGGCGAGATACAGGGTGGCGGCGCGCTGGAAGCCGTAGTTTTGAATCTGGGAGGAATCCAGCCCGCCCATCCGGCCCACCTGGAGGTTGGCGCTGAGGCCGGCGTCCCCAAACAGCTTTTCCTGGTCGCGCTGCAGCGCCAGATTATAGCCAAAGAAGAAGCGGTCCACCATGCCTCGTTTCTGGGCGTCACCGATGCCAGGGGCACCGATGGTGAAAACGAAGGAGACGATGATGAGTCCCAGCAGCACCGCGAAGATCACGCGGAAGTGCTGTTGGAGGGTTCTCTGGATCCAAGAAATCATGGGGAGAAAACGTCGGACGCTAGGTCGGGGAGGCCGAGTGGCAAGGGTGAAGTAGGGCGGGAAACCGGGGGCGGTGTGGAGAGAGCCGATCCGGAAGGGGGCGCGAAGCGGCGAATCCCGGAAAGCGAGCGGGTTACGATCAGATCACGAGCAGGAGTATGCTCGTGATCTCACTCCTGCTCTTGCCCGGGTGATCGGCAGCCAACGAATTGCAGATGCGGCGAGCGTGACTCCCGCTTTGGCCGTCCAAACCGAGAAAACGGTAAATAAAAGCGTCTTAACTACTGCCGGCGCTCCCCCATGGCAAAGGGCGGCCGGGACTCCTCGAAGGGATGTTCGTCGAAGAGCTGATCGATCGTTTTCTGGAAAAACAGCTGTTCGCTGAGCTTGGAGACCGCCGTGTCGTAGTGGCTGATCAGCGGATCGATCCGCTCGAGGGAGGAGCCGATCGGGTTTTCGCCGAAGTTGTCGTCGAGGGTCTTGAAGTCGAAGAGCGTGATGCGGTTGAGCGGCCGCGCGGGCTGGTAGAGGTCGTCGCCGGCATTGGCGTTGGGGTCCGGTCGCACCGTGGTTACGAGCTTGAGCAGCACGAGGCGGTTCAGGCACTCGTTGAGCAGCTGGGTGGGCACCTTCAGCATCGCCGTGAGTTGCGAGACGGAGATGGGCGGGAGGCAGTCGCGGAAGCGGCGGCAGATCGTGAGGAAGACGACGAGAGCCAGGCGCTCGCGCATCGATTCCGTGAGCGTGCTCCACGCCGCCTGGCTGTTCCGGAAGTGCACGTTCTGGATGGCGTAGCTGACGATGCCGCCCGTGAGCACGCAGAGCCAGAAGATGTACAGGCTCGACATCACGACGAGCGGGAGCGCGAGGCTGCCGTAGAGGCTCTTCTCGATGTAGACGCGCTTCAGGTACAGGAAGGCGACGAAGTTATTGGCAACGAGGAGGGAGGCGACGACCATGCCGCCGATAAAGGCCGCGCGCCAGAAAACGCGGGTGTTGGGGATCACCCGGTAGAAAACCGTCAGCGTCACCGCCAGCAGGGTAAACGAAAACAGCGTCGGCAGGAAAAGCCCGAGCGATTGGATGACGGCGCCGCCCGGCAGGCGGTCGGTGAAGACATTCAGGAAGGTGCTCGCACTCAGCAGGGCGACGGAGGCCAGGAAGAGCAGGGCGCCGAGCGTCAGAATCGTCCAATAGAAGACGATGCGCGTGATGATGGAGCGACCCTGTCGCACGCCCCAGATGTCGTTGAAAGTGTCCTCGATGTTCTTGAAGAGCAGCAGGACGATGATGAGGAGCGTGAAGACAGCGGGCACGCCGCCGGTGCCCGACTTGGCGGCGCCGATGATATTATTAAGCAGGATGACCAGCTCGGGATTGGGCTCCTCGCCGGGCGGGGTCGCGGCGTCCGGAGTAGTGGAAATCCTCTCGTATTCGGCGATCTGGGGTGCGACGAGTTTGACGAGGGAGTTGAGCGTCTTGGCGAGGACGTAGGGATCGCTGTTGTTGCCGAGGGCAAAGCCCGCGATGAGGACGGAGAGCGCGATGATCGGGCCGAGGCCGAGGAGGGAGCTGAAGCTCAGCGCCGCCGCCCGCGTGGCGATCCGCGACTCGCCAAATACCGTGAACGTGATCGAGAGCACGCGCAGGACGGCGAAGGTGCGGCCCTTCAAGGACCGGTCGCGGAGGAACGCCGTTTGCCAGATCTCGCGATGGTAGATGTGCAGGAGCCGCGGCAACGCGTCCGCTAAACGTATTCCCGGCTTGGCCGGGCGATGGCCCGTCTCTGCCACGTCAGCGCGTGAGAGTGAGGTAGCCGAGGAAGGCCATGCCGCCCACGCCGGCCAGCGCGGCGAGGATCACCGGGATCACGTTCACAAACACGGTGCAAAGATACAGGCCGAGCGAGCCGATGCCGACAACCACGAGAGGCAGCGAGGCTCCCTGCGCGTAGAACATGAAACCCATGAT
>JAZKEV010000253.1:0-12162 GCA_040386765.1 Verrucomicrobiota bacterium | reverse complement strand
GCAGCACGCCCCGGCCACAGCCGAGATCGAGCACGCGGGTGTTGGGCTCCACCCAATCCCCGATGATCTGCATGTCGACGGTGCGCTTTTCGACGACGTCATGGGTCCGCGGCTGAGCCGCCGATGAGTTCAGCGAAGTCATGGGCTCAGATGCTGTAGTCGAAGACATACGGCTGGTCGCGCTCGAGGAAGGCGCGGACGAGGGAGTACAGCTCCTCCGATTCGAGGAGGAAGGAGTCGTGGCCGAGATCGGTATCGAGCTCGGCATAGCTGGCGCGTTTGCCGGTGCGGAGCATGGCGAGCGCGAGCGCGCGATTCTGGCTGGGCGGGAACAGCCAGTCGCTGGTGAAACCGACGACGAGCGCCTCCGCCTCCAGGTGCGCGAACGCCGCCTCCAGCGAGCCGTAGGCGTGCGAGAGATCGAACTGATCGAGCGCGCGCGTGATGTAGAGGTAGGTGTTGGCGTCGAAGCGATTGATGAAGCTCTGGCCCTGGTGGCGCAGATAGCCCTCGACCTCGAACTGCACGTCGAAGGTATACGCGTCGTTGTTGGCGCCCTCTTTCTTTTTACGGCCGAACTTCCGATCCATGCTGGCATCGGTCACGTAGGTGATGTGCGCCATCATGCGCGCGATCGCGAGGCCCACGCGGGGGCCGCCGTCCTTGGTGTAATCACCGTGGTTCCACGCGGGATCCTGCATGATGGCCTGGCGGCCGACTTCGTTGAAGGCGATGGCCTGCGCGCTTTCGCGGCCGGTGGTGGCCATGGCGAGCACGCGGCGCACGAAGCGTGGGTACTCGATGGCGAAGAGCATCGCCTGCATGCCGCCCATCGAGCCGCCGATGATGCCGTGCAACTCGATGACGCCGAGGTGATCAAGCAGGAGCTTCTGCGCGCGCACCATGTCGCGAATCGTGACGAAGGGGAACAGGATGCCGTAGGGCCGGCCGGTCTCGGGATTGATCGACGACGGCCCGGTCGAGCCTTGGCAACCGCCGAGGACATTGGCGCAGACGACGAAAAAGCGGCGGGTGTCGACGGCCTTGCCGGGGCCGATGAGATTATTCCACCAGCCGGGTTTGCGGTCGGTGGGCGACTGCCAGCCGGCGCAGTGATGGTCGCCGCTCAGCGCGTGGCAGATGAGGATGACGTTGTCGCGCGTGGCGCTGAGCGTGCCGTAGGTCTCGTAGCGGAGCGTAAAGCCGGAGATGATCTGGCCGGTCTTGAATGTGAACGGCTGATTGTAGACAAAGTCGCGCGGCACCACGAGACCCACCTCATCGGGCGCGAGGTAGCGTGGTGTAGCGTCTGGTGCGCGTGGCGGCGCGATCTCGACGTCGTCTGTCATCTGGGAGTCGACAAGAAACCAGCAGGAGCCGGGGGAGGCAAGTAACCGGCTGGGTTATGACGCTGGGGTGGAGTAGGACGCCCACCATGAGTTTCCCTCATGCTTGCGAGACGAAGTGCCTGCGAATCATGCGATGGGGCGCCGCTTTTTTTTATTCGCCTAGAATTGCGATGCGCGGATGCGCCTTTGTGAGCGCGAGGGCGAAGGTGGCCTGCAACCCGCGCGGTGGGGCACCGCGCCTCCATCTCGACGAGTGGAGGCGCAGCTGCTCGAATTCCTCGTTGGGCTTCGCCCGAAGACTTACTTCTTCTTCGACGGTGTGACGTTCTTGATCGGCTTGCCGCCCGGGCCTTTGCCGGCGACGGCGGGGACGAGGGGCTCATCCTTCATGCGATTGATGATGAGCTGCTGGAAGATCGTGAAGAGACCGTTGATGAAGGAGTACAGCGAGAGCGAGCAGGGGAAGCTGTAGCAGAAGAAGGCGAAGAAGTAGGGCATGATCTTCATCATCTTCATCTGCATGTTGTCGACAGACGGCGTCGGCGTGAGGTGCATCTGCACGACCATCGTGGCGCCCATGAGGATCGGCATGATGTTGATCGGGATGATCCAGAGGTAGCCGATGGTATCGGTCGCGGAGAGGTCGGGCGCCCACAGGAAGGGCTGGTACCGAAGCTCGGCGGCGCTGCCGAGCATCGTGAAGAAGCCCATGAAGAAGGGAATCGTGAGCAGGATGGGCACGCAGCCACCGATGGGATTCACGCGGTGCGTCTTGAAGAGCTCCATCGTGGCCTGCTGCTGCTTCTGCGGATTATCCTTATACTTTTCCCGGATGGTCTGCATCTCGGGCTGGAGCTTGGCCATGCGCTTGGCCGACTTGGAGGCGGCGAGCGTGAGCGGCACAAAGAGGATCTTGAGAGTGAGCGTGGTGAGAATGATCGCGACGCCCCAATTGGCCGTGAAGCCGTGGATCCACGTCATGAGCTGGAGCAGGATCTGGCTGAAGAACTTGAAGAAGCCGAAGTCCATCACCTTGTCCTGGTCGACCTTGAAGACTTTGGAGTTGGCGAGGCGGGAGTATTCCTTCGGGCCGACGTAGAACGAGCCAGCAAGCTTGGCCTCGGCTTTGGCGGCGAGGGCCTTGATGTCGAACTGGGCGGTGCCGGCGACGCCGTAGGCGCCGTGGTGGTCATCCGGCAGGTCGTTGACGAGCTTTACGCGGCGGGTGACGAGGCCGGTGGCAGGCTCATCGCCCGTGAGGATGCTGGTGAAAAACTGGTTTTTTACGGTGGTCCAGACGAGCGAGCCACTGGTGGTGAGATAGGGCACGGCGCCGTGACCTCCGAAGCCGAGGAAGCCACCGCTGGACTCCAGCTCGGTGCGGTGGAGGAACTTGGCGCTATCACCATTCCAATAGCCGGTGGCAAGCTGCTGGGCGGGATCTTTTTCGTTGATGGGAGCGGCGGTGCCGATGGCGACGGAGACGCGGAAGGGCGGCGTGGTCTGATCGGTGAGATTGCGAATCGTGGTCTCGTGCCGGATTTGATAGGGGTCGGTGGTCTCGCCCTTGCTCGGGGCGAGGATGTAGCGGCGGGTGACCTCGAGCTTGTTGTCGAGCACCCGGCGATAGACGACCTCGGTGGCGGTCTGAGAGACGCGCTCGTAGCGGGCTTTGCGGTCGAGACCGGGGTAGTCGACGAACGCGAGCATCGGGTCGGCGTGCAGGGCGTTGTAGATGAAGGGCGAGTCGCTCTTGAGCTTGTCGGGGTAGATGAGACGTTCCTTCTCGTCGCGTTTGATGAAGGCGACCTCGAGGAGGGCGCCGCCGGAGTCGGTGAAGCGGGCCTCGATGAACTCGTTGGCGAGCTTGGTGACGGTCGCATCCGCAGCATCGCGCACGAAGCTGCCGGAAACCGTGGTTGGTGCCGTCGGCGAGGCGGGCTGCGCGGGCGTGGCTGCGGCGGCCGCGGCCTGCGGGGTGCCCTCAGGGGTGCCGGGAGGCGTGGCGCCGATCGGAGTCTTCTCCGCCTCGGAGAGGGGCCGCGGCGGCGTGTGGCGCGAGCTGATGTACATGACGGCGAAAGCCGCCACCAAGAGGAGCGCGCCGATGGTGAAATTCTTTTTATCCATTTACGGGAGAAGCGGAGAGAGGAAGGGACGGAGCGAGGAGGGGATCAGGCGGCGACGCGCGTGCAGCGGGGCGTGCGCCGTGGAGGGACGGGATCGAAACCGCCCGGATGCAGCGGCGTGCACTTCACGAGGCGGACTATGGCGAGGCCGAAACCGTGGAGCGCACCGTGGGTGCGAATGGCCTCGGCCGCGTAGTGCGAGCAGGTCGGCGCGAAGCGGCAGCCGCAGCGGCCCATCGTGAGGATGGGCAGCGCGGGCGAAAGCGTGCGCTGGTAGATCCAGATGAGCAGGAGCAGCGCGGCGGCGGGCAACCGGAGGGCGGCACGAGCGAGCGACGAGAGAAACGTAGCGGGAGCGCTCATGCTTTGGGCAGCTGGCCGCAGGCGTCGCCAAACCGTTTCTGCAACTCGTCGAGCTGGCAGTCGGTGGCGGCGGCGCGGGCGATGAGCAGCAGGTCGCAGTGCGCGGGCACGAGGTGCTGCTGCTGACGGAAGACCTCGCGCAACCGGCGCTTGGCGCGGTTGCGACGGATGGCGTTGCCGACAGCGGCAGTCGAAGCGATCACGCAGACGCGCGGAATTGCGGGCGTTGAAGGTGCTTCGGGTGCGGCAGGTTCGCGGCACTTCCACCAGAGGGTGAAAGCGCGACAATCGATGCGCCGGCCTTTTTCGCGAACGGCACGGATGTCGTTTTGCCGCCGGAGATGTTGCTCGGCGCGGAAACGCATGGGCCGGGCGGCGAGCGCAGTTACGGACGGTCGATCAGACAACCGTCAGGCGCTTGCGGCCCTTGAGGCGGCGGGCCTTGATGACCTTGCGGCCGCCCTTGGTGGCCATGCGGGCACGGTAACCGATCTTGCGGGCGCGTTTCTTGCGGTGCGGGCGGAATGTTGGCTTCATGATGTCTAAAGAAAAAGAGGGTCATCTGTGCCCGAGCGACGGGGGAGGTGTCAAGGGCAGCGTATTTGGAAGTGGAAACGCGTTTTCCACCCGCATTTTACGGACGGCCGTCCGCGTTCGTTAGCGAGGTGAGCGCAGGTAGGCAATGACGTCGAAAAACTCCTGCGGCGAAAGGGTAGTCTCGAAGGCCGGGGGCATCGGCGAGACTTGGGAGGGTGCCGTCTCGGCGATGTCGGCGCGAGGGAGGGTAATATCATGCCCCGTAGCGGGATCGGTGAGGAGGAGTCGGTTGTCTTGCTCGCGCAGATTGAAACCAGATTTGGTCTCACCACTCTTGAGGGTGACGGTAGTGAGACGGAAGCCGGGGTCGATATTGCGGCTGGGGTCTAGGATGTCCTCGACGAGGCGCGCAACGGTGCGGGCTTCACTGCCATCGAGGCTCGGGCCGAGGTTGCCGCCGGTGTCGCGAAAGCGGTGACAGGTGGCGCACTGGGTCGCGAAAACGGCGGCGCCGCGGGCGAGGTCGGTCTTGAAGGCCGCTGCCACGCCGAGGCGCTGCGCGATCACGGCATCGAGGCGGGCATCTTCATCCGGCAGGGCGCGCGTGAGCGTGACGACGCGCTCACGGAGGGCGGCGGGGCGCTTCTGGAGCGCAAGCTCGACGTGGCGGTGGCGCAGCAGTTGCGGACGGACGCGTCCGCTCCCGGCGAGATCGAGGAGGCGCGAGGTGCCCGCATCGCTCTGGGCGAGGGCGAGCGTAAGGCCGAGCGCGAGATCGGCGGAGGCGGAGGCATAGGCCGAGGAGAGTGCGTCGAGCGCGGCTGGGCTGGGGGTGGCGGCGCCCAATTGGTCGGCGGCGGCGCGGCGGAGGAGGTTGGAGCCGCTGCTGCCTAGGACGCTGATGAAAAGAGGCATGTTCTCCAGATTGTCAGCCGCGAGGGCGCGCAGGGCTGCGATGCGATTGCTCTCGCGGATATCGGCATCGAGCGCGATCCGGCGGAACGGCTCGACCTTCTCGGGGAAGTCGAGGGGCTTGGCGGCATTGATCGCGCGGAGGGCGAGGGCGGCATCCTTGCCGCGGAGGGCGGCGAGGAGGTTGTTGTGCAGCCACGTCTGCACCTCGGCGGGGAGAGTGCGTTTGGCTTGCGTGGCGACGCTGGCCAGGCCTTCGGCGAGCGTGATGCGCTGGGCGAGCGGGGCCCTGGCTAGCGAGCGCAGGAGCGGGAGCACCTCGGCGAAGCGCTCGGCGGGCAACTGGAGCACGGCGTGCCGTGCGAGGTCTCCGGCGCGGGCGGCGGCAAACTGGGTACGCTCGAGATAGCCGAGAAGGAACTCGGCGGAGGCGGGCGTGGGTACGGCGAGGAGGATCTCCGCGATGAGGCGCTCCGCCGTGGCGCGGGAGGCCTTTGGCGCGGAGTCGAGGAGCGTGGAGATGTCAGGGGTGGAGACGGGCGAGAGGTGGGCCTTGAGCGCGAGACGCAGCGCGTAGACGAGTTCCGTGTCGGCTTCGGGCGCAGCGAGGAGGAGCGAGAGGAGGATATCGCCGCCCCACGGCTGCGGGTGCGTAGTAAACAACGTGGCGCACGCGCGCCAAAGGCGGTGATTGGTCGTTCGGGAGGGAAGGTCGGCGAAGAGCGCGCGGTCGGCGGGCGTGAGCTTGCCGCGCACGGTGAGCGTGCGGACGGCCGCGAGTGCTACATCGCTATCGAGCCGCTCGAGCGCGCGGCGGAGCAGCCCCTCGTCGAGACGGCCGAGGCGTTCGAGCGTGAGGAAGAGTGGGAGAGCGGCGGTGGCATCGGCTGCGGGATCGGTGCCGGCGATGAGGTGGGCTGCGGCGGCTTGAACTGCGGCTCCCGCGGCCGCGGCGTCGGGGCGTGTCAGAAGTTCGGATACAGCAAGCGAGCGGACGACGAGGTTGGGATCGCTGAAATGCGGAACGAGTGCGTGGGTGCTGAGCTGGGTGAGGTCGGGCAGCCCGGGCGCCGAGACCTGCCGATCGAGGCCGCGCCAGACGACGCGCCAGATGCGGCCGTGGGTACGATCACGAGCGGGATGGGTAAGAGGCGCCTCGTAGTGGCCGATGATAGGATTATAGAAGTCGGCGATCCACAGCGCGCCATCGGGGCCGAGCTTCACCTGCACGGGGCGAAAGGCTGGATCGTCGCTCGTGAGGAAATCGGGCTGGCGCACGGCCTGTGGCGTGGAGCCGCGCCAGTCGAGCCGGGCGCGGTTGATGCGGCGGGTGACGGGATTGCCGTTGAAGAGGTTGTCGCGGTACTCGGCGGGGAACTGTGAGGCCGAGTAGTGCGCAATGCCGGCGATGGCACTGGAACCATGGTCGTCGGTGGTGATGGCAGGGGCGAAGCCGAGGCCGTCGTGCTCGCGGTTGATGCCCTCATAGTAGCCGCCGGGCAGGACGAGGTAGACGGGCTTGGAGTGGGAATCGGCGGTGTAGAGCTCGCCGCGCGGATCGAAGGCGAGGCCGAAGGGATTGGTCTGGCCATTCACATACAGCTCGAAGCGGGAGCCATCGGGCCGGAAGCGATAGGTGTTGCCGCTGGTGAGCTTCACGACGCGGCCGGTGCGGTCGACGACCTCGCTGGCATTGGCGAAGCCGTGCGTGCCGTAGACCCAGCCGTCGAACCAGAGCCAGTAACTGGAGGACATGCCGTGCGTGTCCTTGAAGCCGAAGCCGTCGTAGAGTTTTTCGCGCACGTCGGCGCGGCCATCGCCATCGGCATCGGTGAGCCGCCAGATGGCGGGGATGGAAAATACGAGCGCGGTATCGCCCTTGGCGCCGGGAGCGCGCGGGAGCGGCAGGATGCCGATGGGGATATTCAGCCCATCAGCGAAGGTTACGACCTTGCGCGCGCGACCGGTAGCGGGGTCGAAGTCCGAGAGAACGCGGACGGTGTCGATGGCCTCCTCGGCGGGTTTCGGCGGGGTGGAGCTGGCGCGGAAGGCGAGGCGGTTATCGTCCCAGTTTTTGTCGAACGAGGCGATAGGCTGGCCCAGCGCATCGCGGCGCGCGGGCCACGGGTAGAGGGCGGAGCCGGTAACCCAGACGCGGCCGGCGGCATCGAAGGCGAGGTTGAAAGGCTTCTGCAGGTCGGGTTCGGCGGCCACCAGCTGGACTTCGAAACCCGGCGGCACGTGGAAAAGCGCCTGGGCCTCGGCGGGTGGACGGAGGCGTGTATCCGGCGCGTCACCACGTTGAGCAGGCAGACTGTTTACGCAAAAATGCAGCAATAGTAAGCAGTAGGATGAACCCAGCGGGGTTTTCGCGCGCATTGTTACCATAAGATATAGAGGTAGGAGCAGCGAAAGCAGAGAGGAAAAACAAGGGACTCTGGCGCGGGCATTTGGAGGTAACGGCTGTCAGGATATCGAGTGGATCGTGAGACTCGCTTGCATTGTGGCCGCGTTTTGGTTGGATCACCTTCCCCTTCCGGCCGGTTTTTTCCAGCTCCCTCCTTCGGCACCACTTGGGTGCATATGACTCGTATTCACTTTTTACCGCTATCATCGCTAGGGTCCGGCCAAAACCGCCGGACTGCGCTGCTGGCGTGTGTTTACGCACTGGTGGTGTCGGTGAGCTTCTACGTGGCGTATGAGCTGCGCTTCGATTTCATCGTGCCGGGGCCGTATCAGCAGGAGCGCATGCGCCTGCTGCCTCTGGTGATCTGCGTCAAACTGGTGGCGCTCGTAGCCACACGGCAGCTCGGCACTTTGCTGACGTACTTCAGCATTCCCGATCTCATCAAGTTGTTTTGGGCGATGGGCACCTCGACGCTGCTGCTTTCGCTGCCGCGCATGCTGGGTTGGAGCGATTTTTCCGCGCCGCGCGGCGTAATGCTTACCGATTTTCTCCTCTGTTTCGGTGCTTTGTGCGCGGGCCGCGTGGTCATGCGCATGTATCGTGAACGCCTGAGCGGCGCGAAGCGCGCGGTGAACGGTGTGCAGCAACAGCAGCAGCGCATCGCGATCATCGGCGCCGGCGATGCGGGCGCCTCGCTCGCCAAGGAATTCCTCAGCCATCCGTCGCGCGGGTTTCGCCCGGTGATGTTTTTCGACGACGACTCGGAAAAGCACGGCAAGCTGGTGCATGGCATCCCCGTCGTCGGGCCGCCGGAGGCCGCGAGCAAGGCGAAGGACGTCGGTTCGCTGGCCAAGGCCGTCATCGCCATGCCCTCCGCCTCGGCGAAGCGCATCCGTGAAATCGTCACGGTCTTCACCCAGCAGGGGCTGAAGGTCGAGACGCTGCCCTCGCTCGAGGAGCTGGCCTCGGGCCGCGTGCGGGCGAGCCGGATCCGCCCGGTCGAAGTGCAGGACTTGCTCGGGCGCGAAGCGGTCAACCTCGACTCCAGCGGCATCCAGCACGCCATCGAGAACAAGTGCGTGATGGTGACCGGTGCGGGCGGGAGCATCGGCAGCGAGCTGTGCCGGCAGATCGGCGCCCTGAACCCGAAGCGCCTGCTCCTCATCGAGCAATCGGAAGCCGCGCTCTTCCTGATCGAACAGGAACTGAACGAGCTCGGCGTCGGCACGCGCGCGGTCCCGCTGGTGGCGGATATCCTCGATCGCGACCGGATGGAGTTCATCTTTACGCGCTACAAGCCCGAGGTCATTTTCCATGCGGCGGCGCACAAACACGTGTACCTGATGGAGCGGCAGCCGGCCGAAGCCATCCGCAACAACGTCCTCGGCACCCGGCAGCTCGCCCAACTCGCGGCGGCACACGGCGTGGAGGCCTTGACCTTCATCTCGACCGACAAGGCGATCAATCCGACCAACGTGATGGGTGCGACGAAGCGCCTCGCCGAGATCCAGCTGATGGCGATCAGCGCGATGCAGGGTGAAGGCCGCTCTCCCATCGAGCGGCCGAAGCGCACGAAGTTCATGGCAGTCCGTTTCGGCAACGTGCTGGGCTCATCGGGCAGCGTGATCCCGATCTTCAAGCGACAGATCGCGAACGGCGGCCCGGTGACGGTGACGCATCCCGACGTCACCCGCTACTTCATGACGATCCCGGAGGCGGTGGGTCTCGTGCTGCAGAGTTTCGTGCAGGGCAAGGGCGAGGAGATCTTCGTCCTGGATATGGGCCAGCCGGTGAAGATCGTGGACCTCGCGAAGCAGATGATCGAGCTGAGCGGCTTCCGGGTAGGCGAGGATATCGAGATCAAGTTCACCGGGCTGAAGCCGGGCGAAAAGCTCTTCGAGGAACTGCAGCACCACACCGAGCAATACGCGGCGACCGAGCACAACCGCATCATGCGCTTCACGAGCACCGCGATGTTCAGCGAGTCGGGGCTGAAGGAACTCGAAAAGAACCTCCATCAATACGACAACAACGAGCTGAAATCGATTCTGAAGCAGCTCGTGCCGGAATATCAGCCGTATCTGGACTGAGTGGGGGCTCGAATTATCTCCGCTCTACCTCTCGTCATTCTGAGCGGAGCGAAGGATCCACGGCAGCGGTTACTCCACGGCGTTCGAACGCAGGGATTCTCGCCGCGCCCAGATGACAAACACATTTGGCATACGCCTCGGAGTAGAATTGGAGGAATTGCCTGCGGAGGCGCGGTGGCGTTACTGAAACCCTTTTTCAGGTAAGATCGGTATGGCGGGACGACGCGTTGTATCACTTGCAATGCTTCATATAGTTCTTTTCTTTAATGAATACGGTAGCGCGTAGTTATTCGCGATTATCGGTCCATCACGGAAAATAAAGAAACCCGATTCCCCTGTCGGCCTCTGCGCCCACTCTCCCGATGACTTTCACTGCCCCCCTTGCACCGCGTTCCCTGGCTCGCTGGTTTCTTTTCGCCTCCGCGCCGCTGGCGATGTTATCAGCGCAGTCGGACCAGCGTTCGCCGTTGGCCGAGGTCATCGCCCTCCCGGAGTTCAAAGTGGTGAGCGACCGGCCATTGCCACCGCGCGAGGAGTGGAAATACGTGAAGCTCGGCAATTTCGAGGTGCTCTCGAGCGCCTCGGAGCGGACCACGAAGGAGTTCGTGAAGGACCTGCGCGAATTTCAGATCGTACTCAGCACGGTCGCGCCGGAGATGATGATCCAGGCGGAGCTGCCAGTGATGGTCGTGCTCTGCGGCAAGATGGGGCAATTTGATCGCTTCGAGGTAAAGCGCGCCACCCGCTCCATCAGCGGGCTGGGCACGAGCCTCGTGCGCGACAATGAAATCGCTTCGATCGTGGTCGACTACACGTACCGTGCGCTGGGCGATGAGGTGGACATCATGACGAGCTTCGGGCGCTTCTTCGGTCGCAAGGAGGTGCACACCAGCCAGGAATTCATCCGCCAGTACGTCCACCTCGCTCTCAGCCGATTAACTCCGCGGATGCCGGCGTGGGTCGCGGAGGGCATGGCCAACATCTACAGCGACATCGACTATAACAACAAGTGGATCGAGGTCGGAATGCCCAAATCTTTCCGCAACGAGTACACGATGGATTATGGGACGAATTTCGCGGGTGGCGGATTTGGCGGCGGCGGATTCGGCTACGGCCAAAATTCGTGGATGGGGTATGGCTCGTCTCCGTATTCGACCGACAGCGGTATGCCCAACTATGGAGCCGGTTCGATGTCGAACGCCGCGCCTCGCGTGTACGTCCAGCCCATCTACATCATGCCGATGGATAAGATGTTCGCCGTGGGCTACGACTCGCCGACGATCACCGGCGCGAAGGGCGTCAGCATGGCCGACTGGCGGAAGCAGACGACGGCCTTTGTGCATATGTGCCTCTACGGCCACCAGGGGCGTTATCAGAAAGCCTTCCTGAAATTTGTCACGATGTCGGCGAAGCAAGAGCCGACGGAAGCGCTCTTCAAGGAGTGCTTCGGCAAGACTTACAAGCAGATGGCCCTGGAGATCCGCAGTTACTCGGAATTCACGGTCTATACGTCGAAGATCTACAAGCCGACCAATAAAGGTGAGAGTATCTTCCTGCCTGCGCCTGCCATCGCGGTGCGCCCTGCGACCGATGGCGAAATCGGTCGCATCAAGGGCGAAACGCTGCGTCTTGCCGGCCAGGATGAGGCGGCGCGCAACGAATTTGTCGTCGCGTACCTGCGCGGCGATCGCGACCCGCAGCTGCTCGCCTCGCTGGGTTTGATGGCGCGCCAACGCCATGACGACAAGCGCGCAAGGACCTATCTCGAGGCCGTCGCCGTCGCGCCCGCCACGATCCCGCGTCCGCGCGCTTATCTGGAGCTGGCGCGCGTGCGCTACGCGCAGCAACAGGCCGCCAAGGGGGGCGCGCCGCTCGACCTCAACGAGCTTGTTGCCGTGCTCGAGCCGCTCTTCGTGGGGCAGAAGCTGCCGCAGCAGCTCGCGGAAAATTATCTCGAAGTGGCCCGCGCCTGGCAGAACACGACGGTGGTCCCCCAACGCGATCATATCGCGGTGGTGGAACGCGGCATCAACCTTTTCCCGCGCAACGGGACGCTCGTGGTTGCCGCCGCCAGTCTTCTCATTAAGAACGGTTACAAAGCCGAAGCGGCACCGCTTATCGAACGGACGCTGAACGCTACGCGTGATCCTCTGCTGAAGGCCGAGTTGGAAAAACTACAGGCGCAGATCGGGACCACGCCGACGACGGGGGAATAGGCTACACGGGCGGGCGAAGGACTGGGCGGCGCGCCCAGCCGCGGCGGCGAGCTGTTTTCATCATCCGCGCTTTTCCTCCCGCTCCTGCCGGTTCGGGTCTCCTGATACCAACGTCCTTTAGCTTTTAGATTTTAATTTGTCATTCTGAGCGCAGCGAAG
>JAZKEV010000252.1:11819-12582 GCA_040386765.1 Verrucomicrobiota bacterium | reverse complement strand
CCTCCCCCCTAAGGGGGGAGGGACAGGGTGGGGGTATCCTCCCGCACCGGCCTCTCGGCCGTCGACTAGGCCACCTTCTCGGCCAGCAACTCGTCGAGCTTGTCATAGCTCATGGCCATGCCGTCGGTCATGCCGGTGGCGATAACCTGGTCGCGCATGGCCGGGGATTCGAAGCTCATGGTGACGCTAAGGGTGGTGCGGCCGGCGTGCTCGGTGAAGATGGTGGTGACCAGCGCTTCGCCGGGCTGGCCGATCATGCTCTCGGTGTGGACGACGCGCGTCGGAACCTCAACCTCGCGGAAGCGGCCGGTGAAGCCGAACTCCGAGCCATCGGCATTGTTGCGCCAGATGTAGCGGTAGGTGTCGCCGACCTTGAGGGCGATCTCGCAAACCGGCATGCTCCAGCCGGGAGGCCCGAGCATCCAGCGCTGCACCAGTTGCGGCTTGGTGTGGCAGGCAAAGACCAGATCGGCCGGCGCATCGAACTCACGCGATACCGTGATTGCGTTGCCGGACGGGTAGGTGATTGCAACGGACTTCGACATGATGGCTCTCCTTTGTGCATAACCTGAATGTTCTATAACAATATGGTTATGTATGGTCAAGCCTGCGATGTGCTTTCGCGCCCCTATTGACCACACCACAGGTGTCATCCCAGCGAAAGCTGGGACCCAACTGGCCGCAGCGCAGGTGGAGAACTGGATCCCAGCTTTCGCTGGGATGACATCGTGCTTGGGGTGGTTGCGGTGCCAGGCAAGCGCGT
>JAZKEV010000252.1:0-11809 GCA_040386765.1 Verrucomicrobiota bacterium | reverse complement strand
CGGCTTCGCCGGTCCCCCTCCCCCGTGAACGGGGGAGGATCAAGGAGCCCTATAGCAAGACCTGCCCGGCTCCCGGCTCTTCCGGGATCTGCCAGCCGTCGGGGAGCAGGCGGCCCAGCGCGGCGGCGGCGTGGGCTTGGCTGAAGGGTTTGGTGAGCACTTCGTTGGCGCCGAGTTCCTTGGCGCGGGCGATGGTTTCGCGGTTGGGATAGGCGGTCATCATGACGATCGGGACTTGCCAGTTGCCGGCGAAGCGGCGGTCACGGATCACTTCGAGCAGCGCCGCGCCGTTCATTTCCGGCATGTACCAATCCATGAACACGATATCGTAGCGCGTCGCCTGGATGGCGCCGACGGCGGCAGCGGCGCCGGGCAGTTCGTCGATGGCATCACCGGCAAAAGGAATGCTGATCTGATCCTGGCTGGTGGGGAAGCAGCCCTGCACGAGACTTAGGTCGCTCGTGCCGCCGCCGATATCGATGAAGAGCGAGTTGACGACGGGATCGAGATAGTTGGGCTGCGATACGCGCGAGTCGTCGCGATAACCTAGCGCAGCGAGAAACGGCTCGGGGATGAGAATCACGCGATCGAAGATCCCGTACGAGCAGCGGCGGATGTCTTCGCGCGCCTGCGGCACGGCGTTGGCGGGCATGCCGATGACGGCGCGAATCTCGGCGGTGCCCGCGGGATCCACCAGGCTGCGCAGGTACTGCAGAAAGTCGCGCACCGCATTGTGATCTGCGATCACGCCCTCGGCAACCGGAGCGACGAGGCGGACGTGCAGCATGTTGCGCAGGGCATCCTCGCCGAAGATCTTCTGCGCGTTGCCAGCGATGATGCCATCGACGATTCCGTCCTTCACGTAACCGACCACGGTCGGCACGACCTTGCTGACGACGATGTCGCTGCCGGAGGGCGCACCCGCGAGGATGCACGACTTGTTGGTGCCGAGATCGAAGCCAAGCATGATGGTCTTGGACTTGGCGGTCGTTGACGGCGTGCGAAGCGGCAGAGTGGCGGTGTGCGCGGCGGGAGAGGTGTTGCTGGCCGGCGGCTTTTCCAGGATGGCAGTACTCATATTAGGTTTCTGTGTTGTTGTGCTGTCGGGGGTGTTGTTGCTGGAAAACGTCAGGACGCGCGGCGTTCGCGAGCTCGTGGAGGCGCCGTCTCCTGGGTGAGCATCTCGTCGATGAAGGTCGCAATGTCAGTCGTGGGCGGGCGGGGCGCGGCGGCTTCCTCGAGACGAAGGGGAGCCAGCGGGGCCGGCGTATCAGGGAAACCCTTACGCGACTCTGCGGGCGCACTTGAGAGCTGCGCGGTCAGAGCGGGCAGCAGCAGCTCGGCCAGCACGGAAGCATTGGCGACGCGTTCCTCCTCGACGGCAAAAATCTCAGCGAGCCGGTTGCCGACGGCTTCCTCGCTTTCGCCTGCCATCCGCAAGGCGGCGATCAGCTCCGAGAGCGCACCGGACTCCAGGCGCGAGGCCTCCATGTGGTCGCTGCGCTCCCGCAGCACGCAGATGCGGCGGCATACGCGCGTGACGTCTTTCCACGCGTTGAGCGGGCTCGGAAAGTTGGAGACAGACTGAATTGGCAACAACGGGGTGACCGCACGCTGCAAACGATGTTCATCTTAAAACTTTCCTAAGTTACGCAGGCCGTGGGCTCCGCTTGCGAATGCACCCACCAAAAACGTGTCAGATGAAACTTTTCGCGGAGGGTCACTGGGCGCTGAGGGTAAAATACAGCACGGCCACGACGAGCCCGAGGATGACGAAGGCCCCCGCAAAGTAGAGAAAACAGCCGCGGCGCACGTCACGCTGGAGATCCATGGTATCGGTGCGATATTCACCGAGGATCACTTCCGCCGGAACGGTTGGGGCGGACGCGACCGGGTATGGCGTCACCGGGAACGAAGCGGAAAGGGGAACAGCGGGAACGGTCGCCGTGGGTGAGGGGGCGGCCGAGGCGGGAGCGGCCGACGGCGGGGAGGCACGGTGCTTTTCAAGCGCTGCGATCTCGCCATCGAGCCAATCGAGCTGTTGCTGCACGAGTGCGCGCTGGTGGCGGAGTTCGGCGAGTCGATCGGGCATCGCGGGAGACGTTGAGCGACGCGGAAAACCTCGGCAAGTCTGAGCCAACGGCGGAGAAACCGGGAGAAAAGCGCTCCGGGGCAGGTAACAAATTGGAGCTGACGATGACACGGCATTGCGAAGCGCCGACGATCGCCTTTCCTTGGGAGCGACACTGAAAATTGGACCCGGTATCATCGATGCACACGCAACCCTCGCGCCGGAAATTTATCGCCACCATGATCGCCACTGCGACGGCCCCGTATATCGCGCGCGGCGCGGCAAACGAAGGCTTCGAGATCGGCCTGGTCGCCGACGCGCAATACGCGGACGTCGAGCCGAAGGGCACGCGCTACTACCGGCTGGGCAAGACACGGCTGGAGGAGGCGGTGGAGCATTTCAATGGGCGCGACCTCGCCTTCTGCGTGCATCTGGGCGACCTCATTGATCGCGCGTGGAGCAGCTTCGACGACATGGCCAAGCCGCTCGCCGCGAGCCGGCACCGCTGGCATCAGCTGCTGGGCAATCACGATTTCGAAGTCGCCGACGAATTTAAAACGCAGGTGCCCGGCCGGCTGGGCATGACGGCGAACTACGGGACCTTCGAGCACGGCGGGTTTTGCTTCGTGGTGCTGGATACCAACGATATCAGCACCTACGCGCACATCGATGGCACGCCTGAGAAGGCCGAAGCGGAGAAGCTGCTCGCGCGCGTGACCGCGGAAAAGCTGCCGCAAGCCAAGCCTTGGAATGCCGCGCTCGGCGCGAAGCAACTGGCGTGGTTTGACCGCGTGTGCGGCGAAGCCAAAGAAAAAGGGCTGCGCGTGATCGTGCTGGCGCATCATCCGGTGCATCCCGTCGACCAGCACCTCCTCTGGAATGCCGACGAGGTGCTGGCGGTGGTGGATCGCCACCCGCACGTCGTGGCTTGGCTCAACGGCCACAACCACGCGGGGGCCTATGGCGAGCGCGACGGGGTGCCATTTCTCACGATGCGCGGGATGGTCGAGACGGCGGACACGACAGCGTTTGCGACGGCGCGGATCTTGACGGATCGGATCGTGCTTACCGGCCACGGGCGCGAGCCGTCGCGGGAGATGCGGTTGCGCGGGTAGGGTGGGGCGGCGCCCGCAGAAATGGTGAAACGAGAGGCCCGCAGGATTCTCAATTTCAGGAGTTCCCTGCCTCGGGCAGGGTTTCCAATCCATGCAGCTCGTTTAGGAGCTCGAGAGGGGTCCACCCATCCTCGTCGACGGCACTAAGCGAAGCTCCACTATTAACCAAGCAGTGAGCCACGTCCCAACTACCTTGGCCCATTGCGTTATGCAGCGGCGTCCATCCCGCCTCTCCACGAGCGTCAACCAGTGCTCCCGCCGCGATCAACGCTTGTGCGATTTTTGCCTCATTGCGAGTAGCGGCGTAATGGAGCGGAGTATCGCCAAGCGCGTTGGTGGTTTTGACCGTCACCGGTGCATACGCTGAGAAGAAGGGGTCGTCACCGAGGGCCAAAAGATAGGCAGCAAGTTCTGCGTCCATGGCGTTTGACGGACGGAGGTAACCCTGCGCCCGCCTTACTTTACCGCGGCCCAGACGCGCTGCACGTCGTCGTTGTCCTCGATCGCCTGGAGGAATTCGCCGACTTCGGCGCGCTGGGTGTCGTCGAGCTCCGGGTACATCTTGGCGATATGGCCGAGCTCGGCGGTGATGACGCTCCAGCCGTTTTGCTTGAGCCAGGTGGTGACACCGTGGACGGCAGTGCGGTCGGTGAGAAAGCGTGCGCCGATGTGGTCCGCGGGGACGTCGTCGTTCTGCGCGTGGGTGAGCGGCTCGAATTCGTTGGCGCCGGCCTCGATGGCGACGGCTTCGAGGTCGGCCTTCGTATCGGCGTGGTGGGCTTCGACAATGCCGACGTGATCGAAGAGAAACTTGTTGCTGCCCGCGCCGCCGAGCTGGCCGCTCTTGAAGAGCACGCGCATGTCGCTCGAGCTGCGGTTGTGATTGTCGGTCATCACCTCGACGATGAGGGCCACCTTGTGGGGAGCATAACCTTCGTAAACGACGTGCTCCAGATTGTTGCCCTCACCGCCGGTGCCGGCGCCCTTGGCGATGGCGCGCTGGATCACGTCGCGTGTTACGCTCGCTTTCTTGGCCTTTTCGACCGCGGCGAAGAGCCGGGCATTGGCCTCGATATCGCCGCCGCCGAGCTTGGCGGCTACAGTGATTTCCTTGACGAGCTTTTGGACAACCTGACCTTTTCTCAGGTTAACAATCGCGCGTTTTGCGTGGAGCCATTGACGTCCCATAAAATCGCGAGCTTGGGAAGGTCGCTTCGGTCGGCAAGCGCCGAGTGCGTCCTGACAAACGTCAGCTATTGCAGTCGCCGTTGTAACACAGCCAGCACATCAAAAGTACGATGACCGAAAAGATCGCGACCAGGATCATGTCGTTTACCAGCGAAAAAAAAGGGGGGATGACGGGTTGTGAACCTAAACCTGAAGCGTGACTAACCAAAAACCGCCCACCCGGGTTCGCCAGACTTTATTTCTGAATTAATTGTCAGAGGGCAGAGAGTTTTTTTGAACGTTCCCCCCGTGCCTAGCCTGCTTCCCACCATTGTCCATCTCGATGCCGACGCGTTTTTCGTGTCGTGCGAGCTGGTGGCGCGCCCGGAGCTGAGAGGCACCAAATGCGCGGTCGGCGGGCGGGAGCGGGGCATCATCTCCTCGGCAAGCTACGAGGCGCGGGCCTGCGGGGTGTATACGCCGATGCCCACGCAGCGGGCGCTGAAGGTGTGTCCGGACCTGATCATGTTGCCGCACACCTCGGGGCTCTACAGTCGGATGTCGCGACAGATGTTCGACTTGTGCGAGACGTTGACGCCGCTGGTGCAGCGCAATTCCATCGATGAGGGATACATGGATTTGGGGCCATGCGGCTTCAAGACGCTGGCCGAACTGGAGGGCAAGGTGCGCGCCCTGCAGAAGCGGCTTTGGGATGAGTTGAAGCTCCCGACCTCCTTTGGGCTGGCGACTAACAAGCTCGTGGCGCAGATCGCCTCCAAGCTGCGCAAGCCCCGGGGCTTCGTGACGGTTGAGGCGGGTGGGGAGGCAGAGTTTCTTGCGCCCCTGCCGATCGGAAAGGTGCCGGGCATCGGCCCCAAGACCGAGGAATTCCTCAAGGGCGAGCATGGCATCCTGATGATCGGAGACATTCTCGTGCGCAGCGAACGCGATCTCGAGACGATCTTCGGCCACAGCTGGCGCGACATGGTGGCGACAGCGCGCGGCGAGGACGCCCGGCCGGTGCACGTCGAGCATGAGGATGCCAAGAGCTACTCGCAGCAGGAAACGTTTGGCCGGGACATCGCCGACTTCGCCGAGATCGAGCAGATCGTGAAGCGGATGGTGGACGAACTCCTCGCGAAAATCCGCGAAGACAAGAAGCGCGTGCGCACGATGACGGTGAAGGTGCGGTATCCTGATTTCACGCAGGAGTCGCACGGCCAGAGTTTGAAGGAGGCGAGTGATATCGAAGCGCCGTTCTACCCGATGGTCGAGCCGCTCCTGCGGACTGCGTGGAAGGAGAAGCGCCCGCTGCGCCTCGTGAGCGTGCGCTTCTCCAACGTCGAGGACGGCGCGGTGCAGCTCGAGATGTTTGGCGAGAAAGAGGAGAAACGGCGACGCCTTGCCGGGGTGCTCGACCAGCTCAATAAAAAGAGCGGCGCACCCGTGGTGCAGCACGGTCACCAGCTTGCCAAAAAACGGCGGGAGACCTAACTCTTTCCCCGCGACGCGCCATGCCGATTTACGAGTACTACTGCCCGGACAATCACACGATCTACCAGTTCTTCGCGAAGACGCTCGCGCAGGGGCAGAGCACGCCGCGGTGCCCGGCAAATCCGAAGTTTCGGATGAAGAAAGTCGTGTCGGCCTTTGCGATCACGAGCGGTGGCGGAGGGAAGAATGAAACGGCAGATGCGCCCGTGTCGGCCGACGCCAGTGACCCAATGCAGGATGCGCGGACGGAGGCGGCGATGAATGCGATGGAGACGGAGTTTGCCAACGTGGATGAGAATAATCCGAAGGAGATGGGCCGGATGATGCGTCGGCTGTCGGAACTGGCGGGGGAAAAGATCGACGGCGAGATGGAGGAGGTCGTGCGCAAACTGGAGGAGGGCACGGATCCCGACTCGCTCGAGGAGCATTTCAAGGCCGATGATGGCGACGGCGCGGACGAATCCATGGGGGGCATGGATGGGATGGCCGGAATGGGGTCGGAAGGCGTGGAGGGGGCGGCGGGACCGAAAGAGTCCAAGCACCGTTTTCGGGTAAAGCGCGCGGCGCCCCGGCGCGATCCGCAGCTGTACGATTACGAGTGAGGTGAGGGGGCACTTGGTCTAGGAAAAGGGATTGGGATGTAGCGGCGGTCTGCGACCGCCGACGAACAGGAAAACGCCTGCGCACTCCATCGGCGGTCATAGACCGCCGCTACAGGAGACAGCGCTGCGCGCCAACTCCTGAGCATTCGCCAACAGCCGTCGCGCGGGGACCGCAATTTTGGAGTGGTCATTGCCGCAAAATCGCGTCCAGTCGCGGGCGATGTCCTCGCCGGAATTGTTGCAACGAATCGAAGCGGCCAAGCGTGCGGTGCTCGCGCAAACGGAGCTCATGCACGCGCAGTTTGGTCGCGCGGAAAGCCAGTGGAAATACGACGGCACGCGCGTGACCGCGGTCGATGTCGCGATCTCCGAGAATATCGTGCGCGAGCTGGGCACGCAGTTTCCCGCCGACCAGTTTTTCAGCGAGGAATTAGCGGAGACGACGGTGCCGGTTGCGGTGACGGCGCGTTTCTCGTGGGTGCTCGATCCAATCGACGGCACGAACAATTTCGCCCTCGGCATTCCGCATTGCGCGATCTCGCTCGCGCTTTGCGAACAGGGCGAACCGGTCTACGGTGTGGTGTACGACCTGAGCCGCCGGACGCTCATGTGCGGGGGCCCAGGCTTCGGCATGCAGGATGGCACGCGCACGACGACCGTGAGCACCGCTCCGGCCTCGCGCGAAACGCTGATCGGTTTCCACAGCCCGTTCGACAAGACGCTGGTGCCGATGGCGACGGGGGTAATTTCAAATTTCAAGATCCGCGGCCTCGGCAGCGCGACGCTGCATCTGGCCTACGTGGCCGCCGGCTTGCTCGACGGCTGCGTGGACTACAATGTGAAGATATGGGACCTCGCGGCCGCCATCCCGCTCGTCCGCGCGGCGGGGGGGCAGGTGCAGTTTCTCAACGGCGAGCAGCTGCCGATGAAGGTCTTCGACCTGAAGATGAAGCGGATTATCTACGTCGCGGGTAGCCCGGTGATGTGCGAGGGGTTGAAGGGGTTGATGGCGGGGTAGCAGGGCCGAGCGGAGCAGGTCGAAGCCGCGCTTGCTCTGGGTCTGACTGCCGGCTAGTCTCTGGCCGTCATGAGCACCTTGCAGGAAATCGAAGCTGCGGTTCAGCGCCTTTCCGACAAGGACCGTTTGCAGCTTGCCGATAAACTGCTGGGAAGTCTGCCCGCGCCTCCGGTAGCGGAAGCGCCGGAGGATATTCTTCAGGAGGCGCTGAGGCGCGATGCCGAACTGGAAAGCGGAAACGTGCGGCCGTTATCGGAGACGGAATTTTGGGGCGGTGTGCGTCGGCGCGCATGACGCTGGAGTTTCATCCCGCCGTTCAACGGGATTTTAACGAGGCACTCGACTACTACGAAGTGGAGGGCGGCATGCACCTTGCGGATCGCTTTGAGGCGGAGTTTCGGAGCTGTCTTGCCGCTATCAGTGCCGGCCCGACGCGATTTCCGTTGTACCCGACGAGCCACCGGCTTCGTCGCGCCCGACTTCGGAGCTTCCCCTTTTTGACGGTGTATCGCGAGAGCGCGACCGGCATTCGCGTGCTTTTGCTGAAGCACGAAAAACGACATCCGAGGTTTGGGATGGCTCGGCGCTGACGTGATTGGATTGGTGTTTCATGGACACGTGCAATGGAGGCGTGGCTCCGGAATTCCCGCCGCTCACGCGGCGGGCTACATACGATCCGATGAATGGGAAGGACGTGGCTGCGCTCGTGGCGAGCCCGCGATGCTCCACGTACTCCTACACCTGATACGTTTGCAGCGGCACCGGGTCCAGCACTCGCGTGTTGGGCATCTGCTGGGTGAGCTGCTCCATGAACCAGGCGCGGGCCGGTGGGTCGCCGTGCGTGAGGACCACGCAGCGGGCGCCCGTCTGGACGGCAAACTCGGCCAGCTCTTCGCGGTCGGCGTGGCCGCTGAGCTCGAAGCGGTCGACGCGGGCGAGGACCTTTTGCTTCACGTGGATGGCTTCGAAGAGGAAGGACTCGCCGGGGCGGGTCGCCATCAGGTGGCCGCCGGGGGTGTCGGGGTCGCAGTAGCCGACGAAGGCGATGGTGTTGCGGGCATTGCCGAGCATGCCGGAGGCGAGGACGTAGCTGGGGGTGCGCTCGACCATCATGCCGGAGCTGGCGATGTAGATCGCGCCCGGTTTCGGCTCTTCGCCGGGGATGAGCTTACGCGGCATCGGCTGGACTTTCAGATCCTTCAGGATGCTGCGGCTGAACTGGACGTGCTTGGTCTTCCGGGAGATTTCGTCGAAGTAGTCGCAGAGATCGATGCCGAGGCCGCCGGAGACTATCGGGCACTCCACCAGCCGGCCGAACTTCCGTGCGTCGTGGAGGACGGCGAAGATTTCCTGCATGCGGCCGAGCGCGAAGACGGGGATCAGGATCGTGCCGCCGCGCTGCACGGTGTCGTTGATCGTGGTGATGAGGCGGGCGATCTCGTTGACGCGCTCCTTGCCGGCGGGACGCTCGGTGGTGCCGCGCGTGGTCTCCATGATGATCGTATCGAAGTGGCCCGCCGGGAACTTGGCGGCCATGAGGGTGCGCTGGGACTCGAAGAGAACGTCGCCCGTGATGAAGATCGCCCGGTGCTTGTGGCGAATCTCGACACCCGCGGCGCCGGCGACGTGGCCGGCCGGGTGAAAGACGATCTCGATATCGTCGCGGGTGCCGCGGAAATTCTTGGCGTGCCCGAAAGGCAGGCCGACGAGGCGTCGGGAGCAGCGATCGATGTCGTCATGGGTGAAGAGAGGGTAATCGGGGATGTTCTCCTCCTCTTTCTGCCGCAGCATCACATTGGCGGAGTTGTGGAGCATTCGCTCGATGAGCATCCGGCTGGACTGCGTCATGATGACGGGCGTATTTGGCTGCTCCCGCATGATCACGGGCAGGCTCCCGATATGATCGAGATGGCAGTGCGTGATGATGATCAGGTCGAGCGTAATGCCGTGCAAGGCACGAAGATCGGGCGACGCGGCGCGTCCCACTTTCTTCGGATGCAGGCCGCAATCGACGAGAATATTGAGGTCGCCAAGCTGAATGAACAACGAGTTGGCACCTATACCGCCATCCCGGTTCAGGTCTGTGAGCTTCATGAAACGGTCTAAGAAAGAGGAGATTGGACCGGAGAACGAGAAAGAAGTGCGATAGGGGCAAGGAGCAGGGCAGGAACGCGGCGGGGTATGGTTCGGGGCGCGGCTATAGAAACGGCGAGGAGGGCGGGAGGAGAAGAACGCTAATCTGCGCTAATTTTTTCCCGAGGTGAAGGGGCGCGTCGCAGCGGAAGGGCTTCGCCTGATCGGCGAAGGGCGGGCCGGTGATGGCGAGCGGCAAAGGCTCAAACCAGACCGCTGCGAACCAAAACGGTTTGAACAGGAAGATCGGGAAGAGTGGAAAGATGGCCTGCGGGGCTTCCCGGCCTTTCCGATCTGCCTGTTTCAAGGGATTTCTTACTCGGGTCGGCGGGTGCCGATCTTGCTTGTGCGCTGGCCGGAGCGTAGCGCGGAGCTTTAGACTCGCTCGGGGGTACTGAGGCGCAATGAAGCGCGGGCTTCGAAGCTCCGCGCTACGGCTTATTCCGCTTGGTGCGGGATGTTCATCTCGAAGGGCGGGAGGAGGACGTGGACCTTCTTTCCCAGCTCGTCGACGCCGTGGAAACTGCCTTGGGCGGAGGCGTCGATGCCGGTCACGTGGTAGCTGTTGTAGGAAAACTGTTCGCCGGGGGCGAGGCGGGGGGTCTCGCCCACGATCTTGTCGCCCTCGATCACGAGGCGGGTGCCGTCGGTGTGGACGACGACCCATTTGCGACCCAGCAGGGTGACAGTGCGGTCGGAGCCATTGCGAATCGTCACGAAATAGACGAACGCGTGAGGCTTGTCGACAGGCAGGCTCGCTCCTCCGTGGTGGTAGCAGAGTTTATCGAGGCTGGCGGTCAGGCCAGGCAGTTCGCGGGAGGACACGTGGCAACAGAACTCGAAAAAGCGAAATCGGAAAGAGGGAAAATTAAACGGTTTCCGCTTTTCGAGTTCAGAGTTTCGCCTTTGATCGGCGACGCATGGCCAAACTTGCGCTCCTTTCCGTCTCGGACAAACGCGGTCTCGTGGACTTCGCCACCGCTCTCGTAAAGCAGCAGGGCTACACGCTGCTCTCCACCGGCGGCACCGCCAAGCTGCTCGCCGAAAAGGGACTCCCTGTCACTGAGGTGAGCCAGCACACGGGCTTCCCCGAGATCATGGAGGGCCGCGTGAAGACGCTGCACCCGAAGATCCACGGCGGTCTCCTCTGCCGGCGCGACAAGGCCGACCACCTCGAGCAGGCGAAAAAGAACGACATCGCGCTCATCGACCTGGTGGTGGTGAACCTCTATCCCTTTGAGGAGACCGTGGCGAAGCCCGGCGTGCATTTCGAGGACGCCATCGAGAATATCGACATCGGCGGCCCCTCCATGCTGCGCAGCGCGGCGAAGAATCACGAGAGCGTGACCGTGGTGTGCGACCCGGCGGACTACGACGCGGTGATCGCGGCGCTCGCCGCGGAGCAGAGCGACCCGGCGAAGATCCTCGCGCTGCGGCGCAAGCTGGCGCTCAAGGTCTTCCAGCGCACGGCGAGCTATGATGCGGCGATCTCGCGCTACCTCGAGACGCAGGCGGATGAGCCCGACCTCGAGGCGATGAGCGGCTTTCCCGCCTCACTTTCGCTCTCTTGGAAGAAGGCGCAGTCGCTCCGCTACGGCGAGAACCCGCACCAGAAGGCGGCGCTTTACGGCACGTTTCACGACCACTTCTCGCAGCTGCAGGGCAAGGAGCTCTCGTATAACAACATTCTCGATATTACGGCGGCGACGTACCTGATCGGCGAATTCGAGCGGCCCACGGTGGCGATCCTGAAACACACGAATCCGTGTGGCGTGGGCAGCGCCGACAACCTGATCGATGCCTGGGAAAAGGCGTACGCGACCGACCGGCAGGCGCCTTTTGGCGGCATCATCATCGTGAACCAGACGCTCGACGGCACGCTCGCCAAGGCGATTGCGGAGATCTTCACCGAGGTAATCATCGCGCCGCGCTTCAGTGACGAGGCGATGGAGATCTTTGCGAAGAAGAAGAATCTTCGGCTGATGATCGCCAAGGGCGGGATCGGCGCGGATGCGCTGCAGGAGATTCGCTCCGTGGTCGGTGGTGTGCTCGTGCAGGATCGCGACCGCACGCTCGGCAATGTGCGCGAATTCAAGGTGGTGACGAAGCGCGAACCGACGCCGGACGAATGGGCCGCGATGATGTTTGGCTGGAAGGTGGGCAAGCACGTGAAGTCGAACTCCATCGTGTACTGCCGCGGCGAGCAGAC
>JAZKEV010000251.1:0-1721 GCA_040386765.1 Verrucomicrobiota bacterium | reverse complement strand
TGAAGTTGATGCGGACGTATTTTCGCCAGTCGAGGCCGGCGCGGATGAAGCCGATTTCGCCCATCATGGCGTGGCGGGCTTCGTCCCAGAGCTGACGGGTCATGTCGACCGTGTAGGTCCAGGGCTTGCCGGAGGTTTCGGCGATGATCGAGGCCATCATTTCCGGGACATCGATTTCGCGGAGCCGCTTGTAATACATCATTAGGGTCTTCGGCAGGGGCGGAAACTGCTCGTCGTAGAGGAACGCCTCGGCGTGGACGCCCATGTTGTAGGGATCGGGGAAACGTTCGTCGCGGCGCGGGCGCGGATCGTAGACGTAGGGCTGGGCCGAGTACACGCGGCGCGGCGCAGCCTCGCTGGGGTCGGAAGAGCCGTCGAGGGAGCCAGCCAGCGCGAGCAGTTCGTCCATGGCGTTGCGCCACTCGGCGAGAGCGGCGCGGCGGGGTGACGTCAGCATCGACGCGATCGCCTGACGGCCGAACGCGATCATCTCATCGACCTCGAGGAGCGCGAAGCGGCAGATGCGGAAGCTCGGGTGATCGACGAGGCGGTTGGTCTCGTCGACGTGGCGCTGGAGGGCGGCGCGGAGGGCGGGCAGAGCGTGCTCGTAAACGCCGAGGAGAAGCGCGTCGGTTTCCGGGGCGGCGAGTATCTCATCGAAGTAGGCGTCGAGGGCGGCATGCGGGACGGCGTCAAGGCCGAGGGGCGGCTCGCGCATTTCACCGACACGGTCACGCCAGGCCTGGGCGTGTTCGGCGCAGTAATGCGCGTGGAGGCTGAAGGCCATTTTCAGTTCGTAAACGGGCTCGGCGGTGAGCCGCTTGAGGAAGATCTCGTGAAGCCGGCGGAAGGCCCAGTGGTGGCGTTTCAGGCGCGCGACGCAGTCGTCGATGGAGAAGCCGATGCGCATCGCGTCCTCGATCGACGTTATACCGGCGACGGGCGGGAGGTCGTGCAAGGGACGGTAGGAAAGAGGAAGCATAGATATGTATGATGGATGATGGATGATCTATGATTGACCAAGCTCGGGTCGTGAGGAGTTGCGGTAAAGTGGAGGGCGTCAGGGTTCGAGGCGGATGCGGGTGACGATGCCGTCGACGAGATCGACGAGGAGGGTGGCGGTGGCGCCGCCGGATTCGTCGAGGACGTTGGTGGGGCTGCCGCGTGGAACGGCGCTGACTCCGCCGCGGGTGGGCGTGCTGACGAGCTGGCGGCCCTCGTAGCGAGCGCCGGTCTGGGTGGGAGCAATCGCACCCGCGGACGATGTGCCGTAAACAAAATTATGATACACCCAGGTGCGGGCACCGACCTCGCCGCCGGAGGCGGGCTGGGTGCGGGAGGGCCGACCGAGGGCCATGTAGACATGCTCTTCGCGGAAACCGACATCGATGAGCCCCTGGCGGATCCGCTCCTGGTCGATGGGCGGCAGGGCGGCGAAAAGTGCGGCGTGCTCGGTGATGCGGGTGGCGCGCGGGGAGGCGCAGCCGGAGAGACTGGCGGCCGTAAGGAGGAGGGCCACGAAGAGAAGGGGCTTCATGGAGGTGAAGGGCGTTGGAGATTCAGGATGAGGGAGATTGTCGCGGAGTACGAGTCTGAGGGTGAGATTGTGGCGGCGGAGCCTGATCTGTTGTTTTGGCGGTATGACGGTAGGCCAGTTCGCTTGCGAACGCGGTTTGGCGCGCGCAAGCGCGCTGACCTACGATTCGCCGGAATAGAGACCG
>JAZKEV010000250.1:4809-5139 GCA_040386765.1 Verrucomicrobiota bacterium | reverse complement strand
TGTTGAGGAAATGCGCGGAGGCGACCGTGTGCAGCACCGGGCTGACGAGCGTGTAGCCAAAGGTCACCGCTGCGAATTGATCCCACGCAAACTCCATGCTCATCCCCGCGCGTGGCTGCGGACACAGCAGGAGCCCCTGGACATTGCGCGCAAGCAGGATGGACGCGAGGCGGCCCGCGGTGATGCCCTCGGCGTTGAGGATGAATTTCTCCAGGTGATAGCCGTGGACGTTGGCGCGCGTGGCCGCTCCGGCGAAGTAGCTGCTGTAGTACGGGCCGTCCTCCCATTGGTAGCCGGGCTGGGAATTCACGATCCACGCGAGCGTGCCGT
>JAZKEV010000250.1:0-4799 GCA_040386765.1 Verrucomicrobiota bacterium | reverse complement strand
GTGGAAGGCGCGCTCGCGAATCCGATTTCGGTAGGTCGCGAGGGCCGAGAGCATCGGATCGGGCGTGTAGCCGAGAGACTCGGCGGCCTTCATGATGCGCTCGCGCGTCTCCGCGGAGATCTTGGGATGGCCCTTCAGGGCCAGAGACACCGTGCTGCGACCGACGCCGGCTTTCAGGGCGATATCGCGTTGGGTGGCGCGGCGGGGGGGCGGCATGGGCAGAGGATGGATTTGGGCGGCGCGCAGCTTCAACGGCAATCGGACGAGGTGAATTGTGTCACCAATCTCGTATTGGAGCCGCAGGTCGCAGCCTACAGGGTGCTGCCGTGAATCCGTTTCCCCGCCGAGTCCGGCCCTTGCTCCCGCTGGCGATCTGCCTGCTGGCGGTCGCGGCGGCGCAGGCGGCGGTGCGCCTGCCTCCGTGGTTCAGCGATGGCGCTGTGCTCCAACGGGGACAGGCCAATACGATCTGGGGTTGGGCGAGTGCCGGCGAGAAGGTACGCGTCGCGTTTCACGCCCAAGAGGTGGAAACGACCGCAGATGCGGAAGGGCGCTGGCGCGTCGTGCTGAAGGCGGAGGCGCCGACGTCCGTGGCCGCGCCGCTCCGCGTCACAGGCGACACGACGCTCGTGCTGCAGGATGTCGTGGTCGGCGATGTCTGGATCTGCGCCGGCCAATCCAACATGGAGGCGGTGGTCGCGAACGCGCTGGCTCCGGCGCGCGAAATCGCGGCGGCCAATTTTCCCGCGATCCGCCAGATCAAGATCGCCCGTCAGCTGTCCGAAGCGCCCAAGGAGGAAGTGGGGGCAACGGCTTGGGTACGCGCGGTGCCGGAGCAAGTCGGACGGTTTTCCGCCGTCGGTTATTTTTTCGCTCGGGAGTTCTTCCGTAAAACGGGTGTGCCCGTGGGCTTGGTGAACTGCACGTGGAGCGGCACGCCCATCGAGCCGTGGATCAGCGGAGAAATCCTCGCGCGCGATCCGGCATTCGCGCCGGTGGCGGCACGCTGGAAGACCGACTTGGCCGCCTACCCGGAGCGACGCGCGGCCTTTGAGCGGGCGCTCGCGGACTGGAAAAAATTGGCAGAGGCCGAGCAGCGCAAAAGCCCGGAGGCTCACCGCGCTTTCCTGAGCGCACACCGCGCGCCGCGCCCGCCCAGCACCGCGCCCGATCATCCCTATCCGTCGAATCCCTCGGCCATCTACAACGGCATGGTGCATCCGCTCCGCCAGGCCGCGGTGCGGGGAGTGTTGTGGTATCAAGGCGAAGCCAATGCCGTGCGCGCGGGGGAGTATGCCGCGCTCTTTCGCGCGAGTATTGGCGGCTGGCGCACGGCGTTTGGCCAGCCCGAGATGCCCTTTTACTGGGTCCAGATTGCGAACTTCCTCGTCGACACGGACTGGCCCGGGCTACGTGAAGCCCAGGCGGCAGCCCTCACGCTGCCGGCGACGGGGCAGGCGGTGACGATCGACATCGGCGATCCGCACGACATCCATCCGTCGAACAAGCAGGAGGTGGGACGGCGGCTTGCGCTTATCGCCCTGGCGCAGCTGGAAAAGCGCGCTGTCGAACATCATGGGCCGTCTTTCTCCGGCGTGGAGTTTGCGAAAGGCGTGGCGCGCGTGAGCTTCCGGCATGCCGCCGGTTTGCACACGCGTTCCGGCGCGGCGGCCTCCCTCGAGGTGGCGGGAGAAGATCGCGTCTTTCACGCCGCCGAGGGGCGCATCGACAGCGAAGGGCTGCTGGTTAGTTCGCCCGCGGTCCCGCAACCCATCGCGGTCCGCTACGCGTGGAAAGCGGCGCCGCAGGCCAATCTCTACAATCTCGCCGGCCTGCCCGCTGCACCGTTTCGCAGCGATGCTTGGTAACGCGAGGTCGCACCTTTTCGCACCCCTGCTTCATCCGTCACCCTGCTGCTTCGCTCTCCCCGTCTTCATGAAACACATCTATCTTTCGCCCGCGGCGCCTTTGCCTTGTCATACGGCTGCACGCGAGCTGGCGCAACATCTCGGGCTTCCGGTGCGGTCGGTCGCAGCTCCGGCCGCGCTGCAGGACGGCGATATCGCATTGCTCGTGGGCGCGGAGCTGGAGCGGTATCCCGCGTTCGCGGGCCGCTTGGCCGCCGCGCAGCGGGGGATGGAGTGGGAAGTCGTGGCCGATGAAGGCGGAGCGTGGGTCTTTGCGGGGGCGACGCCGCGCAATCTTTGCCGCGCTGTGCTGGCGTGGATCGCACACCCGGAGCGGGAGCGGAATCGCGTCTCGACGTATGCGATCACCGAGCGGTTCACGATGTGGGATAACTCGATGAACCAGATGTACCGGTTCTCGCGTGGCTTTGACCGGCGGGCTCACATCCGCGAGATCGCGCGCTTGGGCTTCACGGGGATCGAGCTCAATCGTTACGTCGGAGGCGGCTACCACGTGAAGCACCGGCGCTTTCCCAACGACTCCTACGCGTGGTATATGAGCTATGCGCCGGCGCTGGATGCCTTCGTAACGAGCGAGCTCACGCGCGATTTCTACGATCCGGCGGAGCTGGCGGCAAATCTCGCGGACCTCCGCGAGGGCGTCGCCATCGCCCGTGAGTATGGCTTGAAGCCCGGTTTCGTCTGTTACGAGCCCCGGGGCGTGAATGAGGCGATCTTCGAGCGCCATCCAGATCTGCGCGGCTCGCGCATCGATCATCCGGGGCGGAGCCTGCAGCCGCGTTATGCGCTGGATATCGCTCACCCCCGCGTATTGGCGCACTATGCGGCCTGCATCGGCACGCTGATGCGCGAGGTGGAGGACCTGAGGTTCTTCAATTTCTGGACGCAGGACAGCGGCGCCGGACTGCCCTTTGCGAGCAAGCTCTACTTCGGCCCCAACGGCTCCTATCTCGCGCGCACCAAGACGATGGGGGAGCTTACCCGTGATTTCACCCGGGCGATTCTCGACGCGGGGCGCGCGATCAATCCCGAGTTTGAGGTGATCATGCACATCGGCTGGGAGTACAACGACAACGAGCGCCGCCTCATCACCGAGGCGCTGCCCAAGGGCGTCACCTTCTCTCATCCGCACGGCGGCGCGACGCTCGAGCCCGGCGAACGCGGGCACATGCCGCGCTATCTTCCGGAAGACCGGGCCGCGGGCATCGAGCCGTACGCGAGCATGATCGTCGGCGCCGGGCACGACCCCGAGCCGATCATCGGCCTGCCGGCGCCCCGGCTGCTCCTGAAGAAATTCGAATGGCTGCGCGAGCTGGGCCTCACCCGGCTGATGGGGGTGGAAGGCATCTTCTCGCCGCCGCAGAGCCCCTTCAACGTCAACCAGGAGCTGTTTGCCGAGCTGATCCGGGGAGAGACGCCGGACCTCGGGGTTTTTCTGCGCCAGCTCGCCTCGCGCTGGTGCGAGGATGATACCGAGGCTGCCGCCGCGCTCGTCGACGCGTGGACGCTGGGCACCGAGGCGCTCGAGGCGTGGCCGCGCATCAACTGGTACTCCGGCGGAGTAGGGCGGACGCAGGGCCGCTGGCTTGTGCGCCCGCTCGTGCCCGACATCACCAAGCTCACCGACGCGGAGCGAGAGGCGTGGACGCGCTGCTTGTTCCCGCTGCCGTGGGACATCGCGCGGTCAAATATCTCGTTCGAGGGCGGGATTCGCTTCTTCGAGGATGAGGAATTTCAGCGTGTCATCACCGCCACGGATACCGTGGTGGCTCCGCGCTTGCAGCAGGTCGTCGCCTTGCTCGACCGTGCGTACATCCGGCATCCGTTGCCCGTGCTGGCCGACCAACGCGATCGCTATCGCGGCATCCTGCTTTGCTACCGGAGTGACCGGAATCTCTTCGTCGTCCAGACGGCCACGAACGACTACCTCCTGAAACGCGGCGATCCCGTCGGGTGCCGCGCCCGGATTCGCGAGGCCATTCTGGCCGAGATCGAAAACACCCGGGCATGGATCAATGCGCTCACCCACAGCCGCACGACATTCTTCCGCATCGCGGAAAAGGAGGAGACGCCGTTTGTGCATCTCACGCCGCTTGAAGACTTCAAGCTGAAGCTCGACGTCATGCCCCGGCACTTGGACGACGAGCCCGGGCCCTTCCTGCAGGACCTCATCGAACCCAAGCGCCGCAAGCTCGCCTTTGGCGCGGTCGCTTAACCCGGCGCGTCTTGAGCTAATGTGCGCTATCGTGCGAAGCGCCGCGCATGGCGCAGGAGCACCAGGCCGATGCCGCCGATCACCACGCCCACGATGAGGAAGGCCAGCCGGCCGACAGGTGCATTGGGGATGAGCGTGAGCGTACCGATGAATCCGCCGTAGATCGTGCAGAGGAGGCCGAGCGTACGGTACTGCGAACCGTCCGCATCGGCGACGCCCTCATCGGCGAAATGGACGGGCGTGTGCAGGTCGCGGAAAAAAGCCTCCACCGAAGCGCGATATTCGGGCGTCTGGCGCGCATACCAGAAGGAGCTGCCGAAGAACCACGCGCTGCCGACGATGACATTGGCAAAGACACCGAGGCCGAAAATCACATAGGCGCGTTCCACAGGCAGAAGCGGCGTGGCGGAGCCGATAATGCGCTGGTAGGCGTCGGGGCCGAAGAGGGTCGTGAGATTCCCGACGACGAGCGAGACGACCAGGCAAACCAGCACCGTGGTCCAGCCCGACCAGGGCGGCGTGCGTTTGAAAAAGATGCCCCATAACAGGGGGATCGCGATCGGCATGGAGACCAGCGCCGCGAAATTCTGCATCAGCTGAAAAAGGCTGAGCCCCGGCATTGCGTAGAACATGAAGGCGGAGAGCACGGTGAGGAG
>JAZKEV010000249.1:0-4872 GCA_040386765.1 Verrucomicrobiota bacterium | reverse complement strand
GGCGAAGCCACGCGGGCGGCCCGTCTCGCGGTCATTGGCGATGTACACGTCGGTGACGGTGCCGAATTGACCGAAGGTATCGCGCAGATCGGCTTCAGTGGTCTTGAACGACATATTGCCGACGTAGAGTTTGGAATTCATAGTGAGGAGGTTCGTATGCTTCGTCTGCTGTCAGCGTGTTCCCGATTGTCGGGTTTCGAATCATCACCTGAACCTGAAGCTCACCTGAAGACTCACCAGCTACTGTCATCTAACGTTATTACGAGACGCGCACAGATTCTCCCACTCGGCAGGAATAGCAAGAAGCATCGCGTTTTCGGCGGCGCGAAACGCGTCGTTTCGCTCTCAAAATAAATTCACGAAAAATGCCACGCGTGAACGTGGGCACAGAAATAGCTCGCGCGTGTCACGAACCTGTTGCATAATTTCATAACGTTCAGCTCGAAGCGATGATGGTCCTCATAAGACCGTCCGGGCTGGGATATCGAGTAGGGCACTCCGCCCTCTCAAACTAGGTACATCGCAAGTAATAACATGGCTAAGACAAAAGATTCGAAAAAGTTGGTTAAGAAAGCTCCCTTGAAGACCGCCAAGGAAAAGAAGGCCGTGAAGGCCGCGAAGAAGGGCCGCTAAGTGGGCCGGCACGATCGCCTTTGATCGTGCCAACACCGCTGCTCCGCCGCCTCTTCCGCGGCCCGCGATGTGAAGCGATTCACGTCGCACCGCGGAGAGGCACGCGGAGCAGCTTGTAAAGTTTGCTCAGGTTATCGGGCGCACGGGCTCCTGACTGTTAGAAACAACGTTGAGTGTCGACCAAATCGGCTACTCACGAGAAAGACGCATTACATGCTCCGAGCCTTGCTCCGGGAGGTCGAAAAGACCCCCTCATGCTAGTTCATCCGGCCAGTGATTATCTGGCCGGTGACCCGCGCAACCGGGCGCTGTCCTCAGCGATCGTGTTGCGCGATTGTTCTTTTCTGACTGCGACTTCACAGAGCGAGCGGCGCACGTGCCGCACCATGATGCGCGAACAAGCGATCATGTGGCGCCAGGCGCCCGCCCTCGAAGTCCCGCCTCCGCAGCTGCATTGATAATGCGCTGAGGGAGTGTTTGCACGGTACGGTGACGCACCTGGGGTGCGCTTCACCGCGCGAGGGATTTTTCTCTCCGCCGAAGGAAGCTTCGCAGCAGGCGCATCGTCGTGCCCTCCTTGCTCCTTCGAGCTCGGGATTCTTATTCCTGCTCGTAATCGACAGGCAAAAGATTGCGCGCAGAGTCGCCACGCCTGCGAGCGTCGATCAGGACCTCGAGCAAGAGCACGCGTGTGAATCACGGGCACGAACGGCGGGACCGCTGAAACTCCACGTTGCGGCTCGGCCCAGCGGCCGCAGGATTTGTCGTTTGCAACGCTTGCCGGACTGCATCGCATTCGTCATTAGCCAGCCTTTCACGTTCTCATGCCCACCACCATTTTCACCATCGCCAACCAGAAGGGTGGCGTCGGCAAGACCACCACCGCCGTCAATCTCGCCGCCGCCCTCGCGGAGAAGAAGATCCACACCCTCCTCGTCGACCTCGACCCGCAGGCCAATGCCACCAGCGCCGTCGGCGTCGAGAAGCAGCAGGGCAAGAGCCTCTACGGCCCCCTCCGCGGCGAGGGCACGGCCCTCGAGATGATCGTGCCCACGCAGTACGCGCACCTCGCGCTCATCCCCAGCGAGGAGGATCTCGCGGCCGCCGAGATCGAGCTCGCTCAGATGGAAAACTACCTTGCCAAGCTCAAGGCCGTGCTCGAACCCATCCGCGCCAGCGGCGGGTACCGCGCCATCATCATCGACTGCCCCCCTACCCTCGGCATGCTCTCGATGAACAGCCTCGCGTGCGCCGACTTCCTGCTCATCGCGCTCCAGTGCGAGTACCTCGCGCTCGAGGGCCTCGGGCAGATCCTCCGCAACGTGGAGCGCATGAAGGCCGCCCACATCAACGACCGGCTCGAGCTTGGCGGCATCGTGATGACGATGTTCGACCTCCGCACCAATCTCTCCCGCCAGGTCGTCGACGATGTGAAGACCCACCTGCCCGACAAGGTCTTCAAGAGTGTGATCCCGCGCACCGTCCGCCTCAGCGAGGCGCCGAGCTTCGGCAAGACCATCTTTGCCTACGATCCCACCAATCCCGGCGCGACCGCCTACCGCAATCTCGCGAAGGAAGTGATGGAGCGTTTCGACCTGAAGCCCAATAAAGAGTGACCGCCCGCGTGCAGGCCGGTTGACGCGCGCGCGTTTCCGCGTTCCGTCTTCCGGCCACGCGCGCACCTCGCACAGGGGCCGCGGGTTGCGCTTCGCCGATGTTTTCCACTTTCGATAAATACCGCCAGGTCTTCCTCGTCGGGCTCCAGAGTAACATCGTTTACCGCTGGAATTTCGCGACGCGCGGCTTCTTTTCGCTGTTTCACTTCGCCTCGGTCTTCATCCTGTGGGGCGCGGCGTTTCAGGGGAAGACGGACCTCGGCGGCTTCGATCTCAACCAGACGCTGACGTACTTCATCACGATCTCGGTGATGCAGTTTTTCGTCGGCGCGTTCAACGAGGATTACCAGATCAGCGAGGAGATCCGGAATGGGCTGATCAACCAGTTCCTCCTGAAGCCGATCAATTACTTCCTGTACCGCTTCAGCATTTTCGTCGCGGCGCGGCTCGTCTCGGGGCTGCTGATCTTCATCCCTTTTCTCCTCTTGCTACCTTTCATCCATGGCAACCTGACCTTCCCGAGCACGCCGTGGGTGATCCCCGCGGGATTGCTGGCGATGGCGGGGGCGGCGATGATCCAGTTCAGCATCGCATACTGCTTCGGGCTGCTGACGTTCTGGTTTCTCGAAATCCAGGGCTTCATCATCCTTTCGATGGCCGTCGAGACGGTGCTGGGCGGGCAGATGTTTCCACTCGATCTCTTGATGAAGTGGCCGTGGGCGTACGAGCTGGCGAAGTACCTGCCGTTTTACTACCAGATGTATTTCCCGGCGGCGATCGTCACCGGCCGCCTCACCGATCCCTCCGCGATCGCGCTCGGCTTCGGCATGCAGGCCTTCTGGGTCGTGGCCCTCCTCTTCGTGAACCAGATGCTTTGGCGGCGCGGCCTGCGCCGCCACACCGCGGTCGGCGGCTGAACAACTTGACCTCGATGCTGCACTATTTCCGCATCTGGATCGCCTGCGCCAAGTACTCGGTCACGCGCACGCTCATGTTTCGCGGCGACTTCATCGTGTGGTCGCTCGTCGAGCTTTTATGGATGTCGGTCAACCTGCTCACGATCTCGGTGATCTATGGGCACACCGACTCGGTGGCGGGCTGGTCGAAGTACGAGATGGTGCTGCTCGTGGGCACCTCGATGCTCATCCAGCGCTTCCTGATGGGCTTTTTCTGGAGCAGCATCTTCGAGATGGGGCGCAATGTGCGCAGCGGAAACTTCGACTTCTTCCTGGCCCAGCCGGGGAATGTCATGTTCATGGCGACAACCCGGAAGCTCGATCTCGACGGGTTGCTCAACTCCCTCGTCGCCACCGCCGTCGTCGTCTACGCGGCGCGCGAGCTCGGTCTGCAGCCGAGCGCCCTCGATATCGCGCTCTACGTGCTGCTGATCGCGTGCGGTTTGGTGATTCATTACAGCGTGCTCGTGCTCTCGGTCTCGATGGTCTTCTGGCTCACGAGCGCGCAGGGCGTGGAGGGAACGTACTTCTCGCTGACGGAATTTTCGCGCATCCCGCGCGAGGCGTTCAAGGGCGTCGGGAGCGTGCTCTTCGTGTGGCTCCTGCCGGTGGTCGTGGTGAGCAATGTGCCGGCGCAGACTCTGCTCAAGGGCTTCGATGCCAAGCTCGTCTTCTGGCTGGTGGCGCTCGCCGCCGGCTGGTATGGGGTGGCGGTTTTCGTCTTCAATCGCGGCCTACGCCGCTACGCCAGCGCCAGTTCATGAGCGATCCTCTCGAGCAACTCCAACTCCGCATCGGCCACACGTTCCGCGATCGCCGGCTGCTCGAAACCGCGGTCACCCACCTCTCCTACATCGCGGATCATCCGGAGACGCTCGAGAGCAACCAGCGGATGGAATTTCTCGGCGACGCGGTGCTGCAGATCCTGATGGCGGAGGCGCTCTACGATCTCTTTCCCACCGAGCGCGAAGGCCCACTGAGCAAGCGCCGCGCGCTGCTGGTGAACGGCAGCTTCCTCGCCCTGCTCGCGCGCGAGATCCAGCTCGATACCTGCCTGCGCCTCGGCGCCTCCGAAGAATCCACCGGCGGCCGCAACCGCACCTCATCGCTCGGCGATGCCTTTGAAGCGGTGGTCGGCGCCGTGTATCTCGACAGCGACATCGACCGCGCGCGCCGCGTGGTGCTCGATCTCTACGGCCCCCTCCCCGACCGCCTGGCGACCGTCGAGGATGCGGAAAACCCCAAGGGGCGCTTGCAGGAATTTGTCCAACCCCGCCACGGCAATCACGCGGTGCGGTACGAGGTCGTTTCCATCGCCGGCGAAGATCACGCCCGCGAGTACGAGGTGGCGGTGTACGTGATGGATCGCGCGCTCGGCTCCGGCCGCGGGCCGTCGAAAAAGGTCGCCGAGGAAGCTGCGGCTCACGGTGTTCATCTCGTCGGCGGCGAGGATGCCTGAGGCGAGCATGCTGACAGCGTTGTTGTGATGCGCGTTCTCGTAGCCGCCGGGATAGTTCTTGTAATACAGATTCTGCCAGAAGCCGCTGGCATCGATTCCGCGGTCCTCGATCTGGCCGAGGTGCACACACTCGTCGTGTTGGTTGTGAAGCGTGAAGAGGCTCGGGATGCCCATGGTGCGGGCGGCGGCGGGGACGAGCCCGGTCATC
>JAZKEV010000248.1:0-5787 GCA_040386765.1 Verrucomicrobiota bacterium | reverse complement strand
ATCGCTCGCCCGCCGCGCCGCGCTCCTCTCCGAAAAGCTTCGGCTGATGAAGTCCAACAAGCCGGCCAACTCTTCCTGATTTTTTCCCTTTTACCCCGCGTCATGGATTCGACGCGGTTCTTCGCCATGGACGGTGAAGCTTTATGCAATTTCTCCCGTCCACCGCCTCCTCCGAATCCAATGTGCTCGCGCTGCTCTTCCCTGCCGCCGCACCCGCTGCCGCCGGTCTGGGCGCTGCGGAAGGCGCGCCTGCCATCGCTGGCTTCGCCGACCTGATAGCGTCGCTCGCGCCGGGCGCAGCGCCTGCGACGTCCGCCTTCCCTGGCACGGGTCAACCCGTGCCTAGCACGCCCGGCGAGCAAAGCGCGGTGCCGACGATGGCGACCGCGGATCAGCCGATGCTGCCTTTTGTTCCGGTCACCGCGACGCCGCGCACCGAAGTGGTTCGCCCCCTGATGCGGGAGGCCGCCAAGCCGCAAACCACCGCAGGCTCGCCTGCGATTTCGGCGACCAACGCGATCTGTCTTCCCGAAACCGAAGTCGCCACGGCGGTAGCGGGCGCGAGCGAGGGTGCCGGCGAAGGTGAGGCGGATGTCGCTGAAGACGTCGCGACGTCGACGTCGATCACGGGTGAACGTCGCACGACGCGTTCGGGCCACGAGCCGGCTGTCGGGATCGAAGCTTTTATCACGGTTCTCGCGGCAGCTCCGATCTCCTCGCCCGAGGCCGAGAGCGACGAAGAAGGCACGAGCGAACTGGAAGCCGAAGATACGCTCCTCGGAAACGACGAAGCGCCGCACTCGAGGCGCGAGAGCTTCGCTTCCGCCGAGTCGCCGGAGACGCCGCAGACGTCGGCTGCGACGATCCCGGGCTTCGCCTCTGAAGTAGCGGCCCGCTACGCGGTCAGCCCTAGCACCCCCCGTCCTTCTGCGCAGCCGAAAGAGACTCCCGCCCACGCACCTGCGATCGAGCAGGGCAGGGGAGATCGTGAACGCGTGCGTCCGGCGATCATGGCTGCGGCCTCTACCATGCAGCGGACTGAAACGACCACGACCACGATTACCTCTGCCGTAACGATGCCGGGCGCTCGCTCGCCGCTTCCCGCCACGACGGCACCTGCGGGTGAAGGGTCGTCCTTTGTTTCGGAGTCAGAGACCATTGAACTGCCCGTACCGCCCGATGCCCCGGCTTTCGAGCAAGAGGCGCAAGCGCCGAGCGATCTCTCATCGGAGCAGAGTGAGTTACCCGCGACTGCCTTCGCACAGCCGGCCGAGGTCGCTACGTCCCGCGCGTTGCGCTTACCGACGGAGTTCCGTGCGGTGCCTGCGGCGGTCAACCTTACTCCCCACGCGTCCGCTTCCGCACTCCCCTTCGCAGCTTCGGAAATCACGCAAGTGGTTGCGCACTCGGCCGCGGCTGCTTCCTTCGCTGCCCCTGCCGTTCGCACCGAAAGCCGCGGTTTTACGACGGAAATGGAGGTCGATTCCGCTGGCAGCAGCACCGGTAAGGGAGAGATCGCCGATCTCGCTCTGGCCCGGCAGTTTGAGTCGTCGACCTCCGGCAGGGAAAATTTTGCCGATGATCGCGGCCGCGATTCGCAAGAGCGTTCGGCCGAAGAATCGGCTTCAGAGATAAATTTTGTATCTACTGTCGATAAGCAGGTTACGAAACGATCAAAGGAGCTTGGCACCGCCGTTGCTAACTCCTCCGCTGTCATGCCACACCACACCGCGTCTGCCACGTTGCCGTCGCATCCAGCGTTTGAATACGCGGATGTCGCCGTCAGCGCTGTGCAGTCGTCGGGTGGGGTGGCGGCCGATGCTGCGGCGCTTGCTCCCGAGGCCGTGTCCGATGCCCAGCAGGCGGTCGAAGTCGTACTGCAGACCATCGATCGCGCCGCAGAGCGCGAGCAGACGGTGGTGAAGATGGAATTTTCCGTCGGCGATGCCGACCTCCAAGTCCGCGTCGAGCTCGATGGTGGCGAAGTGCGCACGACCTTCCGCACCGAGTCGCCCGAGCTGCGCGCGGCGCTGGCGCGCGAGTGGCAGGCCGTTTCCTCCGGCTCGGGTGAGCCCGGCGGCGTCCGCCTCGCTCCCGCGGTCATCTCAGATTCAGAGCGTTCCTCGACGAATTCCTCGACCGATAGCGGTTCGCAGCGCCACGAGCGCCAGGCGGCCCGTCAGGACGATGGCTCGTCCACTCTCGCCTCCTTTGCGCGCTCGCACGCCACCCGCTCTTCGGCTTCGGCCGCGAGCGGCGCAGTCGCGCATTCCTCTTTCCGTCCGCTCGCTCCCGCGGGCACCGCCCAGCGGCTTCATCTGTTCGCCTGATCTATCCCATGTCCTCCATCTCTGCCATCTCCAGCTCCACCGCCGCCTACGCCACTGCGGCGGAGGGCGTCGATACCTCCCCTTCGCGGGTGCCGCAGAAGACGCTCGGCCAGGACGATTTCCTGAAGCTCCTCGCGAAGCAGTTCCAGGTGCAGGATCCGATGAAGCCGATGGAGGACACCGCGTTCATCGCGCAGATGGCGCAGTTCTCCTCGCTCGAGCAGTCGAAGGCGCTCGTGAGCGACATGTCCGCCCTCCGCGCCGACCAGCAGCGCACCGCCGCCAATTCCTACCTCGGCCACCGCGTGACCGTCGATGCCGGCAAGGGCGAAACCGCCAGTGGCGACGTGACCGCGGTCGATTCCTCAGGCACCACGCCCAAGATCGTCGTGGGCGGCCAGACTTACTCCCTTTCCGCTGTGCTCCGTGTGGAGCCCAGAGTCCTCACCGCTCCTACTCCCACCCCCGCGCCCGTTCCGGCTCCGACCGGTGGGGCTTAATCTCAACACTCAGCTAATACAACCATGTCACTCATCGGCACAATGGGCAGCGGCGTCAGCGCGCTGCGGACGTTCATGAAGGGTCTCGAAGTCATCGGCAATAACATCGCCAACGTAAACACGACGGGCTTCAAGGCCTCCGAGGCGAAGTACTCCGACAGCTTCAGCAACATTATCCAGCGTTCCGCGCCTTCCGGCACGAACACCTCCAACACCTCGGCGGCCGGCGTCGGCACGGGCGTGCAGCTCTCGGGTGTTTCGACCAACTACGGGCAGGGCTCGCTGGCCACCACCGGCCGCGACACCGACCTTGGCATTTCCGGCGCGGGCTTTTTTCACGTGAAGAATCCCGTCGACGGTGCCGAGTATGCGACGCGCTCCGGCGACTTCCGCTGGACGGATGAAGGCTTCCTCGTCACGCCGCAGGGCTTCCGCGTGCAGGGCGCGGGTGGCACCGGCCTGAACACCGTGGGCGACATCAAGCTCGGCACGCCTCCGACCGGCACGCAGCGCCAGTCCGTGACGATGGATCGCAGCGGCAACGTCGTCGAGTTCTACTCGGACGGCACCTCGGCCACCACGAACCGCCTGCTGCTCCAGAATTTCAACGACACCTCCGCACTCGTGAAAGAGGGTGGCAATCTTTACTCCGGCCTCATCGCCGCCGGTCCGATCGGCGCCGCCGCCGGCTCCTCGGCGTTGAGCGCCGCCGGCGTCAACAATCCCGGCGACAATGGTCTCGGCACCATCCAGGCCGGCACGCTCGAGCTCTCCAACGTCGATCTCACCGATCAGTTTGCCAACCTGATCACCACGCAGCGCAGCTTCCAGGCTGGCTCGCGCCTCATCACCGTTTCAGACGGCCTCCTCGAGGATATCGTCAACCTGAAGCAGCGCTAATCGGATCCTGATTCGAGCGGGTTGCGGCCTTCTGCGCCGCAACTCACCGCCCGGCCTCGAAACTCACTCCTGCGCGAAGCGCCATGCCTCCTCCTCCGAAAAGCGACGCCAAATCCTCCGCGAAACCCGAGGCCGCAGCCGAGGCTCCGGCCTCTCCGGTGGCCGTGGCCGCTCCGGCCGGCCGCGGTGGCTTCAAGGCCTGGCTTCCTGCCATCGCTGCGCTCCTGCTCGCGCCCGCCGCGACGTGGGCGACGGTCGAGTTTGTCCTCGTGCCGCGTATCCAGAAAAAGCTTACCGCCGCTCCCGCCGGGGATCATCCCGCGGCGGAGACGGCCGCGCCCACCCCGGGCGGCGGCGCACACGGCAAAGGCAAGGATGCGAAAGAGGGTGCGCCCAACTACGAGTTTCAAAACGTCGTCGTGAATCTCGCCGGCACCATGGGCACACGCTACCTGAAGACCAGCTTCCTGGTCACCGGCGCCGATGCCAATATCAAGGCCATCTTCGACGGTGCGAAGCCGAAGCTCACCGACGTCACGCTCAACGTGCTGTCGTCGTTGACGCTCGCCGACCTCGAGGAACCCGGCGCGAAGAACGTCATCCGCGAGCGGCTCGTGACCTCTTACAACCAGGCTCTCGGCCGCAAGGTCGCCGAGCAGGTGTATTTCTCGGACTTCGTGATCCAGTAAGCCTCACGGCTTTCCTGCACTTTCGACCGCCATGGCCGACGATCCGCAACAACCCGTAACCGACTTTCTCGATCAATCCGAGATCGACAAGCTGCTGGCGCAGGCTGCGGAAGCCCAGACGGCCAAGAAGACTGCGGGTGTCGTCTCCGATGCCATCGCGCCCAAGGTCGAGCCGTACGATTTCCGCAATCCCGCCTTCCTCTCCGAAGCGGAACTGCGCCGGCTGCGGCTCCTCCACGAGGATTTCATCCGCTACCTCAGCGCGCGCCTCTCGCTCTATCTCCGCATGGAGTTTGGGCTGAAGATGGCCAAGCTCACCACGGTCACGTATTCGAAGTTCACGGATTCGCTGCCGAACCCGACTCACATCAGCCTCTTCAAGGTCGAGCCGCTCGTCGGCGTCGGCATCCTCGATATCAATCCGCGGCTCGCGCTCACCATCGCCGATCGTCTGCTCGGCGGCCGCGGTCACTCAGTGAAGGCCGAGCGGTATCTCACGGAGATCGAAATCGCACTGATCGAGGATGTGATCGTGATCCTACTCGAGGAGTGGTGCGGCCAGTGGAAGACCGAGCAGGATCTGCGTCCGCTTATCATCGGCCACGAGAACAACGGCCGTTTCCTCCAGACCTCGCCGCGCGATGCGATCATGCTCGCGATGGCGCTGGAGTGTAATTTCGGCGACTGTTCCGAGCAGATCCAGATTGGCGTGCCGTACTATACGATCGAACCGATCGTAAAAAAGATGCAGGCCCGCCGCCAGAAGGACACCGCGGTCACCCAGGTGGTAAAGCGCGCCGAATGGCAGACCTCTTACGATCGCATCAATGTGCCGGTGCGCGCCGAGTGGCAGGCTTTCGAGGTCTCCCTCCGCGAGATCACCAGCCTCCGCGTCGGCGACGTGCTCGAGATGCCCTCGACGATCTGCGCCGACACCCGCGTGCTCCTGAACGGCACACCCAAATTTGTCGGCACCGTCGGCCTCGATGCCGACCGCGTTGCCGTCCAGCTCACTCGCAAACTTCCCAACGAGGATTCCTCTCATGCCAAACCTGATGGACGAAAAGTCACTTGATATTGTGTTAGACGTGAAGGTGAAGGTGACCGTGCAGCTTGGCTCGGTCCTTCTCCCCATGCGCGAAGTGCTCGAGCTCTCCCCGGGCTCGATCGTGCAGCTCACGCAGCACGCCAGCGACCCCGTCGGGCTGTTCGTCAACGACAAGCTCGTCGCCTACGGCGAAGTCGTGGTGGTCGAGGACAATTTCGGCATCAAGATCACGGAGCTCGTGGGCAGCGCGAAGCAGGCATGAGGGTGGGGCTCTCAGCTTTTCGGGCGCTGACGTGCGCCTTGGTGCTCGTGGCCGCGGT
>JAZKEV010000247.1:2439-4111 GCA_040386765.1 Verrucomicrobiota bacterium | reverse complement strand
CGTCATCCGCGCCGCCGGCCCCTCCCTCGGCGCGCTCGGCGTCGGCGGCACCCTCGAAGATCCCAAGCTCGAGCTGTTCTTCGGCTCCGTCGCCACCGGCAGCAACGACAACTGGGGCGGCGCCGCCACGCTCGCAACCGCCATGAAGAGCGTCGGCGCCTTCGACTACACCGGCCCCGGCTCGCGCGACGCCGCCACCTTCGCTGACTTCGCCCTGGGCAACAACTCCGTCAAAGTCTCCGCCAACGGCACTGGCACCGGCACCGTCATCGCCGAAATCTACGATGCCACGCCTTCAGATACCTTCAGCGTCACGACTCCGCGGCTCGTGAATGTCTCCGTGCTCAAGCATCTCGGCTCCGGCCTCACCGCCGGTTTCACGATCGGCGGTCGCTCCGGGAAAAACGTCCTGATCCGCGCCATCGGTCCGACCCTCGGCGCCGCGCCCATCGGGGTCGGTGGTGTCGTCGCCGATCCTCAGCTCACCCTGTTCGCCGGCTCGACAGCGATCGGCTCCAACGACAACTGGGGCGGCACCTCCGTCCTCACGGCCGCCTTCACCCAGGTCGGCGCCTTCCAACTCACCGCCGGTTCACGTGACGCCGCCCTCCTCACCACGCTCCAGCCCGGCAGCTACACGGTGCAGGTCAACGGTATCAACGCCACCACCGGCGTCGCGTTGATCGAGATCTACGAAGTCCCGTAAGCCCACCCCCACCGAAAGGTAGGGCGCGTTATCCCTAACGCCCGCTCAGGCAGTTATCGGCACGCGGCCACTGCGAGTGGCGGCCGCTGCCGTACGATCTGCCACCGTGGACCGGGCGGTGCTCAGCAAACGCAACGCGCAAGGGTAGATTAAAATCCGCCCTCGATTCGCGACGCGTCGCCGATCGATGACGATTCTGTTTTCCCGACCTAAAACGGCGAGCGCGGCACCTGCAGCGAATCGCCGGGCATCAGGCGGGGGTCCTGGGCGGGGTTGCGCTGGGCGAGGCGGACGTCGACGGGGTACGCGTTCTTTTCGCGGATCAGGCTCACGGCCGTCTCCTTCGCATAAAGGGTGAAGCCGCCGGCGGACTGGATCGCTTTGGCGGCGGTGAGGTCCGGTGTCCATACGATGCGACCGGGACGCTGCACTTCGCCGCCGACGTAGATGTAGCGCTCGGTGACGCTCACCGAGACATCCACAGCGGTGTAGATTTTTTTGGTGACGTAGGTCTCGCGGAGGCGCTGGGACAGGTCGGCGGTGCTCAGGCCCGCCGCGGAGACAGTGCCGATGAAGGGCAGGCTGATCACGCCTTGCTCGTCGATCTGCACCGCGACGATCGAGGCGTCCGGCACGCCCTGGATCGACACCGTAAGGCTGTCGCCCGGTCGGAGCTGGGCAGTCGACGCCGCGGTGGGGATCGTGGGATTGGTGGCCGTGGAGGGCCGATCCGACGCGCATCCGGCGACAAGCCACAGCGTGGCAAGAACGAAGGAGCACAGGATGGCGCAGCGCGGGCGAGACATGTGCGTGGTTGGTGGGCCAAACCCTTTGAAAAGGCAACGTCGCGCTGGCGCGTGAGCCTAAGACGCAGCGCGATGCGTGGCATCGTCGCGGGGCTTTCAAGCTCCGTCGTGGCCTCAACCTGCGCGGCTCCAGACAAACACTTGAACAGGAAGAGCGGGA
>JAZKEV010000247.1:0-2429 GCA_040386765.1 Verrucomicrobiota bacterium | reverse complement strand
CACAGGAAACGCGATCTTATTCACCTTCCCGACCTTCCCGCTCTTCCTGTTCATTTCAGTTTCGAAGACGCGCCGCCGGGCGCTCGCCCCGGAAAAACACCAAAAAAAAAAACGGCAGCCGAATGGCTGCCGTTTGTAAGTGTTTGCGAGAGGTTAAACGCGCTCAGCGTTTGCCGCGCGTTTTCTTCTTGGGCTTCTCGTCTTCGTCCTCGTCGGCGTCGTCGTCATCATCCTCATCCTCGTCGTCTTCGTCCTCATCGTCGTCATCGTCGTCGCCGAGGTCATCGTCGCCAGCGGCGGCTTTCTTCTTTTCGCCGCCTTCTTCTTCGACCTTCTCTTTGTCTTCCTCGTCCTCGTCCCACTTGAGCGACTCGTCGTTCTTGAGCTTCTCCTCTTCCGCTTCGTCGAGTTCGGGCAGGTCGTCATCGCCGCCCTCGTCTTCGACGCCCTTGGCGGGCGCTTCCTCATCGGCATCGTAGCCGGCGGGCATATAGTCGAGGATACCCGTAAGCTCCTCGAAGGTGTGGACCGCCTTGCCCTGGATGAAATTGCTGTTCTGGTCCTCGCGGATCTCGTCCTCGACTTCGTCGACGGAAAGCTTCGACTCGAAGTTGAAGAGGTCGTTCAGCATCTTCACGCGGCAGCGTGTGATGTGGTCGAGCAGATCGGCATACGGCCCGTTTTCCTCGTCGAGGATGTCGGGAAGGCCGAAGAGTTTTTCTTCGGACTCGACGATGGATTCCTTCACGCGCTTCAGGCGGACCTTGCCGGTGCCGACATCCTTATCGATGCGGAAGGGAATGAAGGCGCCTTCGAAAAGGTCCTGATCGAAACCGTAATCGCGGAGCGGATCGACGAGCTCGATGAGATGTTGGATCTGGCGAGGGTCGACGATGCTCAGGCCATCGACATCCCAGCGTACTGGATCGCTCGTCTCCTCGACCCACCAATTATGGTCGTCGCCAAGACGAACGATGCACCAGTCGAGAGTGGAAGTAGCTTTGGCCATTGGAAAGGGAAAGTCAGAGGGATTTTTCGCGCAGCGTGCGAGCGGAGATTGAAAAAACAAGCACAAAAAGGACAGTTAGGTCGCGAGGGGGCGAAAGGTATTTTCAGAGTGGAAAACCATGCGCGTTCGCAGCTTCGGCGTGGCGGCATGCTTGCTAATTATCAAGCGGGATTTCACCGTGGTGTAACATGGGGAAATATTATGAGGCCATTATGAGGCCGTGGCTCTTCCGTCAGGACTCCGAGCACGCCCACGAGCTAGGAGTGAAAGGGATGGCATTTCTCGGTCGCCTGACGCCTCTTTGCCGGTTGCTGGAGTGGACGCAACGCTCCGCGACGGCGAAGCGCCCAGTGCAAGCGTTTGGCTTATCGTTTCCCAACGCCGTGGGGCTCGCGGCCGGCTTCGATAAGCACGCCATGGCCTGGCCAGCGGCAGCAGCGCTCGGCTTTGGCCACGTGGAGATAGGCACCGTGACGGCCCATGCCCAGCCCGGGAACCCCAAGCCACGCGTTTTCCGCTATCCAGAGGAAGAGGCTGTGATCAACCGGATGGGGTTCAATAATCAGGGCGCCGAAGCCGTCGCCGCGCGGCTAGCCACGCAACCGCCCCGCGGCGCGCGCCGCATCCCCCTCGGCATCAACCTCGGCAAGTCGAAGGTGACGGAGATCGAGCGCGCCCCGGAAGACTACCTCGCAAGCTTTGCGCGGCTCGTCGACTACGCGGACTACCTCGTGCTCAATGTCTCGAGCCCCAATACCCCCAACCTCCGCCAGCTCCAGGACGAGTCCCGGCTGCGCGAGCTGTTGAGTGCGGTGACCGGGGCCAACGCCACCCGCGCCAGCAGCGGCGGGAAACAACGCGTACCCATCCTCCTGAAGATCGCGCCCGATCTCACCTGGCCGCAAATCGACGCCGTGCTCGGCGTGATCGCGGAATACCGGCTCGATGGCATCATCGCGACCAACACTACCCTCGCGCGCCCCGGCTGGTTCGCGACCGTCAACGAAGCCGGCGGCCTCAGCGGCGCGCCCGTCCGGAGACGCTCCACGGAAATCATTAACTACATCTCCCGCGCGACGGAGGGCCGCCTGCCGATCATCGGCGTCGGTGGCATCACCGATACCACAAGCGCCGCCGAGAAGCTCGATGCCGGCGCCAGCCTCGTGCAACTTTACACCGGGATGATCTACCGCGGACCCTTTTTCGCCGGTGAAGTTGCCCGCGCGCTCGCCGATCGCCAGAGGCGCTAGAATCAGGGCTCAGAAGCCGTGGCGGCAGAGGCAGATAAATCATCGCAGCTTTTTTCGTTTCAATGCTGGACAAGGCCACTGGGATGTCTCTTAGTCCGCCTTCCTCTTTTCAAAGTGCTCAGGTGGTGGAATTGGTAGACACACACGTTTGAGGGGCGTGTGCCGTAAGG
>JAZKEV010000246.1:0-9153 GCA_040386765.1 Verrucomicrobiota bacterium | reverse complement strand
GAAGGTAGGGCGAGGCGTCCCGCCGAGCCGTCGCGCTATTGGCGGGCGAAAACCGCACGCGCCTCGCACGTCTACCGCGCGACGGCTCACCGAGGACGGTTCGGCTTACCTTTTTAGACCTCGGCCGCGCCTCACCGCAGCCGCAGCACGATTTCTCCGTCGAGCCGACGATCCACCGCCACGTCGAAGCGAGCTTTCGAGCACTTCGGTCAACCCTTCGACATCATCCGCGCGCACCGCCCCGTGATACGCAACGCACTTAAACGCGGGTCGATGATCGTCACGCGCGGGAGCACGCGACCCCTCCGCTTACACCACATCGGCTGACTCGTCCAAGGATGACGGCCCTCGTCGGTCATTTCGCTTTCAGTTCTAAATTTTGATCCGCGCTATTGCATTCCGCAAAAAAAGTGTTCACCTGAACACTATGAACGAGCCCCTCACTGACCGTCAGCAGCAGGTCCTCGACTTTATTCACGCGCACCACCGCCAGCACGGTGTCTCGCCCTCGCTCCGCGAGATCCAGGCGCACTTCGGCCTCGCCAGCCCATTCGGCATCAAGCGTCACGTCGATGCTCTCACCGAAAAAGGCGCGCTCCGCCGGCTCGACGGCAAGGCGCGCGGTCTCCTGCCCCAGTCGCATCCGCGCCGCGGCGCCCTCGCCGAGATCCCGCTCTTCGGCACCATCCCCGCCGGCTTCGCCATCACCGCCGAGCAGGAGGAACCCGAGAGCTACATCTCCGTCGACACTATCTCCCTCGGCGTGCGGCCCAACACCAAGCTCTTCGCGCTCAAAGTCCGCGGCGACTCCATGATCAACGCCAGCATCCTCGATGGCGACACCGTCTTCCTCACGCCGCGCGAGCCGCGCCAGGAAGACATCGTCGCCGCGCTGATCGATGGCGAGTCGACCCTCAAGCGCTACCTCCTCCAGCGAGGCCGGCCATTCCTCCGCGCCGAGAATCCCCGCTATCCCGATCTTCTGCCCGCCACCGAGCTCGTCATTCAGGGCGTGATGGTGGGACTGCTCCGCTCCGGTAGCTCGTAGCCTTAGCCGTCGGTCCTTTCGCTGCCACCCAGCGGGAGAACGTCGCTCACCGACCGACTCCGTTCGTTTCCCTCCACCTCCCTCAACCTAGGGCAAGCTGCTGCTTCGCCCACAACCGATCCATCGATGTCTACCCTCGCCATCTCCGCCGCTTCCCGGATGAAGCGCTTTTTTCCCATCCGCTCGCAGCTCAGCCACCGCGGCACACTCCGCGATCTCTACACCTTCGGCCTTGTCAGCGTCTTCCGCCGCCACTCCGTCCTCCGCGTCTGGGAGCCGCTGCGCGAAGCCCCCTCGCCCATCACCCACCATCCTGACGATCGAGCCAACTGAAGTTGGCAACGCGGAGTCCGCCGAGAGCGCAAAGGATGTCACCCATTCTTTGCTCCCAGTGGTTCAGTCGGAACATCGCATCGAGGTGGGGCGGCTTGACCCCAAGCCGCTGGTTCGAGTCCGTAGCGGAACGGCTTCACGTGCCGTTCGCCGCGGAAGCGGCGTGCCAGGCAGCCGCTTGAGTTCAAGCCACCCCAAGTCGCTTCGGGGCATCGAACGTCAAATGCGATTCGGTCGCCTCCAAACCAGCGGCTTGGGTCATGCCGCCCCTCGCCGGGCTCGGGGCCTTGAGTTTGTCGAAACAGTTCCACCTTGGAGATTCATCTTCGTCTCCTCCGCGATCTCCGCGTTTCCACTGCATTTTCACCTGAGACGTCTTCGTGACCTCTCGCGCTCTCCTTCACGTTCTTCCCGCAAGTCGTCATGTCTGTCGTGCGCAAAAGCATCGCGCAGCTCCGGGAGGATCTCTCCAAGCGCTTCCCCACCGCGCCGCGCCCGCCCGGCCGAACCCTGCGCACCCACCTTCCCGCAATCGATGAAGCCGCCGGCGGCCTGCCCATCGCCGCGGTCACCGAGATCGTCTGCGCCGCGCCCAGTTGCGGCGGACATCTGCTGCTCGGCCAGTTGCTCGCGGTCACCCGTCGCGTCCGTCAACGCGTCGCGTTAATCGATAGTCACGATAGTTTCGATCCCGGCTCTTATCCCGCAGACGATCTCGCCCACCTGCTCTGGGTGCGGTGCACGAGCACGACCATCGCGCTTCAAGCCGCTGACCTCCTCGCCCGCGACGCCAATCTCGGCCTCGTCGTCCTCGATCTCTGCTGCGCGCCGGCCGCCGATCTGCGCCGCATCCCTGGCCCGCAATGGTATCGGCTCCAGCGCGCCGTCGAGCCCACCGATCTCGCGCTCGTGGTCACGACTCCGCGCGCCTCCGTGCCGAGTGCGCAAGTCCGTTTCGCGCTCGAGGCTTCGCATGCCTTCCCTGCCCTCGACCGCGAACGCCGGGCGCTCACCATCGCGCTCGCTCCCACGCTGCAGCGCCAGCGACTCCAGGCTGCCGCCGGCTAGTCTGAATATTTCGCACTTTTCGTGACGATTTTTTTGCCACAGAGCGCACCGAATTCCGACACAGAGTCCACCGAGCCAAACCCACGGTCTTACTCTGTGGCCGTTGTGTCTGTGCTCCGTGTCCTCTGTGACTCATGCCTTGGTTGGCGCCGGGATGGATTTTCCAGGCTGGAAGGTAGCGGTCGCCGTCCCGACGGCTGTTGCACCGGAATGGCGGTCGGGACGACCGCCGCTACCAGCCATACCTAATGTTCGCCGTCCTGCACATCGCCGATTTCGCGCTCCACGCCATCCTGCGCACCACCTCGGATCGCCCCTTCGCAGATCCGGCCGCACTCTTCTCCCGCGACAGCAAAAAATCGGTGGTCCTCGCGACCAATCCCGCCGCTCGCGCCACCGGCGTGGAGCTCGGGATGACGGCGCCTCAAGCCGTCGCGCGTTGCCCCGCGCTCATCATTCGCGCCCCACATTCCGCGGCCGAGAACGAAGCGCGCGCCGCACAGCTCGCCGTCGGTTTCTCGCTCTCGCCACTCATCGAGGACACCGCGCCGGGCGTCTGCACCGCGGACCTGAAGGGCATCGATCCGGCAAAACTCGCGCCCACCTGCGACGCGGCGGTGCGCGAGCTCGGCCTCTTGGGCTTCTCCGCCACTGCCGGTCTCGCCCGCACTCCTCTCCTCGCGCTCTACGCCGCGCGCCATGCGAGCTCGGCCATCGGCAATCGCCCATCGCCAATCGGCAATGCTCAACCCGTCCTGCACGTCACCGACGTCGCCGGCTTCCTCGCCCCACTCCCGCTCGCCGCCGCCGATCCTGCGCCCGAGCTCGCCGCCGTCCTCCACAACTGGGGTCTGCGCACGCTCGGCGATCTCACGGCCTTGCCCCGCGACGAGATCGTCCGCCGCTTCGGCAGCCAAGGCCTCGCGCTCTGGCAACGCGCCAGCGGCGGCGCGCACCGCCCGTTGCACCCGGTCATCCCGCCGCAGGCCTTTGCCGCTGCGATGGAGTTCGAGACCGAAATCGAAACCCTCGAGCCGCTGCTCTTCATCCTGCGTCGTTTTCTCGATCGGCTCGCCCTCGAGTTGCGCGCCAGCCAGCACGTCGCCGCCGAGCTCAAGCTCACGCTCACGCTCGAGGACGAGACCCAGCACGTTCGCAGCTTACGGCTCCCCGAGCCCACGGCCGATCCGGAGATTCTGTTTCGGGCCCTGCACACGCACCTCGAGTCGCTCACCACCGCCGCATCGATCCGCGCCCTCGCCCTCGCCCTTACGCCCGCCCGCCCGCTCGTCCGCCAGCAGGGCCTCTTCGAAACCGGATTGCGCGATCCCCACGGTTTCGGGGAAACGCTCGCCCGCCTCAGCGCGCTCGTCGGCCCGGAACGCGTCGGCACGCCCCAGCCCGAGGACACGCATCGTCCCGACGCTTTCAAACTCGTGCCTCCTTCACCAGTGATTCCGTCTCCCGCCCCGGACCCCGTGCATCCGCCCCTGGGCTTGGTGCTCCACCGCTTCCGTCCTCCACTGCCGGTGCAAGTCAACGAACTGGAAGGCTCCGCTTACATCTGGTCGCACCTGATTCGCGGGGAAATTTCGGGTCGCAGCACTCCGTATCCAACCAGCGGTGACTGGTGGCAGGCCGACCGCGCGTGGTCGCGCACGGAGTGGGACATCACGCTCGCCGAGGGCGGTTTCTACCGCCTCCTGCGCGTCGGCCCCGACTACTTCATCGAAGGCGAATACGACTGACCCGGAAATCTTATGAGCCGCAGCCAAAAACACGTTGAAATTCCCGCCGCTCGTCGTCGGCCGACCCAGCGGAAGGTTAGTCCCGAGGTAGTCGGCTCGGAGGGCGAATATTTCGCGGGTTTAGCGCAATATTCGCGCTGAGTCATGGCTGCCCCCAACGCCGTCACGCCCCCCCAAGAGCCGCCCGCGCGCCTCACCTGCCCAACGCGCTCGCGCCCCAGCTCGCAACCCTACGCCGAGCTCCACGCCCGCAGCGCGTTCAGCTTTCTTCGCGGTGCCTCGTTGCCCGAAGACATCCTCCGGTGCGGCCTGGAGCTGGCATTGCCGGCGATGGCCCTGCTCGATCGCGACGGCGTCTACGGGGCTCCACGCTTCTACAGCAGCGCCCACGAAAACGACTTCGCCGTCCGCCCGCGCGTCGGCGCCGAGATCACGATGGAGGACGGCACCGTCGTCCCCCTTCTCGCCGCCTCGCAGCGCGGCTACCAAAATCTCTGCCAGCTCATCACCGAGGCGAAGCTCACCGAGCGCACTCCGACCGTAGCCCGCCGCGTGAGCGACGGGACTAGCGCCTCGCCCTCTTTCGTCGATGCCTGCGCTCACCCGCCGGACCACGCCAAAGACCCACACGCCCCCGATCCCCGTGAACGCAAGCGCCCGTGTTTCGCCACGTGGGACGAGCTCGCTCGTTTCAACGAGGGTCTGATCGCACTCACCGGCGACGCCGAAGGCCCGGTGCGCTCCGCCTGGCGCACGCAGGGCGCCGCCGCGGCCAACACCGCCCTCGACCAGCTCACGGCCATCTTCGGCCATGCCACCGATCCGGCCGAGGCTCGTCTCTTCGTCGAGCTCCAGCGCCACCGCCTCCGCGGCGAAGAACGCGAAAACACCTTCCTCCGCGATCTCGCCGCCGCGCATCGCCTCCCGTTGCTCGCCACCGGCGGCGTCAACTACGCCATCCCCGCGCATCGCATTGTCGCCGACGTATTCACCTGCCTGCGACACCACACCACCCTCGACGCCGCCGGCCGCCGGCTCGAGATCAACGCGCAACGTCACGTGAAGTCCGCCGCCGAGATGGCCGACCTCTTCGCCGACCTCCTGGAAACCGTCGCCAACTCCGTGCGCCTTGCTCAGCGCCTCGACTTCACGCTCGAGAATCTCGGCTATGAATTCCCCACGTTCACCACCCCGCCCGGCCAGTCGATGGACGCCTACTTGCGCGAACAAACCTTCGCCTGCGCGCACCGGAAAATCGGCCCGCTTTCCGCCAAATTGGAAGCCCAGCTCAACAAGGAGCTCGCGCTCATCGCCCGACTGAAGTTCTCCGGTTATTTTCTCATCGTTTGGGATATCTGCGACTGGGCGCGCCAAAACAACATCCTGGTCCAGGGCCGCGGCAGCGCCGCCAACAGCGCCGTGTGTTATATGCTCGGGATCACCGCGGTGAATCCCGTGAAGCATCGGCTGCTCTTTGATCGTTTCCTCAACGACAGCCGCGTCGGCAAGGACGGCAAGCCGTCATGGCCCGACATCGATCTCGATTTTCCCAGCGGCGAGCGGCGCGAGCGCGTCATCCAGGAAGTCTATTCGCGCTACGGCCGCCGCGGCGCCGCCATGACCGCGAATGTCATTTCCTATCGGGGTCGCAACAGCGTGCGCGAAATCGGCAAGGTCCTCGGCTTCGGCCCTGACGCCCTCGATCGCTTCTCCAGTCTCTACGCCAACGGCGATTTCCCTCAAACCTTGGAGCTCCAGCAACAGCTCGCGATGTCCGGCATCGCCCACGACCACCCGCGCGCCGCCGCCATGGTGAGACTGCAGAGCTACATCCGCGCCAGCGCGCTCCCCCGTCACCTCGGCCAGCACTCCGGTGGCATGGTCATTTGCGCCGGCCACCTCGACAAAGTCGTCCCGCTCGAACCAGCGACCATGCCCGACCGCAGCGTCTGCCAGTGGGACAAGGACGACTGCGAAAACCTCGGCATCGTGAAGATCGATTTCCTCGGCCTCGGCATGATGGCCGTCATGCAGGAATCGATCGAGCTCTGCGCCAGGCGTCCCGACGGCAAGGGACCGCACACGATGGACGACATTCCCGAAAACGATCCGCTCACTTACGAAAAAATTCGCGCCGCCGATACCGTCGGAGTTTTCCAAATCGAGAGCCGGGCTCAGATGGCCACGCTGCCGCGCTTCAAGCCCAAGGACCTCTACGACCTCGCGATGCAGGTTTCGATCGTCCGGCCCGGCCCCATCACTGGCAACCTCGTGCATCCACTCATCCGCCGGCGCGAAGGCCTGGAGAAACCCGACTACATCGATCCCAGCATCGAGAAGGATGTGAAGCCAATCCTGGAGCGCACGATGGGCGTCATCCTCTTCCAGGAGCAGATGCTCGAGATCTCGATGGCCGTCGCCAAATTCACCGGTGCCGAAGCGGAAGAGCTGCGTCGCGCCATGGGCTTCACCAAGGGCACCGCCCGGCTCGAAAAAGCGCTCGCCAAACTGACGACCGCGTTACGCGCACAGCGCTACAGCGACCTCGTCGTCCAGAAGATCGTCACCTCGGCCCAATCGTTCGCCGCCTACGGCTTTCCCGAATCTCACGCCATCGGCTTCGCGATGATCGCCTACGCCAGCACCTGGCTGAAAATCCACCGCCCCGCCGAATTCTACGCCAGTCTCCTCAACAACCAGCCGATGGGCTTCTACTCTGCCGCCACTCTGATTCAGGACGGCCGTCGCCATGGCCTGCAGGCGAACCCCGTCTGCGTCTGCGCCTCCCGCTGGGAATGCACCGTCGAAGGCGAAGGCCTCATCCGCATCGGCCTGCGCTACGTGAAAGGCATCCACCAGGACACCGTCGCGGCCGCTCTCGCCGCGCGCGATGCCGCTCCCTTCACCTCGCTCGACGATTTTCTCCGCCGCACGAATTTCACCGCGACCGAGCGCCGCGCCCTCGCTGCCGTCGGCGCTCTCAACGCCCTCTCGTCCAGTCGGCGCACGGCCCTCTGGCAAGTTGAAGCCGCCTGGTCCGACGACGAAGCGCTTTTCAAACACTTCGCCGACGCCTACCGCGACGACTCTCCGCTCGCCGCCATGTCGCACTCCGAAGAACTCCAGGCCGATTTCCTCGGCCTCGGCCTCACGACGGAAGAGCACCCGATGGCCACGCTTCGCACGCGCCTCACCGACGTCACACCCGCCAAAGATCTCAAGGCGACGCCCAACGGCCTGCGTGTCACCATCGCCGGTGCCGTCATCTGCCGCCAGCGCCCCGGCACCGCGAAGGGCTTCGTCTTCATTAGCCTCGAGGACGAAACCGGCATCGCCAACGCCGTCGTCGTCCCCGCGCTCTTCGAGCGTCTCCGCCTTACCATTACGCAGGAACCCGCACTGCGCATCACCGGCCCGCTGCAAAACGTCTCCGGCGTGCAGCACGTGAAAGCCGAAACGATCGAGCCCCTGCGCGAAGCGGAGCTCCCCACCCAAACCTCACACGACTTCCATTAAGGAAACACCCATACAAATTTAATGTGGAAAGCAGGAAAGCGGGAAACAATCACCTCGAGCCGTCCCGTGCTTGGCGACTTTTCCTGCTTTCCCGCTTTCCACATTCAGCCTTTCAACATCCGCGAAATCCCCAGCTGCAGCCCGCGCAGCTCCGCCAGCCCCCGCATGCGCCCAATAATCGGATACCCCGGACACGCCGGCGCCGGCCGCTTGAAATCGTCGAGCATCATGTGCCCGTGATCCGGCCGCAGCGCGACGCGCCAGTCCCGCCGTCCGCTCCGTTGCCGCGCCGCCTGCTCTTCCAGCAGCGCGCGCACCACGGCCGGCATGTCCACGCTGCCTTCGAGGTGGTTCGCCTCGTAGAAGACGCCCCCGGCTTCGCGTTGCAGGCTGCGCAGATGCACCGCGTGAATGCGCGAACCAAGCCGCCGCACGATCCCCGCCAGATCGTTGTCCGCCCGCGCGCTGAGCGAACCCGTGCAATAACAGAGTCCATTCGCCGGTGACTCCACCATCGTCGTCACTGCGCGCAGATCGTGTTCGGTCGACACGATCCGCGGCAGCCCCAGCACGCTGAATGGCGGATCGTCCGGATGGATTGCCAGCCGCACCCCCGCCTTCTCCGCCGCCGGCACAATCGCTTCGAGAAACAACCGCAGGTGCTCGCGCAGTTTTTCCGCGTCGATTGCCGCGTAACGCGCCAGCATCGCCCGAAAATCCGCCACTGTCAGCCCCAGCTTCACGCCAGGAAACAAATCCAGCGTTTGCTGCGTGAACGCCGCGCGCTCCACCGGCGTCTGCGAATCCCAGAATATCCGCGCCGCCGCCTGCAACTCCGCGCTCCAGTCGTTTTCCGCTCCGGGTCGTTCCAGCGCGAAAAGATCGAAGGCCGCGAATTTCTTCGGATCGTAGAGCAGCGCCTCCGAGCCATCCGACAGCCGGTGCCGCAAATCCGTCCGCACCCAGTCCATCACCGGCATGAAATTATAGACCACCACTTCGATGCCCACCGCGCCCAGCCGCTCGAGCGTCACGCGGTAATTCTCGATACAGCGCTCAAAATCCCCCGCGCGCGTTTTGATCGATTCGTGCACCGGCACCGATTCGACGACGCGCCACGCCAGCCTTGCCGCCTCGATTTCCCGCTTCCGCTCCCCAATCGCTTCGGCCGGCCACGCCTCCCCATACGGCACCGCGTGCAACGCCGAAAACACCGCCACGGCACCGGTTTGCCGGATCTCACTCAGCGCGACCGTATCTTCCGGCCCAAACCACCGCATCGCTTCTTCCATCAAGTTCTGCATCGGGCCGCGAGTTGAGTCGAAATCGGCGCTTGCTCAACGATACAAGTTGACGGCGAATTGTCAGACGCCCCGCCAGCTCAAAGCTAACGGACGTCCATTTCGAGCCGCCGCCTGACCCGTCGACTCCGCCAACCCC
>JAZKEV010000245.1:0-4659 GCA_040386765.1 Verrucomicrobiota bacterium | reverse complement strand
ACGGGCATCGTACCCGCGGCGGCGACGATCTGCTTCAGCTCCGTGGCGCTGTGCTCGCGCTCGACGGGCTCTTTGCGGGCATCGAGGTGCGTGTTCATGAAGAGCACGTCGCGGCCGCGCACGTTCACGATGAGCTGGAGCACGCCGCGCTGCTCGCCGTTGTTGAAAGATTTCAGGTGCGTGTTCTTCGCGCGCTTGATCGGGAATTTGGTGAGGGTGGCGTTGCCGTACTCACCGCCGTCGTGATTGATGTTTTTCTCGAAGTGGACGGTCATGCCCGTGAGCTTCGCCAACTCGGCGGGGAGATCGCGCTTCTGGGTGCGGCCGGTGTTCTTATCCACTTCCTGCAGGCCCACGATGTCGACCTTGGCGTCGACGATGAGCTTGGCGATGCGCTCGAGGTCGAGTTTGGCGTCGATGCCTTCGCCGTGGTGGATGTTGTACGACATCACGCGGATCGTGTCGGCCGCGGAGGCGAGCGAGGCGATGGAGAGGGCGAGGAGGGCGAGAACCGGGCGAAGCATGAAGCGATGAATTGGGGTTTTGTCGGGCTGGCAGCAACCCCAGAAAGGCTTCGACGGCTGCGACCGCGGCTCTAGTTTACAGACGTGCGTTCCCCATACCCCTTGGCCCGCAGGGCCGTAGCCGCGCTCCTCGTGATGGTTGTCGCGTTCGCGACGATGGCCGCCGCCGCACCGGCGGCGCGGCCCAATGTGATCCTCGTGATGTCCGACGATCAGGGCTACGGCGACCTGTCGGTGCACGGGCATCCCGTGCTGAAGACGCCGAATCTCGACCGGCTGCACGGCGAGAGCGTGCGGCTCACCGATTTCCACGTGGCGCCGATGTGCACGCCGACGCGGGCGCAGTTGATGACCGGCACCGATGCGATGCGGAATGGCGCGATGAATGTGAGCAGCGGCCGTGCGATGCTGCGTCGGGAGTTTCCCACGCTTGCGGAGCTGCTCGGCACGGCGGGCTATCGCACGGGGATTTTCGGCAAGTGGCACCTCGGCGACAATTACCCGTATCGCCCGCAGGACCGCGGCTTCCAGGAGTCGCTATGGTTTCCCTCGTCACACATCTCGTCGGCGCCGGATTTTTTTAACAACGACTACTTCGACGACACCTTCATGCGCAATGGCCGGCGCGAGCAGGTGCCGGGCTACTGCACGGATGCCTTTTTCCGCGAGGCGATGACGTGGATGAAAGGGCAGGCGGACCGCGGCGAGCGCTTCTTCTGCTACCTCCCGCTCAACGCTCCGCACGGCCCCTTCTTCGTACCCGACCACTACCGCGAGCCTTATCGAAAACACCCGCACAACATCGCGTCCTTCTTCGCGATGATCGCGAACCTCGACGAGAACGTGGGCAGGCTCGACGCATTTCTCCGCGAGACCGGCCTGCGCGAGAATACGATTCTCATCTTCCTCACCGACAACGGCACGGCGACGGGCGACACCGTCTTCAATGCCGGTATGCGCGGGAAAAAGGTCGGGCTTTACGAAGGCGGCCATCGCGTGCCCTTCTTCGTGCGCTGGCCGGAGCGGCTCGGTGCACCGCGCGATATCGCGGAGCTCACGCAGGTGCAGGACGTGCTGCCGACCCTGCTCGACTTCTGCGGCGTCGCCCGCCCCGCGAAGCTCGCGCTCGACGGCACCAGTCTCGCGCCGTTCTTGCGCGGCGAGACGAAGGCGCTGCCGGAGCGGATGCTCGTGACGCAGTTTACCCGGCTGAACAATTCCGTGCCCGCGCGCGGCGATGCGCTCGTGCTGTGGAAGCGCTGGCGCCTCGTGCAGGACAAGGAACTCTACGACCTCGCCGCCGATCCCGCGCAGAAGAGCAACGTCATCGCGGAGCACCCGGAGATCGTCGCGCGGATGCGCGAGCACTACGCGCGCTGGTGGGCTGGGGTGGAGCCGCGGATGAACGAATTCTCGCCGGTGCACATCGGCGCGGAGCAGGAGAATCCCACGCTGCTCTCGCCCTGCGAGTGGCGAGATGTGTTTCTCGACCAGCAGCTGCAAGTGCGCACGGCAAAGAAGAATGGCACATGGACGCTTTTCGTCGAGCGCGACGGCGAGTACGAATTTGCGCTGCGCCGCTGGCCGGTCGAAATCGACGCTCCGCTCACCGCCGGCCGCCCGGCCGACAAGGTGCACGATGGCAAGGTCCGCGAGGGCCTGGCGTTTCCGATCGCGAGCGCGGTCGCGGAGATCGGCGGTACGCGCCTGGAGAAAACCGTAAGCGCCGATGACAAGGCAGCGACGTTTACCCTCAAGCTTTCGCGCGGCGGAATCGATTTGCGCACTGCCTTCCGCGATGCAGAGGGGAAGGAAATCGCGGGTGCGTATTATGTTTACGTGCGGCGGAAATGAAGCGCTGAGCGAAGAAACAAATTGAACAGGAAGATCGGGAAAGTCGGAAAGAGCTGTCTGCAATCTTCCAGCTATTTTCGAATTTCCGGTTCAGAGGATTGGGTCGCAGGGCTTGGTCTCGGATACCAGTCCTCATTCCGTCGCGGCGTAAAGCCGCTCCTACAATCAGGTAGCGGCGGTCGTCCGACCGCCATCAGGGAAATGTGACCGAGACGACCGCAGCTCCCTAAAAGGCACACGCCTTAGCTGGCCATCGCCGCCAAGCGGGGGAGTTGGGCGGGCTCGGTCTGGAGCTCCGAGGTTGTAACGACCGCGGCAGGCGGACCTTCCAGCCAAGTGCTTGCGATGCGGGAGGCCTCGAGCTTCCAGTTTATGGTGGGCGTCGAGTACACTGCGATTACCGGGAACGCATCGCTGCCCTTCCAATTGAGGTTTGCTTTCAAGCAGAGGGAGCCGTCGGCCAGCACAAAGGACTGCAGAAAGATGGTGCCACCGGCAATGGGTAGCTCGTTGCCGGGACGCGGGTTGAGCGTCAACCGTGCGAGTCCGTGGTTGAAGTTGACCATGCGATTCGTTTCCCAGGCGCCACCGTCGACCACGGGCGATTCGGCGATCAGGGCTTTCTCAATCTCGGTGAGTACGGAGAGTAGGCGCATTGCAATTAAGCTACATCGGACCCGGGGAGGAAAACTTTAAGAATTTTCTTCATTAAATCTCATTTGGCCCGAAAACTAGGCGTATGGCAGCTTCCAGCGCGGCCTTGATCACTCCCGAGCGGGACGAACTTTTTTCCACGTCGCATGCCGACGGGGGTGAGTACGTGCTGTTGGTCGAAGACAACGATACGGTGGCCGGATTGTTTGTGCAAATTCTCGCACGCGAGAGCCGGCAAGTGTTGCGAGTAAAGAATGGGGCTGAGTGCATCCATACCTTCATGCGGCATTCCGCATCGATCCGGCTGGTGATCCTCGACTGCAAGTTGCCGGATTCGGATGGCACCGGGCTTTTCCGCGTGCTGCGCCGCTGCGTGCCGGGCCTGCCCGTGCTGCTGACCAGCGGGCGCGAATGCGGGATCGAGAAGACGCTTGACGATGGCATCACCGACTTTTTGGCCAAGCCCTTCCGGATCTCCGAGGTGGAGCAGAAAGTGGCCGCGCTGCTGAATCGCTCTCCCGGGCGCATGTAAAGTGGGGTGGGGGTTAACATTTGTTTGAACTGGCGCGGCAGACGCTTTTTAATCGCTGCCACCCTTGCGCCATAGCTCATGTCATTTGAGAAAATCCTGATCGTCGAAGACGATTTGGTCGTCCGGAATCTCCTTCAGAGCATCTTCATGCGCCACAAGCTGCCGGTAACGGTGGCGGACAATCTCGCGCAGGCGCAGGCGAGCCTGGCCAAGGAGCCCTTCGATCTGATGATGCTCGACCTCCGGCTGCCGGACGGCGACGGACTCAAGTTCCTCGAACAGGTGGCCACGATGCCGGAACGCCCGCTGGTGGTGATGGTGACCGGGTTTGGTTCCATCGAGTCGGCGGTTTCGTGCATGCGCGCGGGCGCCTTCGACTACGTGCTCAAGCCGTTCTCGCCCTCGCAGATCGATATGATCCTGCGGAAAGCGCAGACCTATCGCCAGCTGGTGAAGGTCAACAACCTCCTGAGCGACGATCCGGAGGACGACGACGCGCTGCTGGTGGGCCGGAGTCCGGCGATGATGCGGTTGCGGCAGTTGATCGACCGCGTGGCGCCGACGGATGCCACGGTGCTGATCACGGGCGAAAGCGGCACGGGCAAGGAGATGATCTCGCGCGAATTCTACCGGCGCAGCCCGCGGCGCGGCCAGCCCTTCATCAAGGTCAACTGCGCGGCCGTCTCGCAGAGCCTGATCGAGAGCGAATTTTTCGGCCACGAGCGCGGCGCCTTCACGGGCGCGACGGAGCGCCGCGAAGGCCGCTTCGAACTGGCGAATAACGGCACGCTGCTGCTTGACGAGGTGAGCGAGATCCCCGCGAGCCTCCAGGCGAAGCTGCTGCGCGTGCTGCAGGAGCGCGAGTTTGAGCGCGTCGGCGGCAGCCGCACGATCAAGGTCAACGTGCGCATCCTCGCGACCTCGAACCGCGATCTGCTGAGCTACGTGAACAAGGGCGAGTTTCGCCAGGATCTCTACTACCGGCTCAATGTTTTCCCGGTGCACGTGCCGTCGCTGCGCGAGCGGGTGGAGGATATCCCAGTGCTGGCGGATCACTTCCTCAAGGAGCTCGCCAAAGCCAATGGCAAGGCCTAC
>JAZKEV010000244.1:0-3996 GCA_040386765.1 Verrucomicrobiota bacterium | reverse complement strand
CCGCTCAGGATATCCGCCCGCCGCTAAGACAGTCGCATAAGCATAATGATAAACCGCCAACGCCCCGCCTTCCTGCTTCTCAGTCTCGCGCTCCTCTGCGCGACAGCCCTCACCGCCGCACCCGCCCCGCGCCCGAACGTCCTCTTCATCGCCGCCGACGATCTGCGCACCGACCTGGGCAGCTACGGCTCGACCGAGGCGAAGACGCCCAATCTCGACGCACTCGCGCGGCGCGGCGTGCTGTTCGAGCGCGCGTATTGCCAGCAGGCGGTCTGCAATCCCTCGCGCGCCTCGATCATGACGGGCCGCCGCCCCGACACGCTCAAGGTCTGGGATCTGCGCACGCATTTTCGCCAGGCGCTGCCGGAAGTCGTCACGTTGCCGCAGCACTTCAAGCAGCACGGCTACACGGCGATCGATATCGGCAAGATCTTCCACAACGAGTCGGGCACGAAGCCGCCGATTCCCTTCTGCGATCCCCGCTCATGGTCGGAGCCGCCGCTCTTTGCCGAGGGCGCGCACTGGCAGGACGACCCGACGAACCCGAAAGCAAAGGGCGGGGCGATGCAGCGGCTCGATGTGCCGGACGAGGCGTATTTCGACGGAAAGATCGCGACCGCGGCGTGCGAGAAGCTTCGCGTGCTGGCGGCAAAGCGCGATCAGCCGTTCTTCCTCGCGGTCGGTTTTTGGAAACCGCATCTGCCCTTCAATGCTCCGAAGAAGTACTGGGATCTTTACGACCGCGCCAAGCTGAAGCCTCCCGGTTTCACCCGCATGCCCGAGGGCGCGCCGCCCATCGCCGGCCATCCCTCGAAGGAAGTCCGCGGCTACGGTGGCGTGCCGGAAGAGGGTCCGCTCTCTCCGGAGCTGATCGCAGAGCTGCGGCATGGTTATCTCGCGGGCGTCAGCTTCCTTGATGCGCAGGTGGGCCGGGTGATCGGCGAGCTCGACCGGCTGGGGCTGGCGAAGAACACGGTGATCGTTTTCTGGAGCGATCACGGCTTCCACCTTGGCGAGCACGACCTATGGGCGAAGACCTCCAATTACGAACTCGATACGCGCGTGCCGCTGCTGGTGGCGGCTCCCGGCATCGCCGGTGGCGGACGGGCGATGGGGCTCGTCGAACTGCTCGATGTTTATCCCACGCTCGCCGACCTCTGCGGGTTGCCGGCGGCTATGGGCGTGGAGGGCGAGAGCTTTGCGCCGCTCCTGCGTGATCCGAAACGCGCCGGGAAGCCGATCGCCATTTCGCAGCATCCGCACCCCTCTTACGGCAAGGCCACGCACATGGGCTACACGGTGCGGACGCCTCAGCTCCGCTACGTCGAGTGGCGCGACCTCACGACCGGAGCTCTTTTCGCGCGCGAACTCTACGACCACAAAGCCGACCCCGCGGAGACGGTAAATCGCGTCAACGACTCGCGCTACGCGAGCGACGTGAAGTCGCTCGGCGGCCAGGTGCAGGAGATCGCCGCGGCGAGCGGGCGCTGGCCCGCGATAAAAGCGGGCGGGCGCTAAGGCCTGCTTTCGAAATCAAGCGCCCCCTCTTACCTCTGTCATTCTGAACGCAGCGAAAAATCCACGGGAACGGACCACCATGCCGCCTTCGCACGCGTGGATTCTTCGCTGCGCTCAGAATGACAAACTATTTTTGAAAACACACCCTAACATGGGCCGGACGCGCGCTTGCCGTGGTGAGGCGCCGTCGCTCTGCTCGCTGCGAACCCCTATGCATCGTTTTATTACCTGGTGTGCCGTCATCCTCATGCTCGCGGGCGCGCAGCGTATCGCGGCGGCGGATACGGCGGCGCGGCCCAACATCGTCTTCATCCTGGCGGACGACCTGAGCTGGCACGACCTGCGCGTCTACGGGAATGCCTGGCACGATACGCCGAATCTCGACCGCCTGGCGTCGCAGGGCATGCGGTTCACCCAGGCTTACGCCTCCGCACCGATCTGCTCCGCCTCGCGCGTGGCGATGCTGACGGGACGTTCCCCGGCGCGGCTGGGTTTCGAATTTGTCACCAAGGAACCGGGAACGAAAGTCGACACGGATCATCCGCTGGCGACGCCGCCTTATCCGTTGAACCTGCCGCTGGAAGAAGTGACGATCGGCGAGGCTTTGACGAAGGCCGGCTACCGCACCGGCTACTACGGCAAGTGGCACGTGAGCCAGCACAACGGCGGCTACCTAGGGTGGTCGACGACGCACGGCCCGCTGCAGCAGGGCTTCGCCGAGGGCGACAGCGAGTTTGGCAGCCACCCGTACAGCGAGGGCCGCGGCACCGAGAGAAAGGCGCCTCAGCCGCCGCTCGCCAACGGCGACTACGGCGACGATGCGCTCACGGACAAGGCCATCGACTTCCTTCGCCGCCGGAAGGCCGAGCCCTTCTTCCTCGTGCTCTCGCACTACTACGTGCACACGCCGGTGCGGACCCGCGCAAAGTGGCTGGAGGAAAAGTACCGCAAGCGGCTGCCAGCCGGTGCCGACGAGGGCCGCGCCGCCTTTGGCGCGATGGTGGAGACGCTCGACCATCTGGTGGGTCGGGTCTTGAAGGAGCTCGACGACCTCAAGCTCGCGGAGAACACCCTCGTGATCTTTACCGCCGACAACGGCGGCCACCCGGAGTATTCCGCCAACGGCCCGGCCCGCGGCAGCAAGTGGAATGTGTACGAAGGCGGCGTGCGGGTGCCGATGTTCGTGCGCTGGCCCAGCCGCGTGAAGGCGGGCGCCGTGACGGCGACGCCGGTCATCGGGGCCGATCTTTTCCCGACGCTCTGTGCGGTGGCGAAAACAACGCCGGATGCCTCGATCCCTCGCGACGGCGTGGACGTGACGCCGGTGTGGTTCGGGACGGTAAAGGAACTGGAGCGCACCCAGCCCTTCGTCTGGCATTTCCCGTATTATCATCCCGAGGCAGGCTACGCGAAGGCGCGAAACGGCATTGGCATCGACGATTTCGAGACCAGCAAGACGCTGCCGCAATCGGCGATCCGCATGGGCGATTTCAAGCTCGTGCATTTCTACGAGGACGATCGCGACGAGCTCTACAATCTTGCCAGCGACCCCAGCGAGCAGAAGGACCTCGCCGCAACCAACGCGGCGAAACGGAAAGAGCTCCGTCAGCAGTTGGACGCATATCTGAAGTCGGTAGGCGGACGGCTGCCGGTGGCGAAGAAGTAGGGGACAAATTCCGGCCGTCTGAAGTAGGGCGGGTTTTAACCCGCCCTTTCGCATTTTCGAGCGCCACGGAAGCTCCGTTCGCCTCCGGCGATGTTCAAAATGGTTGTCGTTCTGAGCGCAGCGAAGAATCCACGGGGACGGACACCCTGCCGCCTGCGCACGCGTGGATTCTTCGCTGCGCTCAGAATGACAACCATTTTAAACCATGCCCCAACACGCCGCTCAGGAGGTACGCACCCCGAGGGCGCGGCGGTTTAATGATAAACCGCCCTACCTTCCGAATGCGCTGCGTGCTTGCGCGGAGGGGGGAACATTTCCCACGGTAGGCGGGGTCTTTACCCGTGATGCCGTTCCTACGTTTGCCGGTTCTCCTGTTGTTGGCGTTTTTGCTGGCCGGTGGCTGTGCGACGGTGCCGCCTGCCTCGGTCTCGCTCGACGCGCTGCCGCAGGAGCAGCAGACGCGCGCGCGGGAAAATCTTCGCGTCTTCAATGCCGTGTGGGATCTCGTGAACCGCAAGCACTACGACCCGAAGACGCGCGGCGAGAAGTGGGATGCGGCGGCCAGGGAATTTGCGCCGCGCGCCGCCGCGGCGAAGGACGAGGCGGAACTCTACACCGTGCTGAATGCGATGCTGGCCCCGCTTGGGGATAGTCACACCGTGGCTTTGACGCCGCGTGATGCACGGGAGCGCCGCACGCAGGTGCGGGCCCGCACGGGTTTCGGCATGCTGCGCATCGGAGGACGGTGGATCGTGAACGAGGTGCTGCCCAAGAGTCCGGCGGAGGAGGGCGGCATCAAGATAGGCTGGGTG
>JAZKEV010000243.1:0-2812 GCA_040386765.1 Verrucomicrobiota bacterium | reverse complement strand
CGCAGCCCTGCATCGCGACGGCTCACCGGGACGGTTCGCCCTACCCTCAAGCCACGCCTTCGCTGCAAGCACCCTCCCTCAAAAATCCTGCAACCGCCCCTCACCCGGCCCCCGCGCCGGCTCGAGCCGCGCCATCACTTCGCCCAAAAGATAGATCGAGCCGGTAACGACCACCACATCCTCCGCCCCCCCCGCCGTGCAGACCCCCGCGCGCGGAAATAAAGCCTCTACGCGCGCGCGCACCACTTTCCCGCGAAAACTCTCCGGGATCAGCGCCTCAAGCTCCTCATAGGTGCAAGCCCGCGCTTGCTGCGGCATCACGAGATGAATCTCCGCCGCATGCCGCGCGATCGTCTCCAGCAGCGGGCGGGCCCGCGCGGCGCCAAGCACTCCCGCAATCACCACGGGCGCCCGCTTCGTCTCGGCAACCAGCCGCGTGAGATTCTTTTCCAGCACCTGCGCGCCCTCGGGATTATGCGAAGCGTCGAGCACCGCGAGCCGTCCGCCGAGCTGCACCCGCTGCCAGCGGCCGGGCCAGTCGACCTGCCGCAGCCCCTTCGCGATGACCTCCTCCGTGATCCTCCAGCGCTCGCCGAGCCTCCGCGCGACAAGCGTCGCCGTGGCGGCATTCCACCGCTGATAGTCACCCTCGAGATTGGTCTCCGGGTACGCCGCGATATCCTCGCCGAACTCCGCAGCCACCGAAATCACCTGTGCGCCGCGCTGCCGCGCGATCTCGCGGATCGTCTCCTCCGCCACGCCCGGCATCCGGCCGATCACCACGGGGCACACCGATTTCACGATACCCGCTTTTTCCGCCGCGATGCGTTCCAGCTCGTTGCCGAGAAACTCGCAGTGATCCAGCCCGATCGAGGTGATCACGCTGATCTCCGGCGTCACGATATTCGTCGCATCGAGCCGGCCACCGAGGCCGACCTCGATCACCGCGATGTCGCACGTCTTCCGCGCAAACTGGAGAAACGCCATCCCGGTCATGAACTCGAAGAAGCTCGGCTGGTTGTCCGCCTCGCGTGCCCCGAGTTTTTCCGCGATCGGCGCAAGCTCCTGCACGTAGTCGACGATCTCCTGCTCGCTGAGGATCTTGCGGTCCACCTGCACACGCTCGCCCAGCTTCACAAGGTGCGGCGAGGTATAGAGGCCCGTCCTCCAGCCCGCGGCATGCAGGATCGCCTCGAGCATCGCCGAGACCGAGCCCTTGCCATTGGTCCCCGCGACATGGACGCACGGCACCTGACGCTCCGGATGCCCGATCTCGCGTGCGAGCGCGGTCATCCGGTCGATCCCGAATTTGCCACCCCGCGCCTTCATCGCGAAGAGCTGCTCCGCCACGGCTGCGTAGGTATTGGCGGAGTTCGCGTTGCTCGCGTTGTTTCCCTGTCCGGGAGGGGTCATGCGAGCGAAAGGAGGTTAAGGTTAAAGGGGATGACCGAGGCGCCTGTTTCGAACGGCAAGGCGTACGTAGCCAGTAACCCGCGCGGTGTGGGCAACGTGCCTCCATCGAGCCACGGGCCAGCCATCGCCTTTGCACGTAGACGCACATCCTGAAGTCGCGACGTAAAGCCGCTCCTGCAACGAGGCACGTCGCTCATAGGCTCACCGCCGCAGCCCCGGCCCGTTAGGCCGAGGCTCGCGCTGCCGACGACAGCTTCTTCTTGAGATGCAGCGCCGCCAGCAGCTCCGCGAGTCGCTCGCGCAGCTCCAAACGGCTCACGATCTGGTCGACCAAGCCATGTTTCAGGAGAAATTCCGCCGTCTGGAAGCCGGGCGGGAGCGTCTGCTTCGTCGTGTCTTTGATCACGCGGGCGCCGGCAAAGCCGATCAGCGCGCCCGGTTCCGCGATGATCACGTCACCCAGCGTGGCAAAGCTCGCCGTCACGCCGCCCATCGTCGGGTGCGTAAGCACCGAGATGTAGGGCAGCCCCGCCTCGCCGAGCCGGCCCAGCGCCGCGCTGGTTTTCGCCATCTGCATGAGGGAGTAAATTCCCTCCTGCATGCGCGCGCCGCCCGAGGCACTGAAAATGATGCACGGGATCTTGCGCTACAGCGCGACTTCGATGGCGCGGGTGATCTTCTCGCCCGCCGCCGCGCCCATCGCGCCGCCGCAGAAACGGAAATCCATCACCGCCACCGATACGTCGATGCCGAGGATCTTGCCCGTGCCGCAGATCACGGCCTCCGGCAGCCCGCTGTCCCGCTCGTAGCGCTTGATGCGCTCCGGGTAGGGCTGCGAATCCACAAACTTCAGCGGGTCGCTCGACTTCACCCCCGCATCGGCCTCGACGAAGGTCCCTTCGTCGAAAAGCCGCGCGATCCGTGCGCGCGCGCCAATGGGGAAATGGTGGCCGCTCTTCGGCACAACCATCTGATTGTCTTCGACTTCCTTGTTGAAGACGATGTCCCCGGAGGTGGGGTCCTTCGTGTAGAGCCCCTTGGGGATGTCCTTCTTGCGGGATTTGCGAACCGTGTAGGTCGGTTTGTCGAAATGCATAATGTCAGCCGTGACCAAACGTGACGACGTCCAGGTTCAAGATACCCGCACGACGAAGCGCGCGAGCACAGCTATTAAGCGTTGAACCAGTCGTGAAAACATCGTCGACCAAGAGATAATGAAGCGCCGGATTAAGGTCCGCGCCGCGGGCGAGTGCAAAGGCATTTTTCAGGTTGGCCATGCGCGTCCGGCGGTCGAAGGCCGTCTGCGTTTGAGTGTGGACAACGCGCTCCAAAACTGCCTCCACCCGCGCCCCGCCGCCCGCCGCCTGCGCAAGCGTCTCGGCCAGCAGCACCGCCTGGT
>JAZKEV010000242.1:13572-15060 GCA_040386765.1 Verrucomicrobiota bacterium | reverse complement strand
CACGCCGTAGCCCGCCTCGCTGCCGCTTGGCGAAGACGTGCGTTTATTCCCGCACGATCCCGGCTAACCCCAGAATAGCCCGGAATACCCCGGAAATAGAGGAGGATTGAGCTCCCTGCCTCACTGACCGGGTAAGCAATCCGCGGTCCTCATTCCATATTCATCACCCTTTCTTTAAGTATCCACGTCCGCCCTTATTCGACCCCCACTATACCTTGGGCAGCTTCTCTTGTCATCCCTTCCATTCCGTCTATTCCGTCCATTCCGACCATTTGGAAAAATTTCTGGCCGGGATTACCTCAAAACCATCTCCGGCCCGAATCTTGAATAGGAAGAGCGGAAAGGTCGGAAAGCCCGAAAGCTCGGGCTCTCAGCTTTTCCGGCTTCCCGACCTTCCCGCTCTTCCTGTTCAAATCTGTCACTCCAATCCGCTGAAGCAACGCGGCTAGATCAGGCGAAAATCTCCTCGTAGTTCGCACATGGTCCGCGCGACGGCTCACCGGGGACGGTTAACCCTACCTTGGACTCCTCTCTCCGACTCCTGCCTTTTGGCTTCCAGCTTCGACCCTACTTTTTCGCGAAGGAGGCCTTGAGGGCGCTGGCGACATTCGGCGGGACGAAGTGGGTGACGTCGCCGCCGTACTTCGCGACCTGCTTTACGAGCGTGGAACTGGTGTAGCTGAACTGCTCGTTGGGCATCACGAAGAGCGTCTCCATCTTCGGTTCGAGGTGGCGGTTCATGAGCGCCATGTTGAACTCGAACTCGAAATCGGAGAGCGCCCGGAGGCCGCGGATGATCGCGTCGCCCTTCTGGGCCATGCAAAATTCCACGAGCAGGCCGCCAAAGGTCGTGACGGTGACGTGCGGGAGGTGGGCGACGTTGGGCTTCACCATGTCCACGCGCTGCTCGGCGGTGAAGAGCGGGTTCTTCCCGGCGCTCTCGGCCACCGCGACCGTTACGCGGTCGAAGAGCTTGGCGGCACGCGAGAGCACATCGAGGTGGCCGTAGGTGATCGGGTCGAACGTTCCGGGATAGATGCAGTGGCGCTGGGGCACGGTGCCACCAGCGAAGGAGACTCGCTGGCGGCTGGCGATGGTCTTTTTGGTCTTAAAAAAGACGAACCGCGTGACCAACTGGGCCTCGGGGAGCCTTCAGGTTCGGGAGCGGAGGACGGTTCGCCCCCAAGTGGCCAGCCGGGCTGGCACTCCATCCCGGCAACCATGTCAGTGAGCCGGCAGCGTCGTAAATTAGCCCCCGAAAACGGGGTAGGATAGCCCGCGAGCTGCTACACGCTTGCGTTCGGTGGAACTGCGGGCGATTTCGTACGTCTTTCCGGCTGCCTCCATGAACCTCCCGAACATCCTTACCATCTCGCGCGTGCCGCTGATGTTCATCGTGGTCGGGCTCATGTACGCGGAGATTCCATGGGCGGCGACGGCGGCCTTCTGGCTCTTTATCACGGCGGCGCTGACCGACTGGCTGGACGG
>JAZKEV010000242.1:0-13562 GCA_040386765.1 Verrucomicrobiota bacterium | reverse complement strand
GCAAGATCGCGCGGGAGCGCGGCATCGTCTCGCAGTTTGGCCGGTTCATGGATTCCGTTATCGATAAGGTGCTCGTGATCGGCGTGATGATCGCGCTGGTGAACGGCGACTACTTTGCCGGTTACAATGTCGCGGCGATGATGCTCCTCCTGTGCATCCTGTGCCGCGAATTTGCGATCTCCGGCCTGCGCATGGCGGCCGCCGTCAAGGGCCACGTGGTCGAGGCCGACGCGGGCGGCAAGACGAAGACCTTTGTGCAACTGAACGCGATCGGGTGGCTAATGGGCTCGAAGATGCTCCACAGCGACAGCGCGGGCATCGAAATGGGTGTGGTGCATGGCGTCCGCTTGACGGGCATGGCGCTCTTCGCCCTTTCGGCGGTGCTGACGATCACCTCGGGCATCTCGTACTTCCGGCGGCACGGGCACGTGCTGATGACCTGATATGCGCCTGACGCAGCCGGCGTGGCCGCGGGTTTTGCCGACGAAATTCGTCGTGGCGTGCGCCACGCTCGGACCGCTGGGGCAGCGATTGCCCGCGCCGGGCACGTGGGGCTCGGCCGTGGGCGTGGGGTTGTTCGCCGTATTTCTCCCGCATGCCAGCATCGGCGCGGTGCTTATGGTGAGTGTGATCGCGGCCTACCTCGCGGTGGGCATCTGCGGCGAGGCCGAGGTGCGGTTGCGAGAGAAGGACCCGGGCAAGGTCATCCTTGATGAAATCATCGCCATGCCGCTGTGCTTCCTCGGCTGGAGGACGCTGCTCCATGCCGCGCCGCCGTGGGCGCTGCTGGTCTCGGGCTTTTTGCTCTTCCGGTTCTTCGATATCGTGAAGCCGCTTGGCATTAAACGGCTCCAGACGCTACCGGGCGGGTGGGGTGTCGTGATCGACGACGTGGCCGCAGCGCTGGTGGCGTGCGCGACGCTGCATGTCGGCGTATGGGTGTGGGGGCGGATGTAGGAGCAGTAACCTACGCGACGGAGCGCCAAGTCGCTGGCAAATCAGTGAAAAACTGAGCGAGCTGCATACACTCGTCGATTTGTCTTATCGATCCAGATATTCACGTACTCCGACTCGGTTGGTTTGGATCGATTGATCTGCACTCTTTCTATCTGGGCAGAAAGCGGTGCCTCTCGCCACCAACTCGGCGCGTTTCGATTGCCGCTCCGATCACGAGTGCCGGGCGACATCTCATTGCCATAGTCAGCTCTAGTCGAACTTGGGTCTGATCCCAAACTCTTCAGCTGGCTTAAAGTTACTTCGCTGCACGAGAAAGAGATCCAACGCACATAGCTATCCCGAACGAAAACCCAGCTGCTCTTTATCTCAGTCACAGACGGAGGCGGGGGGAAGTTAAAGACGTCTTCAAAGGCAACTTCCTGCTGTTTTTGATCCTTCGCATCACCGGAGCCCCAGCACCCTGCGAACAAAATCGCCAAGAGTAGCATCAGCACGTGCCGCGCGGTCATCGTGAAACAGGACCCCTTACGGCAGCGGCTGCAACTGCTCCGGCGGGACTTTGACGAGCAGCCCTTGCTGGAGAACGTCGACAGAAATGACCACGCCCTGCGGGTGATCGGGATTATCCACAAAACCTTCGAGACCGTGGAGGGCGCCGCCGAGGATCTTCACGCGGCGGCCCTTGGTGAGGAGCGGCATCACGCTGAGCTCGAAGCCGGAGGCCACGATGGTCTTGACGTCCTGAAGCTGAACGAGGAAGCGCGCTTCGTCCTCGATGGTGATCGCGCGGGCGAGCAGGTCCTGCTGGTAGACGCGCGCCTTCTTCTCGGCCGGGACGTAGGCGAAGACGTAACCGGGGAAAAGCGGCTTGGTGAAGTGCTTCGTCTGGTTGGCGTACTTGCGCACGCTGTCGATGAGCGGGAGATAGTGCTCGAACTTCTCCGCCTTCATCAGCGCGGCGAACTTCTTTTCGCAGCGCGGCTTGGTGTGGCACACCAACCAGTAATTTTCTTTCATCCGGCCAGGTCAGCGCTTCAGCAGGAAGCGGATCGCGGCATGGTAGCCCTCGAGTCCGAGTCCTGTAATGACGGCGATGCACGCCGGAGCGGTGAGCGATTTGTGGCGGAAATCTTCCCGTTTATAGATGTTGGAAATATGCACCTCGATGGTCGGCAGGTGCGCGCCCAGCAGGGCATCGCGCAGCGCGACGCTGGTGTGGGTGAAGGCGCCGCCGTTGATCACGATGCCGTCGTACTTCGCATCGGTGAGCGCGGCGATCTTGTCGATAAGGGCGCCTTCGTGATTGGACTGGAAAAATTCGAGCTGGGCAGTGGCGCCGAACTCGTCGCGCAACGCTTTCTCAAGATCGGCGAGGGTGGCGCGACCGTAGATCTCCGGCTCGCGTTTGCCGAGCCGGTCGAGGTTGGGACCGTTGAGGATGGCGATCTTCTTCATGTGCCGGAAAGGGTTGACCGAAAACACATGAATTCCGCGAAAGGGGAAGCGTTTTCGGGGGAGGGGCGGGACGAGGCGGTTGGGTTTGTAGTTCCGCCTTCAGGCGGAAGATTGGGACGGCCCCGATTCCGCCTGAAGGCGGAACTACAAACGAGGAGTTTCAGGGGAAGGGCGAGGCGTCTCCGCCGAGCCGTCGCGCGTTACGCGTGGCAGAAGAAGAAATGGCCGCAAAGAGGCGCAGAATTATCCTGCATGCCGACGAAAATTTACCGTGCGCCTATAGGCGCCTTGCGAGCTGCGATGCAGGACGGTCTTTGCGCCTTTTTGCGGCTAAAAAACTCTGCTCTATACAGCGCGACGGCTAGATGGCTCCGCCTCGCCCTACTTTCAAACCCTCCATCACCGCTTCCCGGATTGCCTTCGCTTTCATCTCCCAACCGTCGCCTACAACGGATTTTCCGTCCCGATGAACTCCCACGGCAGCTTGAACTTCTTCGCCAGCTCCGCCGCGAGGGCGCGGACCGCGTGGACTTCAGTCGCGTAGTGGCCGCAGAGGTAGAGGTTTAGCTTTTCCTCCTGCGCGCGGTTGAACCACTCTTCGCGCAACTCGCCGGTGATGAGCGTATCCACGCCGGCAGGACGCAGCTCGGGGATGGCGCTGTTGCCGGAGCCGCTGCAGAAGGCGATGCCCTTGGGGGCCTGCGAGCCGCACTCGATGGCGATCACGCGCGTGTAGAGTTTCTCGAGCTTCGCGCGCACCGTATCGCGAGAGAGGGCGGCGCCCTTGAAATCCGCGATGCAGCCGACGGCCTCGCCGTCGCGTACGAGAAAGGGGCGGGTGGGCTTCATGCCGAGTTGCTTCGCGAGGAGGGCGTTGTTGCCGATCTCGGGATGGCCATCGAGCGGGAGGTGATTGGAGTAGAGCGCGCAGTTGCCGCGCATGAGCGTGGAGACGCGCTCGTAAACTGGACCGGTGATTGGGCGCGGCATATCCCAATACATGCCGTGATGGACGATCAGGAAATCGACGCCGGCCGCGACGGCCTTCTGAAACGGAACTGCGCCTGCATCCACCGCGGCGCCGATCTTGGTGACGCGGCCATCGTTGGCCACTTGCAGGCCGTTGAAGGCACCTGGGGCGTCCTTGAAGGCGGAGCGGCGGGTGCGTTTGTCGCAGTACTGGATGAGGGTTTCGAGGTCGGCAGCCATGGATGAAAGCCAAACTACATCTGACCCAGCCGGCAACTATGCACGCTGAAACCCGCGCCGAAGCTCACCAGCCAGAAATCGCCCTCGGCGCCCGGCGGTCCCTCGCGTAGGGTATCCTCCAGCGCAAAGAGCACGGAAGGGCTGCTCATATTGCCGTAGTCGCGGAGCGTGCGCAGGCTGGCCTCGAGCGAGTGTGGCGCGACCACCGGACCTAGCGCCTCGATGACATCGCGTCCGCCGGTGTGCGCGACGACGCGCGCCACTGGTCGCTCGCCGCGCTCGCACCAGAGCCGTTCGACGGCGCCCGCGGCAAGCTCCGGGACGGAGCGATGGAGGAGATTGCGGAGTTTGCCGTCGCGCTGCTCGAAGCGGAGCTTGTCGCGGTGCTCGGGCAGGTGCGCGGTCTGGAAGCCGAAGGCCTTGAGCGGCGGAGCATTCTCCGGCGGCCGCCCGCGCCAGATCGTGGCGGCGGCGCCATCGCTGAAGAGGCACGCGCTTACGATCACGCCCGGATCGTCGTCGAGGTAGAAGGCCGCCGAACAAATCTCCACCGCGATGCACGCGACGTTCGCCTCGGGATTGGCAGCGAGCACGTGCTGCGCCGCGCGCAGCGTGGGGATCGCCGCGCCGCAACCGAGCCCGACCAGATCCTGGAGAAACGCATTGGGCCGAATCCCCATCTGCTCCGCGACATAGCTGCTCACGCCCGGGCACAGATAGCCAGTGCACGTGCAGACGAGCAACGCATCGAGTTGGTCGGCGCGCAGCCCCGCGCGCTCGAGGGCAGTGGCGAGGGCGCGGCCCGCGAGCCGCGGTGCCTCGGCGCGGAAAGCGGTATTGAGCTCATCCGACGTGCGATCGAACACGCGCTCGATCTCCGGCATGGCAAAGTGCCGCTTCGCGATGCCGTGATCCCCGCGCAGGATCGAGTGCAGGATGAGCATCGAGCGCTTCTTCAGCCTCGCGCGGAGGCCGGAGCGTTGCACAATCTCCCAGCAATCGGACTGGGTGTAGGCAGCTTCAGGGACGGCGGTGGCGAGGGCGTGGAGAAACATGAGAAAATGAGAAGTAGGGAGGAGCGGGGTTAGCCGCAAAAAGGCGCAGAAGGCGCAAAGAGGCGACGAGTGCGAGGGCGTGCTTTCAAAATAAGCCCCTCCCACCTCTGTCATTCTGAGCGCAGCGAAGAATCCACGCAGGCGAAGGCGGCAGGGTGTTCGTTCCCGTGGATTCTTCGCTGCGCTCTGAATGACAAACCATTTTGAGATCAGTGCAGTGTCGCATACAGCGAATCGATCGGCAGCAGCCGCGCGCGGCTAAGGACGGCGAGCCAGCGCTGGGGGCGGGTCTTGAGCAGCATGGGATGCAGCATCGAAGCGGAGGCGAGTCGCACCCGGAATCGACCGCGCAACGCGGCGTTGGTGGCACGGCACGTGGCAGGCCAGTCCTTTTCTCCTCGCGCGTAGGCGAGCAATGGGTCGAGGGCGGCCTCCGCGCTCTGGAAAGCCATCGCCATGCCGTTGCCGGTGAAGGGCGGGATCATCGCGCTCGCATCGCCGAGGCGGAGGCCCTCCGGGGCACGCGAGGGTACGCGGCGGTCGAACTCCACGCCGGCCACCGCGCAGAATGTCTCGTCCTCAATCGTCGCGGCGTTGAGTCGCGCAGCGAGCGCATCCAGGCCGGCGGCGTGCAGGTAGGCGAGGAGAAGGCGCGGGCCGCGCAGACTCAGCTCGCGCCGCCGGAAGAGCCCGCAGACATTGGCGGTGTCGTCGGGCAGCCGGGCTATGCCGACGTAGCAATCGTCCCCGAGGTGCAGCTCCAGTTCGCGCACGAGGGCGAGGCCGCGCACGTGGACTTTCAGCCCGATCCACCGCGAACGCGGCGCGGGGCGACGGCCGGTGGCAAACACACGCCCGCACCCCGGCTGATTCTTTGCGCCTGCTTCGAAACGCGTGCCTGTGTGCAGCGTGCCGCCCGAGGCGACGAAGGCCGTGGCGAGCCGTTCATCGAGCATATAGCGAGAAATGCCGAGCGCAGGGGAGGGGAGTCGCTGGAGCCGCGCCACCTTGCCCTCGATATCCCACGCGACCTCCAGATGTTCGAGTGCGCCCGCGAGCGCGGCTTCGAGCCCCAACCGTGAAATCGTGCGCGGCCCGAGGCCGGCGATGAATTCCCCGCACACGCGATGCCGCGGATAGTTGCCCGCTTCGTGCAGCGTCGTCGGCACGCCAGCGTGCCGCAGCGCGACGCCGAGCGAAAGCCCCGCGAGCCCGCCGCCGACGATCTCGATGTGGCGCAGTTCGCTCATGCGCGGCGGACTGCGACCATGCGATACATGCCGAGGAGCGTTGTCGTAAGGGTGATCTCCCATTCCGCTGGAGAGAGACCGAGCATCTGCGGCAATTCATCGCCACGAAATCCCGCGGCGATGCTCACGTGCGCATCGTGCAGCGATACACGATTCGCGCCGAGCAGCGGGCCGAACGTACGAAACAGCACTTGCGAACTGCGGCGGCGCAGCGGCTCGCACGCGACGATGATGCGGGCGTTGCGCCGCAGCTGCGCGCCGAGTGTGGCCAGCGCGGCATCAGAAAACTGGTGGAAGATCAGATTCCCAACGATCGCGGCATAGCGTCCGTAGCCATCGAAGCTCAACAAATCCGCGCGATGCCACGCGTGCCCCGCCGGCCACTCCGCCGGGCGCGGCCAGAGGTCGAGCCCATCGAGCGCGACGCCCGCGCCGATCAGCCGCTGGCCGAGTTCGCCCGTGCCCGCGCCCAGCTCGAGCGCGCGTTCGCCGGGCCGCAACAGCGGCGGGAGCGTGTGCGTAAGCCAGCGATGGCTGCCGACGATCCGGTTCGTCAGCCGCAGGTCACGGCGGTTGTGCAGCGCGTCGGGATGATCGTGGGGCAGGGAGTCGAGCAGTTCGGGCTGGAGCGTGCGCTGCATGAAAGCGGAAGACGGGGCGGCGGCGGAATTTAACAAAGTGCGCAACGAAGGTTGCCCGCGTCCGCGAACCTGTCCAGAGTGGCACGCACTTTCCATGAGCCTGCCTCTGACTCCGAGTAACACGCCCGATACGCCGACGCTCCCCGCGGTGCCGGTCATGCCCGTGGACCTGATCGCCGAGGCCGCGAGCAATTTCCCGCACCGCCCCTCGTGGGACGAGTATTTCATGGCGACGGCAGTGCTGATCTCGACCCGCTCCAATTGTCACCGGCTCCACGTCGGCTGCGTGATCGTGACCGGCGGCGAGCGCAAGAACCGGATCGTGGCCGCGGGTTACAACGGCTTCCTCGCGGCGACGCCGCACATCTCGCACGTGCGCGACGGCCATGAGCAGGCGACGGTGCACGCGGAGCAAAACGCCGTAGCCGACGCCGCACGCCGCGGCAGCCCGGTGGAAGGCTGCGTGGCCTACGTGACGCATTACCCGTGCATCAACTGCGCGAAGATCCTCGCTGCCGCTGGCATCGCGGAGATCAAGTACCGCGCCGATTACCTCAACGACCCGCTCGTTGCACCGCTGCTGGCCGAGGCGGGTGTGCAGGTATTGAAACTTTAACTACGCCTTCGGGTCCTTGCTGTAAACGCGATGCGGGAGAGACGTAAAGTATCACGAGACACCTATGCCGGTTCGCTGCTGCTTGCGCACCCGGCGATGAAGGATCCGAATTTCCGGCGCAGCGTCGTGCTGATGTCCGCACACAATGCCGAGGGCGCGATGGGCGTGGTGCTCAATCGCCCGCTGGGCAAACGCCTCGGTGAACTCAGCGGCGACTTCGCGCTTGGTCCGCTGGCGAGCGTGCCGCTCTATACCGGCGGCCCGGTGCAGACCGAGCAGCTCGTGCTCGCCGCCTGGCAGGCGCGCGACGACGGCTTCCGCCTGCACTTCGGCATCGAGCCCGACAAGGCGCTGCAACTCCTCGCGGAGGAGGACACGCACGTCCGCGGTTTCCTCGGCTACTCCGGCTGGTCCGCGGGCCAGCTCGAAAACGAAATGAAGCTGCGCACATGGGTCGTAGCTGAGGTGCCCGAGGACCTGATGACCCACGCGCAGGATGAAACGCTTTGGCGCACCGTCCTCGGCCGCGAGGGTTTGCAATGGCGGCTGCTGGCTGACGAGCCGGAGAATCCGGGGGTGAATTAAAGTAGGGCGGGTTTTATATCCGCGCTACATCAACTCGCGGCAAGTGATGGTGATGTTAATCGGGCTTTAGCTTACGTCTCTCTTCGCAGGCGAAGAAAAATTTTCTTCGGTAAGCGTTTCGCCACGCGCGTATAGCTTCCTGATCAAAGTTGAAGACCTCCCATTCAAAAGAACAGAATTCCCAATTTGCTTCCTCGTCCCACTCCGGTCCCGCCGCACCGATGCGCTGGGGTGCCACATGGTTTACCATCGCTTGAAACATCTCTAGTGGCATCGAACGAACTTGGCGGGCAGCGTCGTCGGCCGGAGTGCTTTTGAGGAGGTTATCGAGGGTTTCTTTCAGCGATATTCTCCCGCCTTTGTAGTCTAGCCAAGCGGTCTGGGCCCGAGTCGTGGAGATCGCCAGCTTCAGCGCCAGTGGCAGCGTCTCTTTCCACGCCTGAAACTCGTGGCCGCCGTCGAATTCGACGTAGTGCACATTATGTTTTAGACGGAGCAGCGCATCGCGGAAGCGGCGCACGCCCTCGATCTGCGACACGACTTGCAGAACGCCTTCGCGGTGCTGCATGTGCTCCTGAGTCTCCTTTTTTCCCACGTCGAGATAGAAGCTCGTCGGGAGCGGTTGGGTGAGTTGCGCGAAGCGCTCGACCAGCCAGCAGTCGTTCCACCAAAACGAGCCGGACTGCGCGATGACCCAGTGAAACGTCCCCGGAAATTCCAGCGCGACGAATGCCGCGGCCAGCCCGGTGTAGCTCAGCCCGGCGATCGTCCGCCGCAACACCCGCCCGATCCCGGCGTGACGTCGCTCCAACCAGGGGAGCAACTCCTCCACGATGAACCGCGCAAAGGGCGGGTAGCACGGGCACTCCAGCCAGCGCGCGTCCGCGCTTTCCACCGATACGCAGACGACCCACGTATCGGCGATGGCGTGGCCCAGCGCTTCGACGAGGGCAGGGGTGCCAATGCGCTCCCGCTGGAACTCGCCGTCGAGCAGGATGAGCAGATGGCTGGCGAGCGCCGGATCGCGCGGCGCGCGAAGCCAGATCGTGCGTTCGTTTTGCAGGTGCTCGCTTCGGATGCGTCCGGAGGATTCGGGGCCCATGGGGGCCAAGGGTTCGCGCAGAGACATGGAGGGTCCGCCACTTGGGGACGGCGTTGATGAATGTCCTCTGGTCTAGGGCGACGCTTTTTTAGGAGATTTTTGAGCGAGGGCCATCATCCGATCGTAGAAGGGGGCGAGACGCTCCTTCTCAAACGGGTACTGATTGAAGGGCAGGTTCTCGCCGGCCACACTGTGGCCATGGAGGATCAGAAGACGGATGAGGGTCTCGTCTTTTTTCTTCAGGGTGACAATCAGCTGGCCGTAGCAAAAGCAGACCGAGGAAAGTACTTCCGGGTACTCTGTGCCATCCGCCTTGATGTTCGTCCTAACCCGCAACGGTGTCAGCTTAAAGGCCCCGTCGAGACTGCGAAGATCAGAGGTTTCCGAGGACTCCCAGAGAAAGGTGCTCGCCGTGGCCGATGTCGGGACGGCGACGACAATCCGGTCTGCAGCGGCGATTGCGGTGTTAATCACCGCCTCGGCTTCGGCGGCCAGCCGTAGGCCTACTTGAGCAGGTTCTTCCGCCCGGACGCTGAAGACCAGCAGCAGCCACAAAAGCAGAAGGGGCGGTTTCATATCGGTAGACGACAGAGGGTGGAACCGTCTTAGTTGATGGATAAGGCGACTACTGCAACTCTCAGTAACCAGCCGGTTTGGAAGATGTTTTAAAAATCGCCGCGCGCCGCGGGACTATTCCGTTGACAGAGACATTTTCGCTCTATGCTTTAGAGCCTTTTATGAAAGTCGTTTCCTCCATTAAGTCGGCCAAGAAGCGTCACCCGGCGTGCCAAGTGGTGCGTCGCAAGGGCAAGATCTACGTCATTAACAAGGTCGAGCCGCGTTACAAAGCGCGCCAAGGCTAACCTTTAAACACCTTTACCGCGATGAAAGCCGAAGGCCATCCCTCCCTCAACAACGTCTGCTTCCTCGATATCGGAACCGGCCGTCGTTTCCTCACCAAGTCCACCATGAAGTCGGCCCGCAAGGAGCAGATCGATGGTCAGGAGTACTTCGTTATCGCGCGCGACGTGACGATGGATTCGCATCCCGCCTACACCGGCGAGAAGCGCCTCGTCGACACGGCTGGCCGCGTCGAGAAGTTCACCTCGAAGTTCAAGCGCGGCGCGGCGAAGAAGTAAGCGCGCCCCGCGAACGAGACGATATTCAGTCTTTTGAAAAAGCCCGCCGGCGACGGCGGGCTTTTTTGTGCCTGTCTGAATCCACGAAAGGCAGAAAGCAGGGCCCGCGAATCATGCGAATGAACGCGAATTACAGCCGTCTTCTTTCTTGTCCTTTATTCGCGTCTATTCGCGTGATTCGCGGGCGGCGGTATTTGCCTTAAGACCCCTGTAATTTTTTCCGTGTGTTTGGCGGGGGAGGTGGGCCATCCTTTCCGTTCTTTTCGCCATGCGCATCCATCCGTTTCAAGGTCTCGTTCCCACGCCGGCCCACGCGCCCGAAGTTGCTTGTGTGCCCTACGATGTCGTCAACGCCGCCGAGGCGGCCGTCCTCGCGGCGGGGAAGCCCAACAGCCTCCTTCACGTTGACCGCGCCGAGATCGATCTGCCGGCGGGCACCGATGTCTACTCGGATGCCGTTTACAACAAGGCCCGCGAAAATCTCCAGGCGCTGCAGGAGAAGGGCGTGCTCGTGCGCGAGACGGAGCCCTGCCTCTACGTCTACCAGCAGAAGATGGGCTCGCACGTGCAGCGCGGCCTGATCGCGGGCTGCCATGTGGAGGACTACGACCGCGAGCTGATCAAGAAGCACGAGAAGACGCGGAAAGATAAAGAGGATGACCGCACCAAGCTCATCGACACGCTGAGCGCGGACACCGGCCCGGTGTTTCTCACGTACCGCGACAACGCGGAGGTCACAGCGCTCGTGAATGCGAAGACGCAGGAAAAGCCGCTGCATGATTTCACGGCCCCCGATGGCATCCAACACACGGTCTGGCGGATCGCCGGCGGCGCGGAGTGGGTGAAGGCGTTTGGTGCGGTGCCGGTGACCTACATCGCCGACGGTCATCATCGCGCGGCCAGCGCGGCGCGCGTGGCGCGGCTGCGGCGCGAGCGCAATCCGCAGCATACGGGCAATGAGGACTACAACTGGTTCCTCTGCGTGCTCTTCCCCGCGAGCGAGTTGAAAATTCTCCCGTACAACCGCCTCGTCGTCGACCTGCACGACCTCGCGCCGGCGGACTTCCTGGCGAAGGCCAAGGCGGCCTTTGGTCTTCAGGAAAATGCGTCGCCCTCACCGAGGGCGGTGGGCGAGGTGAGCATGTATCTTGGCGGCAAGTGGTATGGCCTCAAGATGCCGGTCGACCCCAAGGCCGACCCGGTCTCGCGCCTCGATGTGAGCGTGCTGCAGGACAAGCTGCTCGCGCCGGTCCTCGGCATCCACGATGTGCGGACGGATAAGCGCATCGATTTCGTCGGTGGCATCCGTGGCACGGGCGAACTGGTGAAGCGCGTCGATGCCGATGGCGGCGTCGCGTTCTCGATGTATCCGGTCACACTCGCGCAGCTAATGGATATCGCGGACGCCGGCCAGATCATGCCGCCGAAGAGCACATGGTTCGAGCCGAAGCTGCGCTCGGGCCTCGTGATTCACACGTTCTAAGCCGCGACGATCGACGGTCGTGCGAGGCGTTCCGCCCCGCCGCTGCGCTTTATGGATTTGAAGACCATCGCCCGTGTCGGGTGCCTGCTCGGCGCGCTGGCGTGCGGTGTCACCGTGGCCTTGGCGGCGGCGGCGCCCGAGGTGGCGATTCCGAAACCGCTGGCCGACTACGCGGCGCTGGAGTCGCCGCAACTCGGCGCGACGCTCGCGGCGCGGATTAAAGCCAACCCTTTCAACCTCGTTGCCAGCATCATCTTCCTGCTGGCGATTCTGCACTCCTTTGCCGCCGGGAAAATCCGGCACTGGGCGCATGAGGCGGAAGAGGCGCACGCGGCCCGGCTGAAGGTGCGGCCCGCCCGCGCGGATAGCGATGGCGACGGGCAGCCGGACGAGGTGAGTTTCAAGGGACAGGTGCTCCACTTTCTCGGCGAAGTGGAGGCCGTCTTCGGCGTGTGGGTGCTCGTGCTGATCGGCGCGATCCTCTATTTCTACGATTGGAGCACGGTGGTGGGCTACATCGGCCACAAGGTGAACTACACGGAGCCGATGTTCGTCGTGGTGATCATGGCGATGGCGGCGACGCGGCCGATCCTGCGCTTTGCCGAGGCATGCCTGCGTCGGGTGGCGGGAATCGGCGGCGGCACCACGGGGGCCTGGTGGCTCGCGATCCTGATCGTCGGGCCCGTGCTCGGCTCCTTCATCACGGAGCCGGCGGCGATGACGATCTCGGCGCTGCTGCTGGCTCGGCAGTTTTACGTCACGAAGCCGTCGGCCAAGCTCGCGTACGCCACGATTGGACTACTCTTCGTGAACGTGTCCGTGGGTGGCACCTTCACGCATTTCGCGGCGCCGCCGGTGCTGATGGTGGCGGAGCCCTGGGGGTGGACCACGGGCTTCATGTTCGCGAATTTCGGCTGGAAAGCACTGATCGGAATCGTGGTTGCCACGGTCGGGTACTACTCCGCGTTTCGCGGGGAATTTGCCGCGCTGGAGAAGACGCGGCTCGCCGCCCAGGTCACTCAGACGAAGGCCACCGAGGTGCCGGTGCCGGCTTGGATCACGGCGGTGCAGATCGGCTTCATGGTCTTCACGGTGCTGGTCGCGCACTACCCGCCGCTCTTCATCGGCGGCTTCCTGTTCTTCCTGGCCTTCACGCAGGCGACGGCGCACCACCAAGGGCGGCTCGAGCTGAAGGCTCCGCTGCTCGTGGGCTTCTTCCTCGCGGGGCTCGTCGTGCACGGCGGGTTGCAGGCGTGGTGGATCGAGCCGGTCTTGAAGCGGCTCGGCGAACTCCCGCTCTTCCTCGGCGCGACGGTGCTGACGGCCTTCAACGACAACGCCGCGATCACCTACCTCGCGACGCTCGTGCCGGGCTTCACCGATCCGCTCAAATACGCGGTGGTCGCTGGCGCGGTGACCGGCGGCGGTCTCACCGTGATCGCTAACGCGCCCAATCCCGCGGGCCAGAATATCCTTCAGCGCTTTTTTCCCGAGGGCATCAACCCACTGGGCCTCGCTTTGGGCGCGCTGCTGCCGACGATCGTGCTCGGGCTGGCGTTTATGGTGCTGTGAGGTTGGGAGAGGTGCATGGAAGTAAGGCGAGCTTTCGATCTGCCCTATATTTTCAGCGCGCCATTGAAAAGTGATGCGCGCTTCGATGCTTCGCCCTTGTGTGCGGCATCGCTTATGCTCACGTTGCGGGCGTCAGTGGGTCCGGTCGCGCACTCTCAACCCTCCCGGTTTTCGCCATGATCGCCACACAAGTCCGCCAGAAAGACGCTGTCTTCTACTTCGCTTCGTATCCTTCGGAGCAGTTGCTGAAAAAGGTCCGCTTCATCAGCCGGTTTTACGACGAGCAGGGGGGCGGCATCAAAGCGGAGGAGGTGCCGGCGGATGACGATGTGGGCCAGTTCATCGCGAAGATCGAGCGGAGCGACAAGGCCTTCCAACGCGAGATGTCGAAGGCGAAGGTCGCCGCGATCCGCAATTTTTACGAGACCGCGATCTCGCAGCCGCCGATCCCCGGCGTGGTGCTGCTCTTCACGCCGCAGCAGCTGAAGTTCGAAGCGT
>JAZKEV010000241.1:748-16884 GCA_040386765.1 Verrucomicrobiota bacterium | reverse complement strand
ACGGCTCACCGGGGACGGTTCGCCCTACCCTCAAGCCACCCACTCTCTGCACCTCCGATTCATCCGCCCACCCTACCCACCCGTCGCCCTACCGCCCAAACAACTTATCCAGCGCATTCAAACTCTTCACCGGCGCCACCTTCTTATCGGTCACCGGCGCCGCTATGATCGGCCGCACCGCCGCCGCCGGCTTTTCCTTTTCCACTGCCGCCTTCGTCGCCGCAGTCGCGGTCGCGAGTCCGCCCACGCCCTGCAGCGCTTCGAGCGCACGATCCAGCTTCACCGTCGAAACCGGTTCCGCCGTGCCGAGCTCCTGCGCAAACAGGCTCACGCGAAATTCCTCCACCAGCCAGCGGAATGCCTCGCCACCCTCGCGGCTGCGCACGCGCTCCACCGCGGCCAGATACGGCGCCAGCTGAGCGGCGCGCTCGGCGTCCTTCGCCGGGTTTTTCTTCGCGCGCTCGGCCCGCAGCTTCATCGCCTACAGGTAGCGCGGCAGGTGCGCGAGCTGCGCGTACGGCGTCTTCCGCAGGAAATCCGCCGGCACCAGCATCTCGACCTCCTTCGGCAGCGTCGCCGGTGCGCCGGGCAGCACGAGGAGTTCGTTCCGCAGCGCAAGGATCTCGCGCAACATATCGACGAACCGCGGCACGAGCCCGCGCAGATCGGCCTTCGCCTTGTCGAGCACGGTCGCAAAGGTCTCCCGCGTGAGCGGCGCCACTTTGCGCTCCGTCACCCAGCGGCGGATCGAGGCGAAGGCCTGCTCCTGCAGCTCCTCCATCGTCCCCAACATCGCCGCCAGCGCACCCAGCTCACGCATCGCGCGCAGGTCGCGCTGCGTCCACATCAGCTCGTGCCCGAGTTGCTTCTCCAGCAGCGCGGTCAAGCCGCGGCGCGTCATGTCGCGCGCCTCCTCAGGAGTCCGGAAAAGCCGCCGCGCCACGCCCTCGGGCGCCGCGCGCAATCCGGGAAAGGCATACACCGGCGCGCCCGCCTGTTCCGTCACCAGCACGCGCTCCGGCAATTCGTCCCACGCCCAATTCGTGTGCTCGGCCGTTTCCCATTTCGCCCGCACCGCGCGCCACGCCACGGGCTCTTCGCGCGCAACCGCCACGCTCGCCTCGCGCGATTGCGAGACCAGCGACGACCGCACCTCCGCGAGCTCGCGGCTTGCGGCCAATTCCTTGCCCGCGGCATCCACCACGCGCACCCGCACGCGCAGATGCTCCGGCGGCGGCTTGTCGGCCCACACCGCGGGATCGAGCGCGATCCGGTAACGCTCCTTGATCTCCGCCGCCAGCGCCTCGGTGAGCGATTCGCGCCCGGCCGTCAGCCGGTTGCGTGACGCCAGTTGGGTCGCGAGCGCCTTCGCAGTCTCGGCCAGCGGCACGAAGCCACGCCGCAATTCCTTCGGCAGCGCGCGCAGGTAGTGCTCCACCTTCGCCTCGATATGCCCCGGCACCGCCCAATCGAGCGCGGCTGGCGTCAGCGCCTCGGCCTCGCGCACACTCACATCGAGCGTCACGCCATCGTCGGCCTGCCCCGGTTTGTAGGCATAGTTGAGCGGGAGCGCGCGGTTCACCAGCGGCAGCGCTTCGGGGAACGCGTCCGCATCGTGCGCGATCGTCTCCGGGTCGCGCAGATCCTCCGGCTCCATGAAGAGAAATCTCGGCTCCGCCCCGCGCCGCTCGCGCACGAGGTCGACCAGCTCGCCCACACTGCTCATGCCCGCCGGCAGCCCACTCTGGCTCGGCATCAACAACCTCGCGTAGAACCGATACGCCAGCTCATCGAGATTGAGATACCCGCTGTCCCGCGCCCGCGTCAGCAGGTCCTCGAGTTTCTCGCGGACCGCCCGGTTGTGCGTGATGAAGTCCAGCGGGAAGGTCACGGTGTCGTTCACCAATCCCTCGCGGATGAAAATCTCCGTCGCATGCGTGGGGTCGATCTTGCCGTAGCTCACGGCCTTGCTCTCGAGCTCGAGCCCGTAGAGTCGCGTGCGCTGCCGCACCATCACGCGACCGCCCTGCTCGTTCCAGAACGGCTCGCTGTGTGCGACGCGCACCACATGTGCGCCCAGTTCCAGCGCCCACAGCGGATCGAGCCGCGCGCAAGTCCGCGCATAGATCCGCGTGGTCTCCATGATCTCCGCGGCGATAATCCAGCGCGGGGTCTTCGGTCCCTTTTTTTCCGGCGGCTTGTCGCCTTGATTTTTCCGGCGCGGTTCCTCCCGGCGGAAAAGCACCGAGCCGGGAAAAAGGTTCACCTTCCGGTCGTTCGTCGCCTTGTAGCCGCCGTTTTCCTCGTCGAGTTGCGCGATGTTGCCGAGCAGGCCCGCCAAGATGCTGCGGTGGATCGCGCGATACGAGGGCGTGCCAAAGACCGTCGTCTTCTCGTCAATCTCCTTCAGCCCGTGATACGCCGAGGTCATCCGGAAGTCCTCCCGCTCCTGCAGCACATCGAGCAGCTGCGCATGCACATCGCGCCACTCGCGCATCCGGGTGTAGCTCAGGAAGTGGTCCTTGCAGAAGCGCCGCAGCCGCGCCTGCGACATCGTCTCGAACTGATCGTGAAACGTCTCCCACACATTCAGCAGCGTGAGGAAGTCCGAGTCCGGATGCACAAACCGCCGGTGCGCCGCATCCGCCTGCTGCTGCTTGTCCATCGGTCGCTCGCGTGGGTCTTGGATCGAAAGGCCCGAGGCGATCACGAGCACTTCGCGCAACGCCTTCTCCGCGCGCGCCTGCAGGATCATCCGCCCCACCGTCGGATCGACCGGCAGCCGCGCGAGTTCGCGGCCGATCGAGGTCATCTGAACCGACGATCCCTCCGCGCCCTCACCTTTGTGGGTCTCGATCGCGCCCAGCTCCTCCAGCATCAGATATCCGGCGCGAATCGACTTCGCCGCCGGCATGTTGATGAAGGGAAACCGCTCGATATCGCCGAGGCCAAAGGCCTTCATCCGTAGGATCACGTCCGCGAGATTCGCCCGTTGGATTTCCGGCTGCGTGAAACGCGGCCGCTCCAGGTAGTCCTTTTCCGAATACAGCCGGATGCACACGCCCTCAGCTACACGTCCGCTGCGGCCCTTGCGCTGGTCCGCGCTCGATTGCGACACCGGCTCGATTGGCAATCGCCGCGTGCGCGCCTGCGGCGAGTAGCGACTCAACCGCGCCAGGCCCGTATCCACCACGAAGCGAATGCCCGGGATCGTAAGCGAGGTCTCCGCGATATTGGTGGCGAGGACGATCTTCCGCCGCTGCGAGGACGAGAAGACGCGCTGCTGCTCCGCATTGGAGAGCCGGCCGAAGAGCGGCACCACTTCGCAGTCGCGCAGCCGCCGCCCCTCCAGCAGCTCGCGCACCTCGCGGATATCGCGCTCGCTCGGCAGAAAGACCAGGACGTCGCCGCTTTTGCTTTCCCGCACCACGCGCTCGACCGCCTCCACCGTGCCATCGATGTAGTGCAGCGCCTCCGCGCGCGCCGAGGCCACGGCCGCCTTGTCTTCCTGGTCCTCGTTCTCGTCGTTCTCCGCGTAGTCGCGGCCGAGCTCGTCGAGCGGCGCGTAGATCACCTCCACCGGGTAAGTCCGTCCTTCCACCAGAATCACCGGCGCATCGTCGAAGGCCGCGCTGAAGGAGGCCGTGTCGATCGTCGCCGAGGTGATGACGATCTTCAGCTCCGGCCGCTTGTAACGCAGGGTGCGCAGGTGCCCGAGGAGGAAGTCGATGTTCAGCGACCGCTCGTGCGCCTCGTCGATGATGATCGTGTCATAATCCCGGAGCATCGGATCGCCCTGCACCTCCGCCAGCAGCATGCCATCGGTTAGAAACTTGATCGTGGTTTCGGGCGACGTGTTGTCGTTGAACCGGATCTTGCAGCCCACCTCTTTGCCCCACGTGACCCCGAGCTCCTCGGCCACCCGTCGCGAAATCGAGAGCGCCGCCACCCGTCGCGGCTGCGTACAGGCGATCCGCCCCCGCGAGCCACAGCCCGCCGCCAGGCACATCTTGGGAATTTGGGTCGTTTTTCCAGAACCCGTTTCACCGGCCAGAATTACGACGGCATTGGCCTGGATCGCCGCCGTAATCTCCTCGGCGCGCACGCTGATGGGCAGCTCGGGCGGGAACTCGAGGCGGAACGGAAAAGGTTTATGGGAACGTGGTGTCGACACGAAGAGGCTTGAGCTTCGAACCCTCCACAGGAATGACAAACCTTCCATGCAGCAACCACCGCTTCTGCCCGAAGAGACTCTAGCCCGCGTGCTCCGGCTCGCGCGCTTCGACGGGTTGAGCGTTTTTCTGCTCTCCACGCTCTTTGCGGTCATGGCGGCCGGCAACGGCGAAGCCCGCTTTGCGGTCATCGGCCTGCTCGCGGCCGGAGCCGGCGCCCTCGAGTTGCATGGCGTCGCCCTCCTCCGGCACGGCGAGTCGCGCGGTATGCGCTGGCTGATCGCGAGCCAGCCCTTTCTGCTCGCGATCATCTATGCCTATTGCGCGCTGCGACTTTCTCATGTCGAGATCCCGCAACTCCCCGAAAGCTCTCAGGAGAGACTGAAAGCGCAGCTCGAAACGCTCCAGATGACGCAGGAAGAGTTTTTCCGCATGGTCAACCGCCTCACCGCCCAGATCGTTGCTGTGGTGGCTACAGTCTACCAAGGCTGGTTGATGATCTATTATCTCCGGCGTCGGCGTGCGGTCGCGCAAGCAGTCGAAGTGCCCGCGGAAGTGTAAGTCCCAGTCACGCCCCGCGCGCTTTAGCGCTCCATCAAGCCCTCGGCGCGCAAGCTCTTCCGAACCGCGCGAATGACTGCCAGGGCCCACATCAATCCGAAGACGCCTACCGTTAGGATGAGGTCGTACCAACCCTCATTCTTGCCGGCTAGCTTATCCTGCTCAATCAGCCGGGTGACTTTACCGACAACGATAACCACCAGAAAAAGCAGGAACTTCCAGGAATCGGCCCACAATCCCCGTCTCGCAGCGGGCGATTTCCACAGATGCTTTAACAAAGCGGCCGTCATGACTGATGGCAGGCCAACCTACGGTTCCGCTACCCGCACACCAGCTTTTTGGTCCCAGCCTCGCGCTTGCGCGCCTCGGCTCTGCTGTTAGCCTAGCTGCTCCATGTCGAAGCAGCGTTACATCGAGGCCAAGCAGAAGTGGGCCGAGAAGCAAAAAGCCCGCGGCATCACCGCGCGCGCGACTCCATCCATCGATCGCCTGCCACCCGGGCAGAAGCTCACCGAGGGCTTCCCCGTCCTCGATCTCGGCGTGCAGCCCGAGATTCCCTTGGGCGAATGGCAGCTGAAGGTCGACGGCCTCGTCGAAAAGCCCACCCAGCTCACCTGGGAGCAGTTTCACGCACTCCCTCAGGTCGACGACGTGAGCGATTTCCACTGCGTCACCACGTGGAGTAAGTACGACTGCCGCTGGGGCGGCGTCGCCTTCACCACGCTGTACGAGCTTGTGCAGCCCAAGCCGGAGGCGCGCTTTGTCTACTTCACGAGCTTCGACGGCTACTCGACCAACGTCGCCCTCGAGAAGTGCCTCGACGACGATGTGTTGGTCGCCACCTCCTTCAACGGCGCGCCTGTCCCTCGCGAGCATGGCGGCCCGGCACGCGTGATCATCCCCAAGCTCTACGCTTGGAAGGGCGCAAAATTCGTCAGCGGCATCACCTTCCTCGCAGAGGATAAGCTCGGCTTCTGGGAAGTCCGCGGCTACTCCAACACCGCCGACCCATGGACCGAAGACCGCTACGCCTGACGTAGGACGATTTTTCCCGCTCTTCTCCAAACGCGAAAAATCCTTCCGCCTTCCCAACTTTTTTCCGCTGCTCTGACTCTAAGCTCTCGGCTCTTAGATCTCAGCTTTCCGTTTCCCCCGCCCTCATGCCCACCCCGCCCAACGCCCTCACCCGCCGCGCCTTCACCCAGACGCTCGCCGCCAGCGCCGCCACCTTCGCCATCCTGCCGGGCCGCGCCCGCGCCCAAGCCGCCACCGCCAATCCCGCGCCCGGCAAAGCCCGGATGAAGTTCGCCGTCATTGGCGCCAACCACGACCACATCTTCCGGATGACGCAGGCCGTGCGTGCCGGAGGCGGCGAGCTCGCGATGATCTACGCGCCCGAGCCCGATCCGCAGCATGGCGCCCGCTTCCTCCGCGAAAACGCCAGCGTCCCCATCGCCCGCGAGGAGCGCGAAGTTCTCGAGCGGCCCGACATCTCCCTCGTCGTCACCGCCGCGATCCCCGTCGACCGCGTGCCCATCGGGCTCCGCGTGCTGCAGGCCGGGAAGGACTTCATCACCGACAAGGGCGCCTTCACCACTATGGAATCTGTCGCCGAGGCGCGGCGCGTGCAGGCTGCGACCAAGCGCATGTTCTCCATCTCGTATAATGAGCGGCTGCTCGAGCCCGCCACCGTCCGCGCCGGCGAGCTCGTGCACAGCGGCGCCATCGGCCGCGTGCTGCACACCACCGGCTTCGGTCCGCACGGCCTCTTCGGCCACGGTCCACGCGAGCCGTGGTTCTGGACGCGAGCCGCGCGCGGCGGCATCCTCTGCGACATCGCCACGCACCAGGCCGATCAGTTTCTCTTTTTCACCGGCTCGACCAGCGCCGAGGTCGTCGATGCCGAGGTCGCCAATCGCCAGAACCCGGACCACCCCGAGTTCGAAGACTATGGCACGGTTCTCTGGCGTGGCAACAAAGGCACCGGCTACACCCAGGTCGATTACACGCGCGAGGCCTCCCTCGGCATGCGCCTCCACATCGTCGGCACCGAAGGCACGATCGACGTGATCAAAGGCCGTGGCACCGTCGTGATCGCCGACAAGAAAGGCCGCCGCGAAGAGCAGGTCCCCCGCGATTTCGTCTGCCCCTTCGGGCGCCAGCTTGTCGACGATGTGATCAATCGCACCGAGACCGCCATGACGCAGGCCCACGCCTTCCTCGCCAGCGAGCTTGCCGTCCGCGCCCAAGTCTTCGCGCTGCAGCGCCGCCGCAGGTAACTCCTCCTCCCCCAGCCGGCATTGCGAAGAGCGAGGCGCCGAAGCGTTCCCTCACGCACGTCACGGCGCGTTTCTCGCGTCTCCCGATTCATGAGAACGGTTAGGCGCAAGCGAGCGTCCAGCGCCGTAATAAAATCCGACACCCTTGTCGGCTGGCCTTACGTTTCCGCTGTATCGAGTTTCCCCCTACAGCAGCCCTTGTATATTTTTATCTTACGTATTACAATCAACTTGCAACACCGTTACAATCTAGAGGCACCGAGGCTGCTAAAGACCGCGCCTATCCCTATGAAAACATTCCTCCGCCTCGCTGCCCTCTCCCTGGGCCTTGCCGCCTCGGCTCACGCCCTGGTCTTTACGTTTACCCCAAACCCTTCCGATCTCGGCGACCTCGATCACACCAACGCCACCACGTGGGGCATCAATTGGAATGCCATTCCCCCCGGCCACGTCATCACCGGCGCCAAGATCAAGATCGACAATATCTGGGACTGGAAGCGCGAGGACGACGCCCTCTTCATCCGCCTGCTCGATGACCCGAAGAAGGGCGTCACCCACTACAGCGACAATACCAACGACAACCTCCTCAGCGACTACTTCGCCGGCCAGGGCATCGCTCTCACGACCTGGTCCGATCCCAATGGCGGCAACAACGGCGCAAACTCCACCGATTTCGTCTACACGTTCACCGCCACCCAGCTCTCCCTCCTCACGAGCTACATCACCGATCCCACCGCGGCCAACCGCGCCGTCTTCGGTCTCTCGTTCGACCCCGACTGCCACTATTACAACAGCGGCGTCTGCTTCGAGATCACCACCGCCCCCGCCTCGGTGCCGGATGCCTCCCCCACCGCGCTGCTCCTCGGCGTCGCCGCTGCCGGCCTGATGCTCGTGTCGCGCCCCCGCCGGACCGTGTGAGGCGCTCCCGCACCGGTCCGCTCGCGCGTGCGCGCACCCTGCCCCGGTGCGCGCATTTTGCTTTTCACCGTCAGGATATCACGCGTCTCGCGCGACAGTTCTTGCCTCGCCCAATTAACTCGGTTTCAAACCGCCTATGAAGAAGCCCGTCCTGCTTGTCGCAGAGGACAATGCCTTGGACGCCCTCCTCCTCGAACGTGTCCTTGAGCGGTGCGGGGATGTTTTTCAGATGGTGCAGGTCGAGGATGGGGAAGGCGTCATCGACTACCTGCTGGGCAACGGTGCTTACGCCGACCGCGCAGCTCATCCATTGCCCAACCTCATCCTGCTCGATCTCAAGATGCCGCGCAAAGATGGCTTCGCCGTATTGCGCTGGCGGCAGGAGACGCCGGCCTTTATCCAAGTGCCCGTGATCGTTTTCTCCTCCTCGAGCCTGCCGGGCGATGTGGCGCGCGCCTACACCCTCGGCGCCAATTCCTATACCGTGAAGCCTTCCGATCCTCAACGCTTTGAACAAATGGTCTCCGCCCTCCAAGCGTGGTGGACCCAGTTCAACATCGGCGTCTCCCCTGCATAATATGCCGGTCCCGACTGCTCAGTCGGCGCGCTGGCTCGCTCGTCCCCTCCTGCGCTGGAGCGTCGGCATCCTGCTCGCGATGGTCGGGGGCGTGCTCGCGTTCGAGGCGCTGGATATCTCGGTCTTCAGTCGGATTGGCAACGCGCACGAAATCTGTTATCTCCGCGAGCCCAAGCTCATCTGGCTGCACGTCATTTCCGATCTGCTCATCGGCCTGGCGTACGTCTCCATCTCCGCCACGCTCGGCTACCTCGTTTACAAGGCCAGCCGCGGCATCCCGTTCAACGGTGTCTTCCTCGCCTTCGGCCTCTTCATCGTCTCGTGCGGCATGACGCACTTCATGGAGATCTGGGTCATCTGGGAGCCGGTGTATTGGCTATCGGGATACGTCAAGGTCGTCACCGCCGCCGCCTCGGTCGCCACCGCGGTCGCGCTTTTCCCGCTCGTGCCGAAGGTCTTCGCATTCATCGAGTCCGTCCGCAAAAGCGAGGATCACCGCCTTGAGATCGAGCAGCTCAATGCCGAGCTGGAGAAGTTCAACTACTCGGTCGCGCACGATCTGCGCGCCCCCCTCCGCGGCATCACCGGCTTCGGCCACCTGCTGCGGCAGGATTACGGCGAGCAGCTTCCGCCCAAGGCCCGCGACTACATCGATAAGATGCAGCGCTCCGCCGCGCAGATGGATACGCTCATCTGCGACCTGCTGAAGTACGCCACCATCGCGCGCCAGCAGATGCAGCCCCGCCTCATCGCGCTCGACGATGTCGTGCGCTCCGCCACCACGCTGCTCGAAAGCGAACTGCGCGCCTGCGACGCGATCATCCGCGTGCCCGCCCCGCTGCCGGTCGTAACCGGCGACGGCACGCTGCTCCAAATCGTGTTTCTCAATCTCATCGGCAACGCCATCAAGTTCGTCGCCCCCGGCGTGCGCCCCGAAATCGAGATCGTCGCCCAGTCCGACGTCCTCACGGGCCGCACCACGATCTCGATCATCGATAATGGCCTGGGCGTCCCGCCGGCCGCGCGGCAGCAGATCTTCCGCATCTTCGAGCGCTTTCACCCCAAGTACCCGGGCACCGGCATCGGCCTCGCCATCGTGCACCGCGCGATCGAGCGCCTGAATGGCGAAATCGGCGTCGCCGCCGCCCCGACCGGCACCGGCACCCGCTTCTGGTTCCAGCTTCCGCTGCCTTCAGATCGCACATAAGGTAGGGCGAGGCGTCCCCTCCCAGCTGTTGCGCTCTGCGCGAGCGGAAATTCCATTACGTCCGAACCCTATTCGCGCGACGGCCTACCGGGGCGGCTCCGCTTCAATACTCATCGAAATCAGACTTTTGTCACTGAGGAAGGGAGAGAGGCCACGGAGCCGATGACCTGGCAGCCCTCTGTGTCATCTCCGTGCTCTCTGTGTCTCTCGTCTCTTTCCGCTTCGTATGGGTATGCCTCATCGCTTCAACGCAAACGCCACATACGCATCCCCCGCGCCCGATTTGCCACCCACGCGACCGCCGCCGGTCGCCGTGATCACGACAAACTGCCGCCCGTCCACCTCGTACACGGCCGGCGCTGCCGTCCCGGCAAACGGCAGCTTGGCGGACCACAGCTCCGCGCCCGTATCGGCGTCGAAGGCCCGGATCTTCTCGTCCTCCGTGCCCGCGACGAAGACCAACCCGCCCGCCGTCACGGTCGCACCGCCAAGATTCTGCGAGCCTGTTTTCGGCACGCCTTTTTTCGTCAACGCTTCGAGTTCGCCTAGCGGCACGCGCCACAGCACTTTGCCCGTGCTCAGATCGTAGCAGTTGAGCAAGCCCCACGGCGGCTTGATTCCCGGATAGCCTTCGTGATCCACCAGAAAGCTGAAGCCGTCGAAGATGTAGCGAGTAGTTTCGTCGGTGCCCGGTTGTCCGCCACCCTTCCGTGATGGCGGCTGGTTGCGCCGGAAAAGATAGTCGAGCAGGTCTTTCTTCTGTGCCGCATCGAGCATCGCCATCGGCGGCATCGTGCCACGCCCCTTCGTGATCACCTCGAGCACCTGCTCATCGTTCATCCGCGCCTTGAGCCCCGCCAGCGGCGGTGCCACGCCCACGCCCATGCGCGTCGGCCCATGGCATGCCGCGCAGAATTGCTGGTACGTCTTCTCGCCCGCCGACGCCGGGAATTTCGGATCGCGCTCCTTCTCGTCGTTTCCGATCACGGTGATCTTCGAGACCCACCGGTTCGAGGTCACGTAGAGCCGTCCCGTCGGCACATCCACCGCCGCGCCCGACCACTCCGCGCCGCCGCGCGAGCCGATGAAGAGATTCGATTTCCCTTCGGTAAACGGGTGAAAAAATCCATACGTCGATTTCTCTACGACCTTCGTCACAAAGTCGCGCGCCTCAGGCGTGCGATCCGTGATCATGTCGGGGTGAAATTCGCTCCGTGAGATCGGCTCCGGCAGCTCCGGGTCCGGTTGATACGCCGCTGTGACTTCGCCCGGCAGCTTCGAGGCCGGCGCGCGCCGCAGGCGCACCGGAAACACCGGTTTCCCCGTCACGCGATCGAGCACGAAGAGATGCCCCGACTTCGCCATGCACGTCACCACATCGACGCGTTTTCCGTCGCGGACGATCGTCACGAGATTCGGCGGCGCGCACACATCGAGATCCCAGATATCGTGCCGCACATCCTGAAAGTGCCACAACCGCTTGCCGGTCGTCGCATCGAGCGCGAGCACGCAGTTGCTGAACAGATTATCGCCCAGCCGCCCTACGCCCACCATGTCCGGCCGCGGCGCGCCGAGCGCGATGAAGGCGATGCCGCGTGCATCGTCGATCGAGAGCCCGCTCCAGCCATTCGCGCCCGCTTGCGGCCCGTCCCACGTCTCCGCGCCGAAATCCTGCCCCCGTGCCACGGAGCCAAAGCGCCATAGCGCTTTCCCGTTTCGCACGTCGTAAGCGTAGATGTCGCCGTTGATTCCCGTCGTCACGAAGATGTGCCGGTAAACCGCGCCGCTCGCCGTCGCGCCCGTCGCAATGGGCGTTCGCCCACCTTCGCCAAAGCCGGCCACCGCCGCCCCCGTCTTCGGGTCGACCGCATAAATCCAATCGCCCGCGCCGAAGAGCACGCGCGGCGCATTCTCCGCATCGCCCGGCCAGTAAACGAGCCCGCGCCGCGCCGGCGTATCCTGCGGCCGGTTCTGCCGCGCCGAGTCCAGTTGCTTCCGCCAGCGCTCCGCACCCGTGGTGGCATCGATGGCCACGATCGCGCGACCCGGCGTCGGCGCGATCACGAGGCCATCCACTATGATCGGCGTGCACTGGATGTTCGCCTTGCCATCGCCCGCGCGAAACGTCCACGCCACCTCGAGGTCGCGCACATTCTCCTTCGTGATCTGCCGCAGCGTCGAGTAGCGCCGCGCGCCATTGTCGCCCTGCGATCGCGACCACTGCGCAAACGGAGCCAGCGGCGCCGCCGCCGCCGGCGATAACTCATCCGGCAGCGCCGCCGGAATCGTCTTGTACTCCGGCAACGCCGCACGCGCCTGCGCATCCTCGACCACCCCCGCCCGCTTCTCGGCTCCCCACGCCACTCCCACCAACAGGGGAATACAAACACAGTACAAGGGGGGGCGAAATTTCAGGGGCATCTTCCACCAGCGAACGAATTCCCCTGCCCGCGTCGAGCCCGCTCCGGTAGAATAGAGTCCCCACCCTCGTTTCACGTCCGCCTTACTCCATAGCGCATCCGACGCATATCCGCTTTTGCTGGTGCGGCAAAAAGCGCGAAAGCCCAAAAATGAAAATCATAATTTTTGCGCCTTCTGCGCCTCTTTGCGGCTAAGTCATAAAAAGCTCCGCGCCACAGATGACACAGCTAAACACAGATTCAGTCATCTGTGTCCATCTGTGATATCTGTGGCTCACGTCCGAACCGCTCCTATCCGCCGGTAGCCCGTGCATTTGACAATCGCGCCGCGCGCTCGTTGTTTCGCCGCCCGTTCGTCCCCCTTTGTCGTACCGCACCCCACGTTACGTCCCTGCGCCGCTCGCGTTGTCGCTCGTCTTCGCGCTCGCCTCGGTTGTGTCCGCACGGGCGGAGTCCCCGTGGACCTCGCGCGTCTGGCGCTCCGACGACGGCCTCCCGAATAACCACGTCACCGGCCTCGCGCAGACGCCGGACGGCTACCTCTGGGTCGCCACCTACTCGATGCCCGCGCGCTTTGACGGCGTGCGTTTCGAGGCTCACGCGCCCAAGGACATGGGCCTCGGCTCGCACCAAAAAATCTCCGCGCTCGCACCCGCCCCCGGCGCCGGCCTCTGGATCGGCACACTTCACGGCGGCGTCTTCCGACTCGATTCGCGGCGCATCGATGCCTTCACCGAAGGGCTGCCCTATAAGCCCGTCGAGTCGCTCGTCGAGGACGGCGATCGCGCCCTATGGATCACGCACCAGGGCGGCACGCTCCATCGCCTCGTCGCCGGTCGCCTCACCGTGCTCGGCCCTGAGCATGGCCTCCCGCTCTCCACCACGCCCGACCGCTATGTCTGCTCGCTCGCAACCGATACCGCCGGCCGCCTCTGGCTCTCCAAGGATGGCCACGTCGGCGTCTTTCGCGACGACCGCTTTCAATCACTCATCCAGCTCTCCCCTGGCAATGCCCGCCTCGGTCGCGTTCGCGCGGGCGGCATGTGGATCTGCTCGGAGGCCCAGCTCTTCCGCCTCGTCGAGGGCCAGCCGCTGGAGCGCCTCGGCGATTTCTCCGTCCGGCCCGGCACCGACGCCTCCGCGATTCTCGAAGACCGGCGCGGCCACGTCTGGATCGGCACGGCCGACGGACTCTTTCACTACGACGGCAAACGTATCCGCGCCGTCCCTACCTCCGATCCGCGCATCTCCAGCCTCGTCGAGGACGACAAGGGCCACCTCTGGGCCGGCACCGTCGGCGGCGGCCTGAATTGTCTCACGCCGCGCGTCGTCGCGCTCGAGAGCACGGAGACCGGCCTGCCCACCGGTATCGTCCAATCGCTCGCGCAGGATGCCGCCGGCCACGTATGGGCCACCACGCAGAGCGGTCTGCTGCTCCGCCGCGTTCCCGGCGGCCCGTGGCAGACCCTCTCCGCCGATCTCGCCTGGCCCGGCGGCCGCGCCGCCACCGTCGCCGCCGATGCGCACGGCGCGCTCTGGATCGGCACCCGCGACCGCGCGCTGCATCGCTGGAAAGATGGAGCCTACAGCTCCTGGCGGCGCGTCAATGGCCTCGCGTCGCGGGAAATCCACGGCCTCGTCGTCGCCCGCAACGGCGACGTCTGGCTCGCCCTCTCCACGCCCGATGTCGTCCAGCGCCTCCGTAATGGAAAGCTCGATACCTTTCCCATGCCCGAGGGCATCCGCGTCATCCGTGCCATCGCCGAGGACGGCGCCGGTAACATCTGGGTCGGCAGCTCCAAGGGCCTGCTCGTCCGCATTCGCGACGGCGTGGTCACCGACGAAACCGCCGCCACCACCGGCGCACCCCTCTCCATCCGTTGCCTCCACGCCACCCCGGACGGCAGTCTCTGGATCGGCTACGCCGACGAAGGTATCGGCTGGTGGAAGGACGGCCGTTTCCATCACATCACGGCCGCCGATGGCTTCCCCGAGAGCAATGTCTCGCAGATCGTCGCCGATGGCTCGGGCTGGCTCTGGTTCGCCGGCGATCACGGCATCTTCAAGGTCCGCCAGGCCGACCTCGAAGGCCTCGCGCTCGGTCGGGTTTCGAACACGCACTTCATCCGCTACGGCCAAAGCGAGGGGCTTTTCAGCCTCGAGGCTAATTTCGGCGACTCACCCGGCGCCACCCGCACGCGCGATGGTCGGGTGTGGATTCCGCTGCGCACGGCCCTCGCCGTCATCGATCCCACGCGCGTCCGCGAAGACCCTTCGCCGCCGCCCGTCCTTTTGAAACGCGTCGCGGTCGATGACCGCACCGTTGCCGCCTACACCAGCCCCGTCCCGGTCCGCGATGCGCTCGATCTGCGCGACGCCTCCGCGCCGCTGCGCCTCGTTCCTGGCCACCACCGGCTCGCCTTCGAGTTCGCCGCGCTCGCCTTCTCTGCGCCGGAGAATGCCCGCCTGCGCTACCGGCTCGAGGGTTTCGATGACACGTGGATCGACTCCGGCCCCGAGCGCACCGCCACCTACTCACGCCTCCCTGCCGGCCGCTATCGCTTCCACGTACAGGCCTGCAACAGCGACGGCGTGTGGAATGAGGCGGGCGCCGCCCTCGCCTTCGCGGTCACGCCCTTCGTGTGGCAGACGTGGTGGTTTCGCACCGCTGCGCTCGCGCTCCTCGTCACCGCGATCGTCGCCCTCGTCCGCGTGGTCTCGCTCCGCCGGATGCAGGCCCGGCTCCGCCTGCTGGAGCAGCAGGCCGCGCTGCACAAGGAGCGCACCCGCATCGCGCGCGATCTCCACGATGAGTTTGGCACGCGCCTCACCGAGCTCGGTCTCGTCGCCGAGCTCGAGCGCTCCGCCAGTCCCGAACTGCTCGCGCACCTCCGCGCCTTAGAGCGTGACCTCGATACGATCGTGTGGACCGTGAATCCCAAGAACGACACCCTCGATCATCTCGTCGGTTTCGTCTGCCGTGTCGCCGGCGATTTTCTCGGTCGCTCCTCTATCCGCTGCCGTTTCGAAATTCCCGAGGATATCCCTGCGCGCCCACTCTCGCCCGAGCTGCGCCATCACCTCTTCCTCGTCGTCCGCGAGGCGATCAACAATATCGTCAAGCACGCCTCCGCCTCGCTTGTGAAGATCGCCGTCGCGCTCGAGGGCGATGTGCTGCTCCTCCGCATCGAGAACGATGGCCGCGGTTTTTCCGTCGCCGCCGCCGAGTCTGGTGCGCGCAACGGCCTGAAGAATATGCGCAGCCGCATCGAAGAACTCGGCGGCCACTTCGAGGTCCACTCCTCCGCCGAGTCCGGCACCACGCTCACCGCGCGCGTCCCGCTCGAACCCATTCCCGCCGATTCCTCCGGCTCCTCGCTTCTCCTCACCCCGCGTCCGCGCCCCGCCCACTGATTCCTATGTCCGAACCCATCACCGTCGGCATCGTCGAAGACTCCGCGGCCTTCCGTACGCGGCTGAAGGATTTCATCAACGCGAGCGACGACCTCCGTTGCATCTGCACCTGCGCCGACGGTGCCTCCGCCATTGCCGATCTTCCCGCGCAGGCCCCGCACGTGGTGCTCATGGACCTGCAGCTGCCCGACTGCTCCGGCGTCGACTGCACGCATCGGCTCAAGTCTGCGCTGCCCCAGACCGAGTTCATGATTTTCACCGTACACGAGGACAGCGAACAGATCTTCAAGGCCCTCACCGCTGGCGCCAGCGGCTACCTCCTCAAGCGCACGCCCCCCGCTGAAGTTCTCATCGCCATCCGCGAGCTGCATCGCGGCGGCGCGCCCATGAGCAGCGAGATCGCGCGCAAGGTCGTGCAATATTTCCGCCACGAGGCCCCAAAGCCCACCAAGCCCTCCGAATCCCATGGCCTCAGCCCGAGGCAGGAGGAGATTCTAAAGCTCCTTGCCCAAGGCCACGTACCCAAGGAAATCGCCGATAAACTCGGCATCACGATCGAGACCGTCCGCAGTTACTTGAAGCTCATCT
>JAZKEV010000241.1:0-738 GCA_040386765.1 Verrucomicrobiota bacterium | reverse complement strand
GCGCTGGCACCTCAAGCGGATCTACTCGAAACTCCACGTGCGCACCCGCACCGAAGCGGTGATCAAGTATTTCGGGTGAGCTAAGAGCTGAGAGCCCAGAGGCCAGAGCCGGAAGAAGTCCGGATTGCAGACTCGTGGAGGAGTTCCCCGTGTTCCGGTTCCGAGCTCTTGGCTCTAGACTCTTAGCTCTCAGCTGCACGCTCCTACCCCGCTCACCCCCATTTGCGGGTATCGCCAATTTCCGGCGTTTTATTATTATTAAAGCCTCAACGACGCGCGCCCAGCCGTTCGTCCCCAAGTCAGTCACACAAAACATCCAACCCCGGAAAAAGTATGCAGTCTGTAAAACGCCTCGTTCCCCTCGCCGCCGCGCTCGCCCTCGTTGCTGGCCTTGTCTCGGTCGCTCACGCGCAGGTCGCCAACGGCCCCTGGTCCTCGTGGTCGCCCACCTACAACACCCAGGAGTCCGGCACCGGCGATGTGAACGGCCTCAACTTCACCATCACCAGCACGAGCACCACGAGCGAGCAGCGCGCCGAGCGCCGCTACCAGACGTTCTCCACCGGCTCGCGCCAGTTCGAGGGCTACGTGAAGGTCAACAGCCTCGGCGGCGACCGCATCTGCTTGAAGCAAACCTTCCAGGACGGCGTCGGCCCGTGGAACATGATCGCGGTGAAGAAGCCCGGCTCGCTCTACGAAGTGCAGGGCGGCGCCGTGCGCATCGGCGCAGAGGTGGTC
>JAZKEV010000240.1:0-7516 GCA_040386765.1 Verrucomicrobiota bacterium | reverse complement strand
GGGGGGCTCGGGCGATGGAGCCGACGGCGAGGACGGTGGAGGGGGTGGGGAAGTGGCTGGCGCGGGCCATCTCCTCCGCAGTGACTTCTACGAGGCGGGGCGGGGCCGCGGCCGAGCCGATGCGGGTGTCGGCGCCGGTGCTGGCGGAGGAGGACGGCGGCGCGGGGCGGAGGGCGACGCCGCCGGTCGTGTAGAGCTCGGTGAAAGGGAAGCGCGCGGCGATGAGCTCGGAGACGACCTTCTCGCCTTCGACGACGAAGAGGCCGAGGGCTTCGCGGTTCTTTTTCTCGCGGAGGGAACGGAGGCGTTGGAGCTCGGCCTTGGTGAGTGCCACAGAGCGGAGATGCTTCGGCGATTTCGTCGACGCGGCAAACTCTGTTTGGGGGGTAGAGCGTCTTCCCGCAAACGATCGCTGAGGGTGACTGTGCCGGGACGACCGCCGCTACCTTTCGAACCCAGCCCCTTAGTTGTCGCCGCCGGTCACGAGGAGGGCTTTGCCTTCGCCGGTGAGGTCCACGCGGTGGGCGGTCATGGTGAATTCCGGGCCGTCGGGGCCGTCGATGAGGAAGCCGATCTGGAATTCGCCGTCGGGAAGGCGGTCGCGGAGGCGGACGAATTGGAAACCGCTCAGTTCCCAGGAGGGCTGCTTCGTAGCTTTTGCGACATCGGGGCGGCTCTCGGTGACGGTCGTGAAGAGATGGGTCTCCTGGGCATTGCGCAACACGAGGTGGATCTGGTGGCGCTCGGATTTCACGTCGCGGAGGGCGGCCCAGCCGGTGACGTAGACCGAGCGGTCATTGACCGTCATGTCGTCGACGAAGTAGATCAGGCGGGTGCTCGGCTTCGCGTTTTCGGGGAAGGGAATTTCCTGGCAGAGCGGGGGCATCGCGTAGATGCCGGCGCGCGCGGCCTGCTTCAGAAGCAGCGTGGAGTGTTCGGGCCGGGGATGCAGGGTGAAGGAGCCGCGGCCATCCGCGCCGTGTTGCAGGAAGCGGACGGCGGCGCGATCGCGGCACTCGACCCACGAATCGGCGGCGACGGAGAAGGCACGGTTACCGGCGACATTGAAGACGACGAGCACCGGCAGCGCCCAGCCGAGTGGCAGGAAGAGGCTGCGGGGATGCGCGTAGCGCGTGAGCACGATGTAGAGCGCCATGCCCCAGGCGGTGGCGCCGAGGACGTAGTAGCGCGAGAAGATGACGCCGCCCGAGACTTGCGCGCGGCCCACGGCGATGAGCGCGAGTGCACCGAGTGCGAAGAGTATAAGGGCAAAGGCGACGGGCTGGTGGCGCAGGGTATTGCGGCGTACGAGCCGGACGATCACGGCCAGCAGCACGAGGCCGAGCCACGGGGCGACGGCGCTGTTTCCAAGCGCGGGCACGGCGCCGAGCAAGGTCAGCCAATAGCGGATAACGAGGACGACGCCCGCACCTGAGAACGTGGCGAAGCCGTGGCTCTGGTTGGCTTGGAAGCCGAGAAAGAAGCCGCCGAGCCCGAGGGCGGCGAGCCCGCACCAGAGGGCGAGGCCGGCGCGATTGCGCGCGCGCCAGAGCAGCAGGGCACCCACTGCCCAGGTGACGATGCCGTGGGCGAGCGTGAAGGTGGCGAGGCTGGCGAAGACGGCGCCGCCGACGATGCCGGGCCAGGTATTCCGCGCCACGCAGACGAGCGCAGCGGCGGCGAGGAGGACGACTTGGAAGTGGTCGATCGAGGCGCCCGACCACATGAAGTTTTCGTAGTGTTCGAGCTGGAAAAACAGCGCGGCGAGGACGGCCAGCATCGCGAGCCGGCGGGGCAGCGTGCGCGCATGCACGACGAGGAGGGCGATCAGGCCGAGGAGGCTGAGATTGCCGACGAAGTTGATGAAATCGAAATTGATCCGGCCGGTGGCGGCGTAGTTGCTCGCGAAGAGCAGCCGGCTGGTGACCATCCGATGTTCGTTGTTGAGCGCGAGCATCTCGCTGACGAAGCGGTTGGAGTCCGGCTTCTCCGCGATGCGCAGAAGCATCGCGAGCGCGGTGTCGAACTCATCCCAGTAGACGATGTTGCGTCGCGCGGGCTCGGTGCGATCGACGATATAGAGCAGCGGAGCGAGGGCGAGCAGCGCGACGAGCGCGATGGCGAGGTAGCGACGGAAGGGGGAGGACGCAGCGAGGGGCATTCGCACTGGACAGGGCTAGCGTTGGGAGAAATTTTCGCCGGCGGGCACGGTTTGCGGAGTGCCGGAGGCAAGGAGGAGTTGATGCCCAGTCATGATGAACTCGGCATAATCACCGTTGGCGATCAATACGCCGATCTCAAAATTTTCGGCGGGCAGCCGCTGGGGGCCGAGGACGGAGCGGAAGCCGGACAGACGCCAATCCGGTTCCTCTTGAGCCTGTACGACATCGGGGCGGGGCAGGGTGACGGTAGTGAGCACCAGAAGGGATTTTTCCGATTTGAGGACCACGTGGACCTGGCCGCGTTCCGAAGCTTCGCCGGGAATCGCGGCCCACCCGCCGATGGTGATCGCGCGCGAGGTGGCGAGGAGTTGGTCGAAGTGGTGGACGATCCGCGTGCTGGGCCGGGCATACGGAAACTCGACGACGTGCGTGACCCGGGGCAGCCGGTAGACGCCGCGCTCGGCTGCGAGCCGCAGGAGCCGGTCGGCGTGGCCCTCGCCGGGATGCAGCCGGACGACGCCGCGGCCATCGACGCCGTGGTGCTTGAAAGCCGTCGCCGCGCGGTCGCGCAGCTCCGTGAAGCTCTCGGCGAGCGGAAAATATCTGGCGTTGGCGGCGAAGTTGAAGGCCATCAAAGCCGGCGCGACACAGCAGAGCATGCGAAACGGCTGGGAGGGCGTGGCCTTGAGCTCGAGCAGCATGAAGATGAAAAGCGCCCACGCGAGGGCACCGAGGACGAGGTAGCGGGAATTGATCTCGGGGCCGGCGATCTTGGCGCGGCCGGCGGCGATCAGCGCAAGCGCGATCACGGCGAAGATGGCGCCAAACATCGCGAGCGGTTCGCGGGTGAAGGCTCCCCGCCGCGCCAGCACCCCGAGACCCGCGAGCAGGATGAGGCCCGGCAGCGGCGCGAAGCCAGCGTCGCCCAGGGTCAGCGGCCCGCCGAGCAGCGCGAGCCAGTAGCGCAGCACGAGCGCGGAATAGCTGAGCGTGGGCGCATCGAACTCGTGACCGGGATTTAATTCGAAACCATACAAAAACGCCGCGAGCGAGATCACCGCGGCCGCGCACCAGGCCGCGAGGTGATTCCAGCGGCGCCGGTGCAGGAGCAAAAGTGCACCCGCGGCCCAGGCCGCCGTGCCGTGGGCGAGGGTGAAGGTGGCGAGCAGCGCGAGGCCCGCGCCCACCGCGACTCCGGCCGAGGTGCCGCGCGCGACGGCGGCGATCGCGCCGAGGCCGAGCAGCACGACTTGGAAATGGTCGATGGAGGAGCCGGACCAGAGGAAGTTTTCGAAGTGCTCGAGCTGAAAGAGCAGAAACGCGAGCACCACACCCATGCGCACGCGGCTTTCCCACCCGGTGCGGGAGAGGACGAGGAGCGCGCAGGCACCGACGAGGAACAGGTTGCCGATGGCGCCGATGACGTGAAAATTTACCGTGCCCGTGAGCCAGTAACTGCCCGCAAACATCAGCCGGCTGGTGACCATCCGGTGCTCGTTGTTGATGGCGACGAAGCGGTTAAAGAGCTCGCGCCAATCGGCTCCGGCATCGATGTGGAGGATGAGATCGAGGACGGTGTCGAACTCATCCCAGAAGACGATGTTGCGACTGAAAAGCACGGCCTTGGTCGCCACATAGACGACCGGAAGGGCGGCGATGAAGACCCAACTGAGGAGGTGGCGACGCGAAAGCGCCGGCATGCTGGACGGCCTGACCATGGGGTATGCGGGAACGACGGACGCGTGCCGGGGAAAATAGACGCGCCGAAAATTGAAAAACTGCGGCGGGAAACTCTCGGCGCGGACGCCCCAAGGCGCCTAGAAAAACCTGACAGGTTTGTAAGGTGGGCCTTTTACCCATGAAGGGAGGGCGCAGAAGTCCAAAGGTTGGGCTTTTCGTGGGCCGTCCGACGCATAGAGTGGCGCCCATGAAACGCTTTGCCCCTTGGACACTGTTGATCGTAACCGTGCTCGTGATCGTGGCTCCGCTGGCGTTTGCGGCGGCGACCGCGCAACCTGCGGCGGCGACGCGCAGCGACCGTTCGCCGGCCGCGCCGATCGCGACCGCACTCTCCACCATTACCGGCGTGGCGATCTCGCCGCTGCTCGGGACCGGGGCCTACGGTATGTACCAGTGGTTGAAGGCCGACGAAGCGGCGCGCCCCAATCTGCCGTGGTACACGAAGCCGAGCTTCTGGATCCCCGCGCTGCTGGTCGTGGGGATCTGCGCGGCGAAGGATGCCTTTGGCGCAACGGTGCCGACGGGGCTGAAGAAGCCCCTCGATGTGCTGGAGACGATCGAGAACAAGTTCAGCGGGCTGATCGCGGCGGGTGCGGTGGTGCCCTTTGCCATCGATGCGATGTCGAAGATGATTTTCGACAGTGCGGCGCCGCCGACGGCGGGGAGCATGATCGTGGGGACGAGTGGACTCGCGACGATCCAGTTTGCGGCGATGGATGTCACGTGGCTGATCAATCTCCTCACGGTGCCTTTTGGCATCGCGGTGTTTCTCCTCGTGTGGCTCGGCTCGCATGCGATCAACGTCCTGATCCTCCTCAGCCCGTGGGGCGCGATCGACGCGGCGCTGAAAGTGGCGCGCACCGCCCTGCTCGGGCTGGTGACGCTATCGGCGACGCTCAACCCATGGGTGGGCGCGGCGCTCTCCATTGCGGTGATCGTGGTGGCGTACTTTGTCTCGGGATGGGCTTTTCGGCTCACGGTGTTTGGCGCGGTGTATTGCTGGGAATTCGTGACACGGCGGCGCCGGCGGTTTGCGCCGACGGAAAACGAGAACCGGATGTTCGCCGGCTCGGCTTTCTCGGTGGTGCCGGTGCGCACCTATGGCCGCCTGCAACGGCGTGCGGATGGGGTATTGGAGTTTGCTTACCGGCCCTGGCTCGTGGGGCAGCCGAAGATCGTCTGCGTGGATTGCGAGACGCGGGCGCTCGCCGTGGGCGAGGGCGCTCTCTTCTCGGATATCGTCGATGAAAACGACCGCACGCTCTTCTCACTGCCGCCGCGGTATCGCGGGCACGAGACGATCGTGGTGAATGTGTACGTCTTTGGCGGTGGCGTGCGACCTGCGGGTTTGCGCAAGGCTTGGGGTGTCTTGCGCGAGATGGTGGGTGGTCGCGCGGTGAAGCGCGAAGCGCTGACCGCCTAGCACCATGGTGCGGACTATCGCGCGCTGGGCGCTCGCGGTGTTCTTCGTTGTAGGTGGCCTTAATCATTTTCGAGATCCGGCCATCTACCTCGGGATGATGCCGCCGTGGCTGCCGTGGCCGGTGGCGATGAACGCGATCAGCGGCGCGGCGGAGATCCTCGGCGGGCTTGGACTGCTCGTGCCGGCGACGCGGCGGGCGGCGGGGTGGGGATTGCTCGCGCTGCTCGTCGCGGTCTTTCCGGCCAATGTACATGTGGCGCTGCAGGGTCACATGCCGGGCACATCGTTTTCGCCGCTGGTGCTGTGGCTGCGCCTGCCGTTTCAACTGCTGTTCATGCTGTGGGTGTGGTGGGTGGCGCTCGCGCGCGGCGCCGATACGCGGGTTGTATCTCGCGGCTGATGCTGCTTTATAAGGGGCCGACCCCTATGAATCGCCGCTCTTTCCTGTATAGCTCCGTCGCCGCGAGTTCGCTGGCTGCACTGCCGTTTCATATCCGCGCCGCCGACAAGGTTCGCCGTAAATTCCGCACCGCGCTCGTCGGCTGCGGCTGGTGGGGCGGCAATATCGTGGGCGAGGCGATGGCCAGCGGGCGCTGCGAGATCGTGGGTGTGTGCGATGTCGACCAGCGCGCGCTCGACCCGACCGCGGAGAAAATCACCAAGGCGAGCGGCGACCAGCCGCGCAAGTACCGCGACTTCCGCGAACTCTTCGCGAAGGAGAAACCGGACATCGTGATCGTGGCGACGCCCGACCACTGGCACGCGCATCCGACGATCGAGGCCGTCAAGGCGGGCGCGCACGTCTATGTTGAAAAGCCGACGGCGCATACGATCGTGGAAAGCCGCGCTATGGTGAACGCCGCGCGCAAATACGGCAAAGTCGTGGAGGTCGGCACACACCGCCGCACCTCGCCGCATCTGGTCGCGGCGCGCGAGTTCATCCGCTCGGGCGGCGTGGGCGACATCGGCATGGTTCGCTGTCATCTTAACAACAATGGCACCGGTCCGGAGAAGCCGCTGCCGACGGTGGCGGTGCCGCCGGAGCTCGACTGGGATCGCTGGTGCGGACCGGCGCCGTTGCGGCCTTTCAATGGCGGCGATCCGCGCAATCCCGATCAGGGTGCTGGCAATCGTGGCATCCACCCGCGCGGTTTTCGGATGTATCTCGACTACGCCAACGGCCACCTTGGCGATATCGGCGTGCATTGGTTCGACCAAGTCTTGTGGATGACGGGCGAGAAGGCGCCGAAGCGCGTCTTCTCGACCGGCGGGCGTCCGATCAAGGGACCGGTGGTGAATACGCCCAACGAGCAGACCAGCGACGCGCCCGATCACCAAGTGGCGCAGTTTGCCTTCGAGCACTTCACGATGACGTGGGAGTCGCGGCAGTTTGGCGGCAACATGTCGGAGCGCGGCGACGTGGCTGGCGCGTATTTCTACGGGACCAAGGGGACGTTCCACCTTGGCTATCGTGGAGGCTCCTACTTTTACCCGATCGATGGAAGCACGCCCGTGCGCACCGAGGCGAAGGTCAACCAGCCGGACGGGCAGAACATCAAGGAGCTGTGGGCGGATTTCCTCGGTGCGATCGATACCGGACGGCGGGCGTTGGCCGATATCGAGGAGGGCCACCGTGCATCGGTGTGCTCGATGCTCGGCATGATCAGCTTCAAGACCGGCCGCAGCCTGCAGTGGGACGCCGAGAAGGAGCAGATCGTCGGCGACGCGGCGGCGAGCAAGCTGCTCACGCGCGAGTATCGGAAGGGCTACGAGCTGCCGAAGGTCTGAGGATGGGGCGCGTTGTCCCTAACGCGCGGTCGGGTGGCGTATCCTGAAAACGGGCACGTTTTCGGATGGATTTTACAGGAGTCGAACCGAGGACGAGCCGAGGCAAGGCAGCGTTTGATCTCGGCTCGTCCTTGGTTCGACTCCTGCGCAAACGATTGGGAACATTTACATCCGGCCGGATGCACTCGTAGATCGAAGTGCGTGGCGGGATTGAGTGCGATGGGTTCGCAGCCCTGGGTCCGCGTGCATCCGTTGCCGGCCCGGCAGGAACAGATTGCATCTGGTGGGTCGCTTTGTCTGGCTTGCCATCCCGCCCATGCCTGACTCGAAGAAGTCCGCCCTGCTGCATCCTGACATCGCCGAAGTACTGCTGACGGAAGAACAGATCCGGCAACGGATCAAG
>JAZKEV010000239.1:0-3794 GCA_040386765.1 Verrucomicrobiota bacterium | reverse complement strand
TCTAAAAGCCATGTCCGCGACTCCCACCATCATCTACACCAAGACCGACGAAGCTCCCGCGCTCGCCACGTATTCCCTGCTCCCGATCGTGCAGGCCTTTACGAAGCATGCCGGCATCAACGTCGAGACGCGCGACATCTCTCTCGCCGGCCGCATCGTCGCCCAGTTTTCCGATAAGCTCCCCGAGGCCCAGCGCATCGGCGATCACCTCTCCGAGCTCGGCGCCCTCACGCTCAAGCCCGAGGCCAATATCATCAAGCTCCCCAATATCAGCGCCTCCGTGCCGCAGCTGAAGGAAGCCATCGCCGAGCTCCAGGCCAAGGGCTACGCGCTCCCCGATTATCCCGAAGTCCCCAAGACCGACGCCGAGAAAGACGCCAAGGCCCGCTACGACAAGGTGAAGGGCTCCGCCGTCAATCCCGTCCTCCGTGAGGGCAATTCCGACCGCCGCGCCCCCAAGGCCGTCAAGGACTACGCGAAGAAGCACCCGCACTCGATGGGTGCCTGGTCCGCCGATTCCAAGACCACCGTCGCCACGATGGGCAAGGATGACTTCTTCTCCAACGAGAAGTCCGTCACCGTCCCCGCCGCCACGACCGTGAAGATCGAGTTCGTCGCCGCCGATGGCTCCGTGAAGGTCCTCAAAGAGAAGACCCCGCTGAAGGCCGGCGAGATCCTCGACGCCACCCGCATGAGCAAGCAGGCCCTCGTCGCCTTCTTCGAGGCCCAGATCGCCAAAGCCAAGGCCGACGGCGTGCTCTTCTCCCTCCACCTCAAGGCCACCATGATGAAGGTCTCCGACCCCATCCTCTTCGGCCTCGCCGTGCGCGTTTATTTCAAAGACCTCTTCGCCAAACATAACGCCACGTTCACCGAGCTCGGCGTCGACCTCGCGAATGGCTTCGGCGACCTCGTCGAGAAAATCGAGAAACTCCCCGCCGATAAGAAGGCCGCCATCGAGGCCGATATCAAAGCCGCCTACGCGTCCGGCCCCGGCATCGCCATGGTCAATAGCGACCAGGGCATCACCAATCTCCACGTCCCCTCCGACGTCATCGTCGATGCCTCCATGCCCGCGATGATCCGCGCCGGCGGCAAGATGTACGACGCCCAGGGCAAGCTGAAGGACACGCTCGCCGTGATCCCCGACAGCTCCTACGCCGGCATCTATGAGGCCACCGTCGACTTCTGCAAAAAGCACGGCGCGCTCGACCCCAAGACGATGGGCTCCGTCCCCAACGTCGGCCTCATGGCGCAGGCCGCCGAGGAATACGGCTCGCACAACAAGACCTTCCAGATCGCCGGCAGCGGCACCGTCCGCATCGTCGACGACACCGGCAAGACCCTCCTCGAGCACAAGGTCGAGGATGGCGATGTCTGGCGCGCCTGTCAGACCAAGGATGCCGCCGTGCAGGATTGGGTGAAGCTCGCCGTCAACCGCGCGCGCCTCAGCGGCACGCCCGCCGTCTTCTGGCTCGATGAAAAGCGCGCCCACGACGCGCAGATCCTCGCCAAGGTGAAGACCTATCTCGCCCAGCACGACACCAAGGGCCTCGATATCCGCGTCCTCGCTCCCGCCGAAGCCTGCAAGCTCACGCTCGAGCGCATCAAGGCCGGCCAGGATACGATCAGCGTCACCGGCAATGTCCTCCGCGATTACCTCACCGACCTCTTCCCGATCCTCGAGGTCGGCACCAGCGCCAAGATGCTCTCCATCGTTCCGCTGATGAAGGGTGGCGGCCTCTTCGAGACCGGCGCCGGCGGCAGCGCCCCGAAGCACGTCGAGCAGTTCCAGCAGGAGAACTACCTGCGCTGGGATAGCCTCGGCGAGTTCTTCGCCCTCGCCGCCAGCTTCGAGCACCTCGGCATCGTCGCCCAGCACGCCAAGGCCAAGGTCCTCGCCGACACCCTCGACCAGGCCAACGGCAAGTTCCTCGAGAACGACAAGTCCCCCGGTCGCAAGCTCGGCACCATCGATAATCGCGGCAGCCACTTCTACCTCTGCCTCTACTGGGCCCAGGCCCTCGCCGCGCAGAACAGCGACGCCGACCTCAAGAAGATCTACACGCCCATCGCGGAGAAACTCACCGCGAGCGAAAAGCAGATCGTCAGCGAACTCATCGCCGTCCAAGGCAAGCCCGTCGACGTCGGCGGCTACTACCAGCCCGACGACAAAAAAGCCTCCGCCGCCCTCCGCCCCAGCCAGACCCTCAACGACATCCTCGCCACGGTCTGACCCAAGTAGGGCGGGTCTCCGACCCGCCCTCTCGCACTCCCGACCCACGCGGAATTTCCCTCCGCCCTCCCGCTCGCCTCGCGAGCCCCCCAGCCCGACCGCCCACCCGCCGTCGGGCTTTTCTTTGTCTGCACCACGCATCGTAAAATTCGGATTCACCAGTACCGATCGCCTTTGGATTTTGGATTCTAGAAAAGTAGCGGCGTGTTGGAGGCGCGGTGCCCTCACCGCGCGGGCTACGGCCTGCGCATCCTCAACCCCGCGCGGGTTGAGGGCACCCCGCCTCCATTGAAAGCCGGAGACCGATCGAGCACGACCGCCGGACCTATATATGCACTGGACGATTGATATAGCGCCCAAGCACACGCCCCCGACCACGAGCAGAGGCACGAGTCCCGCCCTGGCCTTGCGTGGGCCCGTTTTCGAAACAGACCGAGCGAAAAGGTAGGGCCAGGCGGCCCGCCCGCCGGTTCGCAATCCAGGAGAACGACGACTCACCACGCTCAATCCGCCCTCCCCTGTTCCCCTCCTGTCATTGCGAGGAGCCGCAGGCGACGTGGCAATCCATCCACCTCCCGCGGAGCGCCGACCGAATACCCCTCGCCCACATCCGCGTGGATTCTGCGCCGACGTCTCAAAATGACAGCGATGGAAAATATCCATGGGTTCGAAAACAGGCCCAGCCAGCCTGCGGAGATCCTACCCCTGCAGCTGAAACCCAAAAGTCGCAGGCAGCTGATACCCCGCCGCGCCTGCCGGCTCTCGCTCCCCCTTCGCGTCAACCCCTGCCCCCGCCTCCGCCTCCGGACGCGGCTCCGAACGCTCCGCCCCTTCCGCCACTCCCTCCGCTGCCTTCACCTCTCTGCCAGGCACCACCTGCCCAGGCTCGCCCGGGACGGGGCTCGGCGGCCACCCCTGCACCTTAAACCAAGTCCGCCAAGGCTCCTTCATATGATCATAGGGAGTTGGCGCCTCCTCCGACCCCTCATCCTCTTCGCCCTCCAGCCCCAGATCCATATCCTCCTCGCCCAATTGCAGTCCCCCACCCAGCCCGCCCTCCTCACCCCCAGCTCCGAGACCTGCGCCCCCAGATCCCAGACCCGAAACCCCAGACCCCCAACCTAACGCCGCCGCGTTAGGTTTCTCCTCCGGTTTATCGCAGCCAACCCCAACTGATCCCGGAAATAGAGGAGGATTTGCCGCCGGGGGGTCCCACTGCGAGAAGTCTATCTTCAGATACTCCCGCAGTTCTTCCTCCGTCATCCACGGCTTAGGAGCGCCGCCCTCCGCGTCCTGCCCCGCACCCTTAGCCCCCCGCTTTCGACCTGCCGCGCTCTCCGCACCCGCCGCGCGCTCTACCCGCGCCGCCGCCGCCTGCTCCCGCAGCGCCACCCGCTGCTTGTCCAGCGCCAGCTTCTCCCGCGCCAGCGCCATGCGCTCCGCCATCCACACCAGCCCCAGCAACCGTTCCGCCTTCCGCACCTCCGGCTCCGGCTGGCTCAACGCCGCCCACGCCTGCATCCGCGCCAGCTTCAACGTCGCCTCCTCAAACCTCCCC
>JAZKEV010000238.1:0-7652 GCA_040386765.1 Verrucomicrobiota bacterium | reverse complement strand
CTGCGCTAAGGACGGAGGATGGGGTGGGGCGAGGGTGTGCGGGCTTCGCCTGATCGGCGAAGCGCGGAGGTGGGAGGCGCAACGGCGGACGGGCGGGCCGCCCGTCCCTATCTCAAGGCAGCGGAATTTTGGGGCGTGCTTGGCTTTGGGATGGGGCGTGGCAGGGTGGGGCGATGCGCATTGCGGTGATTTCCGACACGCACGACCGTTTTCCTCCCAACCTGCCGAAGCGGCTGCGGGAGGCGGACGAGATCTGGCATCTGGGCGATGTGTGCGCGCCAGATACGCTGGTCGAGTTCGAACTGCTCGGAGTGCCGATGCGGGTGGTGGTGGGCAACTGCGACGCGCATCCGTGGCCGGCGTCGCTCGATTTGGAACGCGCGGCGCGGCGGTTTCACCTCATTCACATCCCGCCGCGCGTCGCGCCGAAGGGCGCGCAGGTTGTGCTACATGGGCATACGCACGTGCCGCGGGATGAGACCGACCCGCGCGGCGTGCGGTGGCTGAATCCGGGGTGCATCACGCGGCCGAATCGCGGTGCGCCCGCGAGTTTTGCCTGGCTCACATTCAAGGGCGGGAAAGAGCTGCAGTGGGAGCTCGTGCGGGTATGAGCCACGCCCGGCCGCAGCGGGCGGGTCGCGGGTGACGGAAAAGGGAACGAATGTGCCCGTGCTCTTTCTGATGTCGTACCCGTGGGCGTAGTTAGCTGCGATGCTGTCCCTCTGCCTTTGAACACCAAACTCCTGCCGAATCTCCTGAGCGGCGCGCGCATCGCATTGATGCCGGCGGTGCTGCTGACAGCGCTCATGGGATCGAAGGTGTGGTTTGTGGTGCTGCTGACGGCTTCGCTGACGACGGATATGCTGGATGGGTTTTTTGCGCGACGGTTCAACGCGTTTACCGATTTTGGGCGGAAGCTGGATAGCGCGGCAGATTATCTGACGATGATCGTGGGCATAACGGGCATCGCGCTGCTCTGGCCGGAGATCATGCGAAGGGAGCTGCCGTGGGTGGCGACGGGGCTGGGGGCGTTCTTCGCGGTGATCGTGTATGGCTTTGTGCGGCTGGGGCGGGCGCCGTGTTATCACACGTGGCTGTCGAAGCTCGGCGTGCTGGTCTGCGGGTTTTCGATGATCCCGCTGCTGGCGGAGTGGACGGCGGTGCCGTTTCACGTGGCGATGGTGATGTTGATCGTGGCGGGGGTGGAGGAGATGACGATCGCGCTGCTGATACCCGCGCACTCCGGAGAGGTGTCGACAGTGTGGCACGCGTTGCGGATACGGCGGGAAATGCGCGGGCGCGAGCGGTGAGGTGACGGGTTTCCCTGATCCATGACCGCGGATAACGCGGATTTCGCGGATGGTTTTATCCGCTTCATCTGCGTGATCCGTGGTTAAGCTTTTCCGTTTATACGTTTGAGCCGCGGCGTGGGTAAAATTTGGAGTGCGTCGTGCGAGGGAGAGGCTGTATTGGGCGGGCGTATGATCATCGAGTCATTGGCAACGCCTGTTTTGGAAAAGGACCGCGAGGAACTGATTGCTTTGCTGACGGAGTGTGTCGCGGGCGGAGCCTCGATCGGATTTCTTGCGCCGCTGGCGCGCGGGGAAGCGGAGGCTTATTGGGACAAGATCATTGGCGACCTGCGGGGCGGATACCGGATTCTGCTCGCGGTACGCGAGTCGGAGAGCGGCGACATCATCGGCAGCGCGCAGCTCGCGCTGGAGGCGCGGGCGAACGGGCGACATCGTGCCGAAGTGCAGAAGGTGATGGTGCGGCCCGCGGCGCGACGGCGCGGGATCGCCTCGGAACTGATGCGTGTGGTCGAGGCGATGGCGCGGGAGCGGCAGGTGACGTTGCTCTTTCTCGATACGAGCGACAGCCATGCGGGGGCGCGGCCGCTCTATGAGGCGCTGCGCTACGTGTATGTCGGCGGGATCCCGGGCTATGCGCTGAATACTCACGGCAAACCGGAAGCCAATGCGATCTACTACAAGATGATCGAGGCCGGTGGTACGGTGGACGCGATTTAGGCTAAGAGCGGTTTAGGCTGACGTGTGGCCACAGATAGCACGGATGGGCACAGATGACTGTTGGTGAGATCTGCGGCTTGGGGTTGATCAATGAGACCAATTACGCATCGGAAAGAGACGAGAGGTAGGACGGCTTATCCTTAAGCTGTCGCGCTCTCGGTGTACGCACGTCCTGACGGCGCGTTAGGGATAACGCGCCCTACCCTCAGGCGTCTCATTTCGTTTCGTAAATGGTATGAGGTGGCCGCCAAGAGGCGCAGGAGGCGCAAAAAGAGGTATGAAAAAGGGCGGCTTTTTTGAGCCGCCCTCGGAGAATGGATGACCGGCGGTGGAGCCGCCGCGCCTGGTTTACTGCGCCGGGGTGAGGCGGGCGATGCGCTCGGGGAGGAGGACGTAGATCGCGCCGTCGGGGCCGCCGATGACGTGGCGGATGCGGCCGGCATTCTTGAAGATGACTTCCTGCTTCACGACCTTCTGGTCCTTGATCTCGATGCGGCGGAGTTCCATCGCGGCGAGCGAGGCGAGGAAGAGATTGTTCTTCCACTTGGGGAAGCTGTCGCCGGTGTAGAAATTAATGCCGCAGGGGGCGATCGAGGGCAGCCAGTAGACGACGGGCTGTTCCATGCCTTCCTTGTGGGTGAGGTCGGTCAGCGCACTGCCATCGTACTCCATGCCGTAGGAGATGACAGGCCAGCCGTAGTTTTTGCCCTTGCCGACGAGGTTGAGTTCGTCGCCGCCGCGCGGGCCATGCTCGGCATCGTAGATATCGCCGTTGCGCGGGTCGATGGCGAGGCCTTGGGGATTGCGATGGCCGGAACTCCAAACGGATTTGATGGCCTTGGGATCCTTGGCGTAGGGATTGTCGGGAGGGAGCTGGCCGTCGTCGCGGAGGCGGTGCACCTTGCCGACGGGGAGAGTGAGATCCTGCACCAACATCTTGGTGCCGCGCTCGCCGACGACGAAATAAATGTTGTCCTGCTTATCGAAGGCGATGCGGCCGCCGAAGTGGACGCCGCCGGCCTTGATGTAGTGGGCGACGTCGGCTTCGTAAATGGTCTCCTGCTGGATGAGCGCGTTATCCTTGATCTTGCCGCGGATGATCTTGGTGAGGCTGACTTTCTCGGTCTTGGTCGCGTCCTTGGGGTCAGGGCGTTCCTTGGGATCGGCGAAGGCGAAATAGAGCCAGCCGTTTTGCGCAAACTTCGGATGGGGGACGACGTCGTAGAGCCCGGCCTGCTGGGCCGTATCCACTTTGGGCATACCAGCGATGGGAGTCTCGGCGCGCTTGCCGGTCTCGATGAGGTAAGCGGCACCCTTCTTCTCGGTGACGATGGCGCGATCCTTGCCGAGGAAGGCCAGGCCGTAGGGCTCGGCCAGCTTGTCGACCCAGGTATCGAGCGTGAAGCTGTGGAGCTCGGTCTTGGCGGTGATGGGACCCTGAATCTTCGGTGCGGCGGTGGCCTTTTCGCGTTCGTGATTGGCGCGACGCTCGCGGATGAAGATGACCATGGCGCGGACCTCCTTCTCGGGGATCGCGGCGCCCCAGGCGGGCATGCCTTTTTCGGGGAAACCGTTACGGATGCTCTTGGCGAGGCTCTCATCGTCGCCGCCGGCGGTCCAGACGTCGTCGAGCATGGAGGGAGCCTGGGCGCCCTCGAGGTTCTTGCCGTGGCAGTTGGCGCAGAGCTGGGCGTAGAGATCGTTAATCTTGCCGGTGGGGCGCGCGTGTTGCGCGTGGGCGGGGACAAGCGGCGCAAAAAGAGCCGCAGCAAGGAGGAGGCGGGAGGGGCGCATGTGGAGACCTTTAAGGAAAGCAGAGCGAGGTGCGGGTGCAACTGCGGAGCGTGGCAGAGTCACGCTTGGGGGAGACGGGAAAAGGGGACGTGGGGACGTCGGGGAAATTACGATCATGGGTACGAAGGCGAAGCGCGCCCTGAGCGTAGTGGTACCCGGACCCCCGGACCGCTCTGGGAGGCACGCGCGCCGGAGACGGAAGTGAGAGCCGAAGAAAAGCCGCCGCAAACAAATCAAGGCGCGGGCGCCGGGTCTTCGCGAACTTTGGTGAGGAGCCAGAGGCCGCCGCCGAAGAGGAGGAGGAGCGAGAGGATGGAGAAACGGCTCCCGACCAGGAGGGCCGCGACGCCCATGAGGGTCGGGCCGAGGATGGCGGCGAACTTGCCCACCATATTATAGAAGCCGAAATACTCGCCGCCCTTTTCGGCGGGAATGAGGCGGGCGAAGAAGGAGCGGCTGAGCGACTGGACGCCGCCCTGCACGAGGCCGATCACGACGGCCATGATGAAGAATTCCTCGGTGGTCGTCATGCGGGTGGCGAAGAGGCACACGCCGGCGTACACAAAGATGCCGACGATGAGGCCGCGTTTCGCGCCGAATTTTTCGCCGATCCGGCCGAAGAGGATCGCCGCCGGGAAGGCGACGAACTGCGTGACGAGGAGGGCCTTCATCATGCCCGCGGTGTCCAGGCCGATGGAGCGGCCGAAATCGACGGCCATCTTGATGACGGTGTTTACGCCATCGATGTAGAGGATGTAGGCGCCGAGAAACCAGAGGAGGCGGCGATCGGCGCGCAGCTCGCGGAAGGTGGCGGCAAACTGCCGGAAACCGCGCGCGAGCGTTCCACCGGTCGAGCCGCCGACGGCGGGGACACCGGGGGTTTCATGGACCCAGAGCAGCGCGGGAATCGTGAAGAGCAGCCACCAGGCGGCGGTGATCATGAACCCGGTGTTCACAGCCGCGACCGCGCCGGAGAAGCCGAACTTGGCCGGGTCGGCGACCACGACGACGAGGCAGGCGAAGAGGGCTCCGCTGCCGACGTAACCGAGGGCGTAGCCGAGGGCGGACACGCGGTGGTAGCTCTTGGGCTCGGCGACATCGGTGATGAGGGCGTCGGAAAACATGTTGTTGCCCGAGAAGCCGAGGGCCGCGAGGGCATAGAGGGCGGCGGCGGCGAGATAGTTGCCCTGTGCGACGAGCGGCAGGAGAGCGGTGCCGACGCAGCCAAGCAGGGTGAAGGTAATGAGGAATTTCTTCTTGCCGTTGCCCTGGTCGGCGATGGAGCCGAGGAGCGGTGCCATGATCGCGATGAGCGCGCTGGAGAGGGTATTGGCGTAGCCGAGGAGGGCGGTGCTGCGCTCGGGCGGCATGCCGGCGCACCAGTAGTCTTTGAAGAGAGCGGGGAAGAACGCCGTCATCACCACGATGGCGAAGGCGGAATTGGCCCAGTCGATAAAGGCCCAGGACCAGATGGCGCGGCGGTTGGGGGTCATGTGGACGCGCGAAGGCTGGCGGGGTGAAAGGTGCGCGTCGAGGGTGGAAGGGCGCTGACGGTTTGTCCTTACGCCACTGCGTTAGGGCGGATTTTAAAATACAGCAGCCGCAAGAAGGCACAGAAGGCGCAAAAGTAATACCCGGAGGGTCGCCACGTGATCTTCTCGCGGCCAATTTCACTAGTGCACTCCACGGCCCTAAAGCGGCGCGTGAAGGATAACGTGCTCCAGCTCCGCGCTGCGCCTGCTTACGGCACCTCGTAGACCTCGACGAGGGCGACGCCGGTGGCGGAGCCTTTGCCGGCGAGTTGGAAGGTGTAGGCGCCGGGGCGGAGCGTTACGAGGAGGGCGGAGTCGAGGCTGCCGGAGGCGAGGGCGAAGGCGCCGGCGCGTTGGGAGGCATCGACGAGTTCGCCGGCGGTCGTGTTGTTGCTCCAGTCGTCGTTGGTGAAGAGGAGGGTGTTGCCCTGATACACGGAGAGGACGGGATCGGCGAGCACGCCCGCCTGGCCAAAGGCCGCGAGGGAGGGGCCGATGCCGCGGATGACGTAAGTCTTGGGCGCGGTGCCGCCGACGACGAAGCCGGGGATGAGCAGGCGGCTGTCGGTGCCGACGAGGCCGCGGGTGGCGATATTGATGAGGCGGGGGCCGGAGCCGGGAGCATCGAGGTCGTAGACTTCGACGATGGCGATGCCGGGAGCGACGGTCTTGCCGGCGACAAGAGCGGTATAGGCACCGGGCGGAAGCGTGACGACCAGGGCGGAGTCGAAGCTGCCGGCGGGCAGGGCAAAGGCGCCCGCGGCGGACGTAGCGGCGACGATGGCGGGGGCGTCGGAGGCGCCCCAGTCGTCGTTGGTGGCGAGCGGGGTGGCGTTGCCAGAGGCGAGGAGGGAAATGGTGGGATCGGCGACGACCTCGGCGGCAGCGAGGCCGAACTGGACGAGGGCTGGCCCGAGCGCGCGGATGAGGAGGCGCTTGGAGCCGGTGCCCCCGATCACGAAGCCGGGGATGAGGCTATTGCCGCCGGTGCCGGCCTGTCCGCGGGTGGAGAGATTGGCGAGGCGGGCATCGCTGCCCGCCGTGGAGATGGGCGTGGTGCTGAGCGTGGCGGCAGTGGAGGTGACGGTGCCGCCGGCATTGGTGACGACGAGGGTGTAGCTGCCGGCCTGGAATGCCTGCACGCTCGGCAGTGTGAGCGTGCTGCTCGTGGCGCCGGGAATGGCCGTGCCATTGTGGCGCCATTGATAGGTGAGCGTGCCGCCGCCGGTGGCGTTGGCGCCGAACGTGACGGAGGTGCCGACCGGCGCGGAGCGGTCGGCAGGCTGGGCGAGGATGCTGGGCGGTGTGACCGGAGGTGCGACCGCGAGCGTGCGGAGCGTGAAATCGGTGCCGGAGGCCGAGCCGGAATAAACGTAGGGCCGGTTATTGCCCGGAATCTGGGTCGAGCGGAGAAAGATGATCAGGCCGGTGAAGGACTTGTTGGGAGGGAGGGTGATCGGCAGCTCGGTCGTATTGCCCGGGAGGAAACCGGCGCCCTCGGGACCGTCGTAGACGAACTGGCCGTCGGTGGACTCGATGGTGACGCTGATGAGGTCGGTGTCGGTGGCGCCCTGAAACGCATTCCAGCGCAGGACGAAGCTGGCGGGATTGGAGATCGACTGGGCCGCCGCGAAGTCGGCGATGGCCGGAGTATTGGGCGTGCCGGCGCCGAGATTGACCGCGTACGAGGCGGCATCGACCTGAATGGTGTAGTTGCCCTGCGGATACGCGGCATCGAGTGTCGCGCGGGTAAAGAAGGGCTCGACGAAGATATAGCTCGTGGGATCCTGGCGCGTAAGCGTTCTGGTGCCCGTGGGCGTGCGCAGCGTGGCGGTGACGAGGGCGGGCTGCACGAGGTCCACGGCGGCGAAGGCCGCGAAACCCAGCGCGAGCGGCGTGGCCGACGTCTGCTCGTTGACGGCGAGCTTCATGAGCGCGACGGTCTCGATGTTCTGCGCAGCGGCGGAGGTCGCGAGGAAGACGGAGAGGAAAAGGAGTCGGAGCGTGGGCACGGCGGTGAGATTGAAGGAGGACGAGCAGGAAGAGGACTGAGCTCGACTCGCGCGCAACCGGCCTCCGGGTGGAGGCCGATTTTGGGGGGGCGGGTGTCGTGAACCGATGAAGTGGGAGGAGCTGTGATTCAAAACGGAGGGCACGGCAAGCGCCGAGGGGTGGGCTGGCGGCAGGGCGGGCTTGCCTCTTGGTGACGAAGGGGAAGCGAAGGCGACACCGGGCGAGCGGGCTGCGGCGGGGTGATGGCTACGCTGGAGGTGACGGCCGGGAAGGCACCGCCACT
>JAZKEV010000237.1:10108-19300 GCA_040386765.1 Verrucomicrobiota bacterium | reverse complement strand
CGATGAGCTTGCGGCCCAGCTGAAGACCGCGCGTGAAACCGCCCCGGCTGCGACGCCTGTGGCGGTTGCAGTGACGAAGGCTGCGGCAGGAGCGGGAACCACTGCGGCTGCGGGCCTGCAGCAACTGGCGGCCAGCGATCCGCGGATCGCGCAGCTGATTTCGGAAAATACCCGGCTCAACGATGAGGTGAAGCGCTCGACGATCGAGCTCGCGCGCCTGGGACGCGAGGTGCGTCAAGGCCAGGAGAAGGGGAAGTCGGCCGCAGCGCCCGCAACCTCGGGCAGCGCCACCGTCGATGCTGGAGCGGGTGCGCGAGCCGCGGAGCTTGCACGACAGATGGAGGAGTTGCGCGCCGCCAACGAAAAGCTGACGGCGGAAAATCGCCGCCTCGCGAGCGCGACGCCCGCGAACGATGCCGCGCCGGTCAGGGCGCAGCTCACGACGGCGCAGGCCGATCTTGGAAAACTGCGGGCGGAAAATGAGCAGCTGCGGCAGGCGGCGACGGCGGCGGCTCAGTTGCCCGCGATCGAGCGGCGCGCGACGCGGGCGGAGCAATCGCTCGCGGACGCGGCGAAGCAGCGCGATTCCCTCGCCGCAGAAAAAAGCACCTTGGAGAAGCGGGTGGCGGAGCTGGCGGCGAAGCCGAGCATCGATCCCTCCGCGCTGCAGGCGATGCGCACGCAGCTGGGCGAGGTGCTCGACGATCTTGGCAAGGCGAAGAAGGTCGGCGACGATTTGAAGGCCCAGCTTGCGACCGCGCAGCAGGCGAGCGGCGAGCGAATCCAGCAGCTCGAGGCTGAGTTGCAGCAAACGAAAAAGGCGGGCGACGACGCCAAGGCGCAGGTCATGACGGCGCAGCAAAGCGGCGGCGCGCGGACGCAGCAGCTCGAGACGGAATTACAGCAGGCGAAACAGACGCTGGCGACGACGCAGGCCGGGGTGACGCGGGCGGAGCAGGCCCTCGCCGAAGCGGCGACGCAGCGCGAGGCGCTGGCGGCGGAGAAGAGCGCGTTGGAGAAACGCGTAGCCGAGCTCGCGGCGCGACCGACGGCCGACCCGGCGGCACAGGCGTTGCGCGGACAGCTGGGCGAAGCGCTCGACGAACTCGCAAAGGCGAAGAAAGCGGGCGACGAGATGCGGATACAGCTTGCCGCCGCGCAGCAAGGGGCGGGCGCGCGGGCGCAGCAGCTCGAGACGGAATTACAGCAGGCGAAACAGACGCTCGCCAGCACGCAGGCCGGCGCGACGCGCGCAGAGCAGGCGCTCGCGGAAGCGACGACACAGCGCGAGGCGCTGGCGGCGGAGAAGAGCACGCTGGAGAAGCGCGTGGCCGAGCTGGCGGCGCGGCCGATGGTGGACTCGGCGGCGGAGGCGTTGCGCGGCCAGTTGAGCGAGGCACTCGAAGAGCTCGCGAAGGCGAAGAAGGCGGGCGAGGCCCAGCAGGCTCAGTTGCTTGAAGTGCAGCAGAGTGCGGTCGTGCGGATGCAGCAGCTCGACGCGGAATTGCAGAAAGCGCGGCAGGCTCTCACGACGGCGCGAGCCGCGACGGACCGGACGGCCAAGGCGGAGTCGAGTCAGGTGGCTGACTTGCGACGTACGCTCACGACGGTGCAGGAAACCGAGAAGGGGCAGCGCGATCTCGTGGGCCAGTTGCAGACGCAGCTGGCGACGGCGCAACGGGCGGTGCAGTCTCTCGAGACCGAGCGGCGCGAGGCGCAGGAGACGCGATCCATCCTGGCGGACACGCAGGCCAAGCTCGCGGCGGCGCAGCGCGAGCAGGCCGCGGGCAGGACGACGGCGAGCCAGAAGCTGCGGGAAGTCACCGAACAGCTCGAGCTGGCGACGACGGAGCGCGACCGGTTGCTGCAGGCGCAGGCCACGATGGTGGCGACGCGTGAGGCGTTGATCGAGGCGACGCGGCAGCGCGACGCCTTCGCGGCAGATAAGACCGCGACCGAGCAACGGCTGGCGCAGGTGAGCGCGGAGCTGGCGGAGCAGCGCACCGCGATGCAGGGCACGGCTGGCGAGCGCGAGGCGGCGACCAAGCTGACCCAGGAACTCGAAGCGGCGAAGCGGGCGACGGCCGAAGTGACGGCGGCCAACGACAGCCTGCAACAAGATCTCGAAGTGGCGAAGCAGACCGTCGCCGCGGCGCTGGCCGCGCAGGCCGCGGCGGCGAAGGCAGGGCCGTCCGATGCGATGAAACTGGAGATGCAGACGATGCAGAACCAGGTCCGCGCGTTGGAGACGCAACTGGAGGAGGATCGGAAGTCGTCGGCGCGGGAGATGGCGACGCTCGCGAGCCAGCTGCAGAATGCGCGCGAGACGACGCGCTCCCTTTCGGAAGTGAATCGCTCGCTGCTCCAGGCGAAAGGCTCTGACGACTCGTCGGTGAAGGCCGAGATCGATCAGGCCAACGCGCGCTTCAAGACCGCGCAGGCCGACTTGGAGAAGGTGCGGACCGAGCAAGCGCGACTGGCGAGCGAACTCGACAGCCGGACGCGAGAGCTGGAAGCCGCGCGGACGACGGCGCGTGGGCAGTCGGAGGAATTGTCCGGCCGCCTGGCTGGCATGGAACGCCAGCTCACGACGCTGCAGCAAGCAGCCGAGGCCGCAAAGGCCGAGACCGCGCAGGTGCGGGCGAGCTACGCCGAATTGCAGGGGCGGATGGGCGAGACCGAGCGCGCTTCGACGCAGCACGGCGCGACCGTCGCGGAGCTGACAGGGCTCAACGAAAAACTCACGAACGAAAAGGGCGCGCTGGAGAAGCAGCTCACGCACTCGCGCCAGCTGGGCGAAGCGGCGCGCGGCGAGGTGGCCGAGCTGAAGTCGCGGATGACCTTGGGTGACCGGGCGCTCCAGCAGCAACTCGCCTCGATCAACGATCTGACTGCGGCCAACGAGAAGCTGCAGGGGCAGGTGAAGGAGCTTGGCTCGCAGGTCGCGACCCTCCGCACGGACAATGCGCGGCTGGCGAACGCGACGGAAGCGGCCGGTGCCATGCGCGGTGAGCTCGACGAGATGAAGCAGCGCTTTGCCGAAGCCCGGAAAGTTTCCGAGCAGCAGAGCGCGACGGTGGCGGAGTTGACCGGGCTGAACGAAAAGCTTTCGAACGATCGAGCCGCGATGGAGAAGCAGGTCACGCAGGCGCGGCAGGCGACCGAGATGGCCCGCAATGAAGTCGCTGAGCTGCGCACGCGGATGACGACGGGTGACAAGGCCTTGCAGGCGCAGCTCGGGACGCTGGGTGAGTTGACGGTGGCCAACGAGAAATTACAGGCGCAGCTCCGCGAACTCGGCACTCAGGTGACGACCCTGCGCAGTGATAATACGAGGCTGACGGGTGTGGGCGAGGCAGCGACGGCGTTGCGGGCCGAGCTCGATGACGTGAAGACCCGGCTGGCTGACGCGAAAAAATCAGGCGAACAGTATAGCTCCACTGTCGCGGAACTGACCGCGGCCAACGACAAACTGGCGACGGAGTTGAAAGATTTGCAGGGTCAGCTGGGCGGCGTGCGCACGGAAAATACGCGGCTCGCGCAAAGCCAGGCGGCGCGGCAGGAAGCGGAGCAGCGGGCGGCGAGCGCGAGCGCGGCGGCGACGCAGCAACTCACCACCGCGCGGGCGGAGATAGCGCGCCTCACCGAGACGGTGCAGGCGCTCGACCGCGACCGCACGACGCGCGTCACGCAACTGCAGCAGGAGAATGCCGCGATCACGGCCCGCCTGCGGCAGGCGCAGGGCACGCTCGACCAGATCGCTTCGGCCGCCCGCTTCATCAATGGCGGCGTCGCCGCGCAGCCGACGGCTCCCGCACCCGCGCCGGTGACGGTGGGCGGGACGCCCATCACGCCGGCCGTGCGCGTGCACACGGTGACCGAGGGCGATTCGCTGACGCGGCTTAGTGTGCGTTACTATGGCACGGGCAATCGCTGGCAGGAGATTTACGAGGCGAATCGCGAGGTGCTGAAGGGCGAGAATGCGCTGCGGCCGGGGCAGCGGTTGCGGATTCCGTAGGCGTTCGGGCGTAGCGGGGAGCTTTAGAGAGGGGCAAGGCGTCGGGTAACCGCTAAAGGATTTCACCAAAGGTGAAATCTTGGGTGAGAAGCTCCGGCTAATCGCCTGCGCGGTAAGGCCGGAGGGGTGTGCTGAACGCAGACCTGGGTAGAGGATTTTTTTAACTGTAGCCCGGTTCGGGACCGATGAGAATTGAACAGGAAGAACGGGAAGGTCGGAAAGAAAGGCCTTTGCTCGAGGGGTTGAGCTTCGTTCCCTTTGTGCTCGGGCGGCGCTCCGCGGGAAGTTGATGGATTACCGCGTCGCTGCGCTCCTCGCAATGACAGGGGTTAACAGGGAAGGGCGTGACGAGAGTGCTGAGTCGGTGGACCTTTGGATTGCGAACGGGGGTGGGCTTGTTTTGACCCGCCCTACCTTTCTCAGCTGCCTATTTCGACCGCTTGCGCTCGACGCAGGGGGGAAGAGCGTTTTTCGTCTTCCTCTCCGATGTCCCTACTCGACCGTCTCGAACGCATTTTCGGCCGCTTCGCGATCCAGAACCTGGCGCTGTATATCGTGATTGGGCAGGTGGCGTTTGTCCTGGCGGCGATGTTTCAGCTCGTCGATCCGGAGCGGCTGATGTTGTGGCCGGGCTTGGTGTTGCGGGGGGAGTGGTGGCGGATTTTCACGTTCATGTTCGTGGTGCCGATGCCGAGCTCGCTGTTTGGCTACGTGTTCCTGGTCTTCGGGTGGTCTCTCTTCTTCATGATGGGCCGCGCGCTCGAGGACTTCTGGGGCGCCTTCCGGTTCAATGTGTTTCTTTTCACGAGCTTTGCTCTGACGATCGCGGTGTCGTTTCTCCTGCCCCGCTACCCGGTGGATAACGTGTACATCCTCGGGTCGGTCTTCATGGCGTTTGCGGTATTGAATCCCAACTTCGAAATCTCGCTGTACGGCATCATTCCGGTGAAGGTGAAGTGGCTCGCATTGGTTTCGTTGCTGTTCGGCGCCTACCAGTTTGTAAAGGGAGGCATGTCGACACGGCTGCAGATCGGGGCGGCGGTCGTGGTGTTTCTGCTCTTTTTCGGGCGCGATTTCCTGACGGGCGCGAAGAACCGCCAGCGCCGGGTGGCGCGGCAGGCGGAGCGGGCGGTGGAGACAGCGCAGCCGCGGCACGTGTGCCATGTGTGCGGCAAGACGGACAAGACGCATCCGCAGCTCGATTTCCGCTACTGCTCGCAATGCGCGGGCGACCAGTGCTACTGCCCGGAGCATATCCGCAATCACGCACATGTCGTGGCAGCCGATGACGGCAAAAAAGCCTGACCCCTTTGCCGCCGCCGCGCTGGCGCGGCTGGGCACGCTGGGCGACTGGCTGACCTTCGCGGAAACGCTCTACGAGCGCGAGGGGCTGGCCTTTGGCCAGGTCGCCACGAACGCGCACGACGAGGCGCTGTATCTCTTGCTGCGCACGCTGGAGCTGCCGCTCGATAGCGAGGCGGGCGTGCTGGCGAAGAAGCTGGGCGCAAAGGAGCGTGGGGCTCTGGAGCGGGCGCTGCGGCGGCGCGTGCTGGACCGGGTGCCGGCGGCTTATCTCACGCGCGAGGCGTGGCTGGGCGAGCACCGTTTCTACGTCGACGAGCGGGTGATCATCCCGCGCAGTTATTTTCTGGAGCTGATTCCGACGCTCGCTTCGTACCTGCCGCCCAAGACCAAGGTGCGCCACGTGGTCGATGTCTGCACGGGCTCGGGGTGTCTCGCGATCCTGCTGGCGCACGAGTACGCGGCGGCCCGGGTCGATGCGTGCGATCTTTCGCCGGAGGCGCTGGAGGTGGCGAAGATCAATGTGCGCGACCACCGGCTCGCGGAGCGCGTGAAGCTTTTTCAGAGCGATGTCTTCGATGCAGTGCCGCCGGTGCGGTACGATATTATATTGAGCAACCCGCCGTACGAGCCGAGCGCGCACGTCGACGGGCAGGAGCCGGAGTTCAAGGCGGAACCGCGGATGGCGCACGACGGGGGCAAGGACGGACTCGTGATCGTGCGGAAGCTGCTGCGGCAGGCGCGTGATCGGCTGCAGCCGCATGGGATCGTGGTGATCGAGGTCGGCGGCTTGCGCGCCGCGATCGACCGGGAGTTTGCCGCGCTGAAGCCGGAGTGGCTGCCGACGGAGGATGGGTCGGACTGCGTGGTGATGTTTCGGGCGGAGCGGTTGGTGGGGTAGGGCGTTCGAGGAATTGGGAAGAAAAGGAAGAGAAACGCTCATCTGCGCTAATTTTTCAGAAGCGGCGGGAAGGGGTCTTGCGGGCTTCGCCTGATCGGCGAAGCGCGAGGCCTTCGTAGTCCGGAAGCGTCGAGGCTGGCGGAGAAGAGAGGTCGTTTGCCGGGGCAAAGCGCGACGGCTCACCGGGGACGGTTGCCCTAACTGAAGGCGCGCTACTTGCGGAGGAACATGCTGCCGATTTGGAAGATCAGGAAGCCGTTGAAGAAATAACCCAGATACATTGCGAAGTTCGCTTCGTCGCGGAGCTGGAAGAGATGGCAGGCGTAGGCGCCGATGGCGGCGAGACCGAGGGTCGCGGCGCCGAGCACCAGGCGGTGGGCGCCGGTGCGAAGGAAGGTCACGGACACGCAGATGGTGAGCGCCAGCAGCATGATCGCGGCGATGAAGGTCCAGCCGCCGACGCCGCACAGAGCGGCGACGAAGCAGCCGATGGAGCCGAGCAGCACGAGGCCAAACCAATTGCTGGCCATGCGCTGATCGGCCGTGAGCACGTAGCGGCCGAAGCGATCGAGCCGTAGCAGCAGGTTGAACATCGGGACAGCGGTCCACGAGAGGTAGATGAAGAGGTAGCAGAGGCCGACGAGGACCCAGAAGGCGGGGTGCACATTCGGCAGGCTGCGGATGAGCCGGAAAAGCAGCAGGGTGCCGATGACGAAGACCCACTGGAATTTCGTGCTCTGCCGGCCGATCCACATGAAATAGGCGAGCATCCCGCGGTAGATCGGGTTGCGGGCCTTGAGGGCTTCGAGGAGGCCGTCGCGGGCGTAGGTGAGCTCGGGGTCGAGGCGGAGAGCCTCGCGGAAGTGCTCCTGCGCGGCTTTGGGGTCGTTGCGATGAAGGCAGTTCCAGCCCTGGTTGGCATGCGACATCGCATTTTCGGGCGCGCGGCGGAGGGCGAAGTCGACGGTCTCCATCGCCTCTTCCTTCCGGCCGAGGCGCACGAGCGCCATGGCGCGGAGGTTGGCGGCCTCCACGTGCTCGGCGTCGATAGCGAGGGCCTGCTCGGCGGCCTCGAGCGCCTCCTTCCAGCGGGAGCGGGCGAGCTCGATGGAGGCGAGGAGCGAGAAGAGGCTCGCATCGTGCGGGTCGAGGCGCAGCGCCTCCTGGACGGCGACGAAGGCCTCGCGGGGCTTGTCGGCGTGGTGCAGCACGAAGGCATGCACGTAGTGGAAATACGGATACTCCGGAGCGAGGCCCACCGCCTCGGTGGCGGCGGCGAGCGCGCCGGGATAGTTCTTCTGGTAGGCGCGGGCCAGGGCGAGGACCGCGAGCGCACCGGGATCGGCGGGTTGGAGGCTGAGGGCCAGCATGGCCTCGCGCTCCGCATCGGCCGGGCGGGACTGCTGGAGGAGGAGGTTCGCGCGTTCGAGATGCGCGCTCATTTCGAGATCTTCAGGTACGCGAGGATGTCGTCGTAGAGCCCGCTCTGGTTGGCGTAGAGCGCGTGGTTGCGCGCGGTCTGGAACCAGTCGCGCACGGTGGGCTTGTGGCGCTTCGCGGCGTCGAGGAGGTCGCGGACGGCGATGGGCTGCAGCTTGCCGGTGCGCATGGCCTCGCGGAGCTTTTCCTCGACGGCGAGATCGACCACGGCCTTGAGATCGGCGCCTGAGAAGCCGTCGGTCTTCTTCGCGACGGCGTCGAAATCGATCTCGGCGACCGGCTTGCCTTTAAGCAGCAGGCGGAGGATCGAGGCGCGCGCAGGCAGGTCGGGCGGCGGCACGAAGAGGATGCGGTCGAAGCGGCCGGGCCGGCGAAACGCGGGGTCGAGGTGCCAGGGTGCGTTGGTCGCGGCGAGGATGAGCACGCCCTCATTGGAGGAGGCGACGCCGTCGAGCTCGGAGAGAAACTGGTTGATGAGCTGGCGGCCGCCGCTCTTCAGCATGTCGGTGCGATTGGCGCCGAGCGCATCGACCTCGTCGAAGAAGAGGACGCACGGGCGGTGCGAGCGCGCCTGCTCGAAGAGGGCGTGGAGATTCTTCTCGCTCTGGCCGATCCACATATCGAGGACGTCGCTGATGCCGATGGCGAGGAAGCCGGCATTGACCTCGCCGGCGGTGGCGCGGGCGAGAAAGGTTTTGCCGCAGCCGGGCGGGCCGTAGAGGAGGATGCCGCCGCCGATCTTCTTGCCGTAGGCTTTGAAGAGATCGGGCTGCTGAAGCGGGAGGATGATCTTCATCCGCACTTCCTCCTTCACGGACTCCATGCCGCCGACATCGGCGAACTTCAGCGCGGGGCGCTCGGGGTCCGGGACGCTCGCATCGGCGGGCAGATCGCCTGTGGGCACGCGCTCGCGTGAGGCGTCGGGTACGGCGAAGGGATTCGCAGGCTCGTCCTCCGCCGTGGGATCGTCGGTGAAGGGGGAGATGGAATCCCCGACGGGCTGCGGCGGCGGCGGCTGGGACGCGGGCTTCGGGAGGACAGGCGTAGGGCGCTTGGGCAGGTATGGCGCGAGCTCGGCTTCGAGTGCGGCGTCGGCGAGCGCGGGATCGGCGGCGCGGGCGCGGAGATATTCCTGCGCGGCGAGGCGGGGTTCGCCGGCGTGCAGCGCGAGGCGCGCGTGGAGGAGGAGCGCGCGCGGGGCGGCCTCGGGGGACTTGGCCATCTCCTCGACGATCACGTGCGCGGGGCCGTGCTTGCCCTGCTGGAAAAAAGCGGTGGCGAGCCCGAGGCGCGCGTCGGTATTGCGCGGATCGAGGGCGAGGGCGCGCTTGAAGAGAACCTCCGCCTCGTTGAAACCGCCTTGGTGCAGCACGGTGGCCGCGACGTGCGCGAGCAGCGGCGCGTTGGTGGGGGCGAGCCGGAGGGCTTCGCGGAGCGCGGGCGGAATGAGAGGCGAGTTAAGCGCGTCGGACATCGGGAGAGCGGGCGAACAGAAAGGCGGGCGCGGAGGAAACGCGAGCGGGCCGCTTAC
>JAZKEV010000237.1:1556-10098 GCA_040386765.1 Verrucomicrobiota bacterium | reverse complement strand
TTCTTGGGCTCAGTCTTGGCCGGTTCGGCCTTGCGGGTGGGGAGGCCGGCGGCGGTCCAATCCTTCAGGCCGCCGACGCTGGCGGCGCTGACGCCCTGCTGATTGAGCGCTCCGGCGACGGCGCCCGCGCGGCCGCCGCTGCGGCAGTAGACGATGACCTGCTTGCCCTTATTCTTGGCGAGAAATTCCTTCCACTGCTTCTGGTCGCCGTCGAAATCGCTCTTCGGGAGGAGCACGGCGGGCTTGGCGACGTCGCCATCTTTCCATTCGGCGGGTTCGCGGCAATCGACGAGCACGGCCTTGCCGGACTCGACGAGCTTGGCGGCTTCGGCGGCGGAGATCTTCGGGGCGGGATCAGCGGCAAAGGCGGCGGCGACGGAGGCGAAGAGAACGGCGAGGGCGCGGAGAGCTTTCATGGGCGTTGGGGGGGGTGCGTACTATCAATCGCACTTTTAGATTTAGACTTTCGAAAAATTAACCGGAGTCATTTTAGCCACAGATTACACGGATGGACACAGATAAAATTTCATCAGGGTCATTTGCGGCCAAGGTCCAAAAGCATCAGGCGATTGGTATAACAATACTCGCCGCGTGAGCGGCGAGACTGAGCGGCGAGACTGAGCGGGGAGGCACCCTGCGGGGTGATCCGCAGGGCGAGCGTGGCAATTGGACGGGGACGAAAACGCAGATGCTCAGGCGAGCGCCTTGCGGAGGAACTTGAGGCCCTTCACGGCGATGTCGTCGCGCTTGGGCTCGATCTTGCGCCAGATGGCGGCGGCGCGGGCGATGACCTTGACGTCGGTGGTGAACGACTCGATCACGACGGGGCCCTTGTACTTGACGGCCTTGAGGGCCTTTACGATCGGCGCCCAGTCGATGTGGTCGCCGCCGGGCGTGCCGCGGTCGCTGCCGCAGGCGTGGAAGTGGCCGAGGAGCTTGCCGGCCTTCTTGATGGCGGCGGCGGAATCCTTCTCCTCGATGTTCATGTGGAAGGTGTCGAGGTGCAGCTTCAGCGCGGGCGAGCCGACATCCTTGATGAGCTTGAGGCCCTGGTCGCAGGTGTTCAGGAAGTCGGTCTCGAAGCGGTTGAGCGGCTCGACGCAGATGAGGATGCCCTTGGACTCGGCGTACTTGGAGAGGACCTTGAGGTTCTTAACGACGAGGGCCCACTCCTTCTTCTGGTCGGCCTCGGCCACGGCATCGGCCTTGCCGACGACGGAGTAAACGGGGCCGATCACGGACGGGCAGCCGAGCGCGACGGCCTGGTCGACGATGGCCTTGCAGTAGGTCATCGCGGTCTGCTGATCCTCGTCGGAGCCGCGGAAATCGCGGCCCGGACCCATGCAGGCGCACACGCTATCGATGGTGAGGCCGGCCTTCTCGGCGGCGGCGCGGACCTTGGCGGGATCGATGTGCGACGGATCCTCGATCGGAATCTCGATCGAGTCGAAGCCCCAGCGTTTGAACATGGAAAAGAGCTTGGTGCTCTCGGTCGTGAAAGGGGAGGTGAAGAGAAACGTGTTGATACCGATTTTATTCATGGGGCTAGGATGAGAGAAAGAAGAGAGGGTGATGAACGGTTGCGGAGGCTGACTCAAGCCGGTTGCGCGAGCGGTCTTCGACTTTGTTTTGGCGTGGCTTCGTCACGTGCCCGTCGCACTCCCGGGTGCGCGTGGGTAGCATCGTTCAGTCAACTTGCGGAGAATCTCCGATGGCGTTTTTGGCGGGGAATCGCTAATATCAGGTTAGTTGCGATCATACCGTTCTCCATTGCACGCAAATATTTATGCGTGCGAGAGGGGGCGAAATTGCGACCCGATCGTAACAGATCGGTTCATTACCCAAACCTCCATGACAATGAATGAGACTCGTTCCTCGAGGGGCCCTGCGCGGCTTCTCTCGTTTGCCACCTGTCTGCTGGCGCTCTGCTCCGTCCCCCTCGCTCACGCGTACACCAACCCTGTCATCACGAACACGCGCGACATCGATTGCACGCGGTTCGATGGGGAGTTTCACCTGATCGAGCCGGCGGGCGGCGACGTCAACGGGGGCTACTACAAATACCGCACGTCAAAGGATCTCGTTAACTGGTCGACGGTGACGCAGATCCTGCAGCGTCCGCCGGGCAACGAAGTGTGGCAGGGGTATCTCTACAAGCACACGGCGAACAGCACCTACTATCTCTATTACACGAATCTGAACAGCGCGACGGGCAAGACGATCCGCGTGGCCTCGGCGCCCGCGCCGACCGGCCCGTGGACCGACCAAGGGCAGCTGATCACGTCGATGGGCGGCATCGATCCCTATCTCTTCAAGGATAGCGACGCCACCCTCTGGCTCTACTACAAGAACGACGCGGACGGGGAGAAGAACATCTGGGTGCAGAAGCTCTCCAACCCGACCACCAAGACGAGCGGCTACAATGCGAAGAAGCTGATCCAGCCCCAGCCGGGCACGTGGGAGGATAACGGTTACGTGTCCGCCGAAGGCCCCTGCATGCGGAAGTATGCCGGCAAGTACTTCCTCCTCTACACGGGCGGCCCCTACGGCCAGTTCGACTATGCGATCGGTTATGCGTATAGCACGACGCCGGACGGCACGTTTACGAAGTATTCGGGCAACCCGATCATGTCGAATGTCGAGAGCCCCAACGTCTACTCGCCCGGCGTGCCCACCGTGGTGCAGGACGGCTCAGCGCAGGACTGGGTGGTGTATCGCCAGCGCGAGACGGCGGTGCGGCAGAGCCCGCGGCAGGTGACGATCGACAAGCTCAACGTGTCGAGCGCCGGCAGTAATGTGATCAATGGCGTGGCGACGAGCGGCACGAGCCTGACGAGTCCGGTGCCGCTGCCGTAAGGCGGGTAAAAACCCATTGTAAGACAGATTGAGCGATAGCGACAGGGCGGGACTGCGACCCGCTCTGGTTGGGAAATGAACGTTGGGCGGGGAAAGTTCTTCCCCGCTCCTGCAACGGCTAGTGACACACCCCGACTCCCTGACCTGAACCCTGATGATCAATAATACCCCGACTTCCATTCCGCCGCGTTCGAAGCCCGTGCTGCGCGGGTCCGAGAGCGAAGCGCGTGCGTCGCGTTCTTCCGCTTCGCGATGGATTGGCGGCGGGGTCATCGCGCTGGCGGCTTTTGCGCTCGGCTGGTTCAGCCGGCCGACGGAGCCGGCTGCGGTGCACGCGCGGGCGGAGTTGAAGGCGGCGCCTACGCCGGCGGTGACTGCGACACCGCTGGCGCAGGCCACCGAGGGGAAGCGGCCGGCGGCGGCCGAGGAGCGATTGAAGGCGGCCATCCGGTCCGCGCATGCGGGGATGGACCGGGCGACGCGGCTCTATGAATTTGCGCAGCGGCTGCGCGAGGTGGCGCCGGGGGATTTTCCGGCGTTGCTTGTAGCGTTGCGCGTGAGCCGCGGGCCGGAGACGCCCGAGATGATGGCGATGCTGTGCAGCGTGTGGGCGACGCACGATGGGCCGGCGGCCTTCAATGCGGCGCGCGGGCTGATCGCCACCGACGGAGAGTTTCAGGCGCTGCAGGCGGCGATCGGCGCGTGGGCGCAACGGGAACCGGCGGCGGCGCAGGAGGCGCTGCGCACGGCGGGCCTGACCGATATGGGGACAGATGAGATGGCGGCTTTCGTCGTGGGGTGGGCGAGCAAGGATTTCGCGGCAGCGGAGGCGTTTCTCGGTGCGCCGAAAGGGAAAAAGGACGGTGAAGAAGGCATGTCGGCGGCGATGCAGCGCGGCTATGAAGCGATCGCGCGCGCGCGCCTGGAAGCGGACCCGAACGCGGCTCTCCAATGGTACGGCAAGCTCGACGATGGGCTGCGCGAGCGGCTGCGACAGCCGGTGCTCGCGAAGCTCGCGGCGATGGACCCCGCGCTCGCGAACCAGTGGCTGGCGCGCGATGCGTCTGCGCAGGTGGATGTCGCGGATCTGGTGCCGCTGGTGCGCGGATTACAGCTGGGGGGCTTCGATCAGCAGTTTGCCTGGGCGAAGACGCCGGCGAATACCGAGACGCGCGAAGCGGCGCTGATGGCCGTGGTGCGCGAGGGCACGACGGCGAATCTCGTGCCGTTGGGCGAATGGCTCGCGCAGCGGACCGACGATCCTTCGCTGGGCTCGGCGTTTTCGGCGTACGCGATCAAGGTCGTGCAGAAGAGCCCGAGCGCCGCGCTCACTTGGGCGCAAAGTCTCGATCAACCGGAGCTGCGGCAGCGGACGTTGAATGCGGTCGTGACCGAATGGATCAGCGTGAACCCTCGCGCTGCGCGGGAGTGGGCGCAGCAGACGAAGCTGGTGGATTGGGAGGCGCTGGTGCGGTGATTTGGGTTTCGGAAGGGCCCGCGAATTACGCGAATAAACGCGAATGCCGAGCCGGGATCGTTCGCGTCGATTCGCGGGAGGGGATTGGTGGTGCTGGGTTGCGGGGCGGCGGGTTGGGGCCTGTTTTGAAGCTACGGGAATGGACACGCTGCGGACTTCGGGCGCGTGGATTCTTCGCTGCGCTCAGAATGACAACTCATTTTGAAAGCACAACTTCAGGGCTGATGGAGAAATAGTTGTTTGCCGGGTGGGTCGTCCGCTTGCTGGGACTGAAGGGTATTCGGACGAGCGCCTGCAAGCAGGCGGCCTACCTCGCCGGCGGGGCATTTTCTCCAATAAGCTCGTGAGGCGATGCGAGGCTTCCACGGTGAGCGGAGATGCGAGATGGTGGGTTAAAACCGCCCTACCTGGCTAGCGGCTGGTTGGTGTTGCGGCGCCAGTGGTTGGGAGGGTGGCCGAAGTGGCGTTTGAAGACGCGGGTGAAGTCGGCGAGGCTGAGGAAGCCGGCTTGCTCGGCGATCGTCTTGAGCGGGGCGGTGCCGTTGGTCATCAGAGACGTCGCGACCTCGAGGCGCAGGCTGTTGAAGACGGCCCGGGGGCTCTTGCCGAACTGGAGGCGGAAGAGCCGACGCAGATGGCTCACGGAGACATGCAGCTCGGCGGCGACGTGGTCGAGCTTGGGGCGGTTGCGGAGGTGCTCCTTGTACCAGGCCATGGCGTGCTCGACGCGCTCGGCGACGTGCGTCTCGAGCGTCGATAGCGGTTTGGCGGCCTCGTGCCGGCAGGCGAGCAGTGCGAGGTCGAGCAGGGCGCGCTCGTAGACCAGCGGGCTGAGCGTGGTCCGGCGACGCTGGGCGGCGGCGACTTCGGTGGCGATCTTGCGCGCCTCGGCCAGCTCGGAGGCATCGAGCATGCGGGTATAAAAACCACGGCGGCGGGCGAGTTGCTCGAGCGGGGCGGGAACCTGGGCGAAGTTGAGCACGCAGCGGTCGATGCGGGCGGGCTTCGTCTCCCAGCGAAAGCGCAGGCGCGGCGGCATCACCCAGAAGTTGGCCGGGGCGACGGCGCGGCGCGGCTCGTCGTGGAAGTGCGGGCGCACGCGGCCGTTGAAGGCGATCCAGATTTCCCAGTTCAGACGGTAGTCCGAGCGGTCCGGGAACCGGACGAAATCCCGCACGGAAAAAGTGAAATACCGGAGCATCGAACTACGTTTCTAGGGAGGGGCCGAAGCGAGACAAGAGTGCCGGCGAGACGCGACACGAGGGGCGGAGCGGAGGAAATCGAAAAAGTCTCAGAGGTCAGGAGCGATTTCGCAAACTCCGGGAGCGGTTATGGGCGTTGCGGAGGCGGGGGATTCGGGGCCAGCGTAGCGGCACCCCTCGCAAACCCTATGACTACGTCTCGCCTTTTTCCGGCCGCGGGCGTGGCGGCGCTCGCTTTCAGCGTCGCGCTGGCCCACGCGCAAACGGCCACCCCTGTCTCCTCTCGTACAAGCGTGACGGAGGAAGAGCCGCTGGCGCTTTCGCCCTTCGAAGTCTCGGCGGCGCGCGATACCTCGTATCGGGTAAACAACGCCCTCTCGGCGAACCGGATCGCGGCGCCGATCCTCGACACGCCGCAATCGATCTTCGTGCTGACGGAGGAGTTTTTGAAGGACATGGAGATCGTCGACCTGCAGGAGGCGATGGCGTATGTGCCCGGCGTCTCGATGGGCGTGCAGGGCGCGGCGGGCGACAACGAGATCAACGTCCGCGGCATGGCGATGATCGGCTCGCTGCTCGACGGCATGCCGGACAAAAATCTCAACGTGCGGCCCGACAGCGCGATCGTGGAGCGCGTGGAGGTGCTGAAGGGCGCGTCGTCCTCGCTCTACGGCAGCTCCTCGCCCGCGGGTGTGATGAACAGCATCACGAAGAAGCCGAGGGCGAAGGCCGCGTATAATTTCTCCACGACGGTGGGCAGCTACGATTTCATGCGCGGGCAGATCGACCTTACGGGGCCGGTGAACAGCAGCAAGACCCTGCTGTACCGGCTCGTCGCCGCGAGCGAGGGCAGCGACAGCTTCCGCGACTTCGTGAATTCCGACCGCTGGACGGTGTATCCAGCTCTCACCTACATCATCAAGGCGGGCACGCAGATCACGACCTCGTTCGAGTATCTGCACTCGCGCGAGGTGACGGACCCGGGCATCCCGATCATCGGCACCGAGCCGCTGCCCTCGCTGCCGCGCGAGCGGTACCTCGGCGCGCCGGAGCGGGAATACGATATCTACAAGCGCGTGTGGCGGGCCTTTTTCGAGCACCGCTTCAATGCCAACTGGTCCGGTCGGCTCGGCTATGTGCACGCGGACGTGGATGCGGACAAGCCGAACGGGCAGGTGACGGGGCGAGTGAACGTGAACAACCGCACGATCGCGCGGCAGTTTGGCCAGCAGGTAATCTTCAGCTGGAACGACGTGGCGCAGCTGGATGTGCTGGGCGAATTCCGCACCGGGCCCTTTACGCATCGCTCGCTGATCGGCCTCGATTTCCGACGCGATTCGCAGGATCTCACGAACTACATCCGCGCCGTGACACCCGCGCTCAATGTCGACCGCCCCATCTACACGCCGGGCACCGTGGGCGCGGCGAGCGTGACGGTGGACAACACGGCGGACTCCTATTCGTACGGTGCGTTCTGGCAGAACCAGGCGTCGTTTTTCGAGCGTCGCGTGCAGTTGGTCACCGGCTTGCGCTTCGACGCGCTGAAGCAGGTGAGCACGAGCCTCACGCAGATCGCTCCTCTTACTTTCCGGCCGCCCGATGTGGTCACGCCCCGACTGGCACTCCTGTACCACCCGTGGAAAAACACCACGGTGTACACCGCCTACGGTGAGGCGTTCCGCCCCGACACATCGGGCCGGCCGATCTTTGGCACCGACAAGCGGCTCGAGCCCGTCACCGGCCTGCTGTACGAGGCGGGCGTGAAACTGGAGTTCATGGAGGGGAAGGTCTTCTTCGACTTCGACGTGTACCAGGTGACGAACGAGAACATCGTGGAAAGCGACGGCGCGCATCCGGGCTTCGTGATCCAATCGGGGGCGCAGGAATCGAATGGCGGCTCGTTCTCTTTCAATGTCGATCCGCTGCCGGGGCTCACGATGTTTGGCGGGTACAGCTACATCGATGCGCGGAATACGGAGACGCTGAATCCGTTGCTGGTCGGCACGCAGCTGCCCAATGCGCCGCGGCACAGCGGCACGCTTTTTGTGAAGTACCGCGTGCGCTCGGGTCCGCTGGCGAAGCTGGGCCTGGGAGTGGGTGTGCGGCGCGTCGGCACGACGCACGGGCCTTCGAATACCACGCTGGAATTTCCGGCGTACACGGTGATCAACGCGCAGATGGACTACGCGTGGCGTAATTACACCTTCAATGTCGCGGTGAACAATGTGATGGACGAATTGTACTGGGTGCGGCCGAGTGCGTTTAACGGCAATCGGGCTGGCCAGCCGTTGTCGTATCGGGCCTCGGTGCGGGTGAGGTTTTGAACATTTTGAGCATGGCGAATATAATGCGGAACGCGAAGCGTGGGTGGCATTGGCGTGCGAGGGTCCTGAGCGGCGCGTTAAGGATAACGCGCCCTACCTGGGTGGCGCTGTTCGTCGTCGCTGCGAGTGGGATTACGTTACCAGCACTCCGTGCGGCTGAGGATGCGGCGGCGCGCGAGGCTGCGTTTGTGCAGCGACGCGAGGCGACGTTTACGCGCGGGCTTGAGCTCGCGAAGAAACTGCCGGCGCTGCCGAAGCAAAAGTGGCAGAGCACGACGAGCCAGCAGCCGGAGTGGCGGCGCTGGGCGATTCCGCGGCTGCAGGTGGCTTTTCTTCAACTACAGGGCGGGCGCGAGGTAGCGGCGGCCAATGAGCTGATCGTCGAGACTTTCGAAACGCTGGGGAAGGATACGGCGCGCTATACGGGCGGGCCCTCGGGGCTGCACTGGAGCGTGTCACCGATCCTGCGGATTTATTTTCTCTTTGGGCCCGAGGGGAAATTGGCGAAGGGGCGGTTGTCGGCGAAGGCGCTGGCGGCGATGGAGAAGGTGCTGTGGAGCTGGGTCGAGCATGAGACGCGGATCGACGACGCCGATCCGCGCCGCGCGTGGGAATCGTGGGCGAGCGAGAACCATGCGGCGATGCACCATGGCATCACGTGGGGCGCGACAGCGATCCTCGCC
>JAZKEV010000237.1:0-1546 GCA_040386765.1 Verrucomicrobiota bacterium | reverse complement strand
CTCGCCGCCTCGCCGACATATCGCGAGCGGGAGTTTGGCGATGGGTTTCGGCCGGCGGAGCGTTACGCGGCGGAGACGAATTTTGCGAAGTACTGGCTGGGCGAGCGCGGGCAGCGCGGGCTGCTGGTGGAGATCGCGTCGGGCAGCTACTCGATGGTGACGCTGCAGAATTGGTACAACTATCGCGATTTCGCGACGGATCCGGAGCTGCGGCGGCTCGCGGAAAATCTGATCACGCTCTGGTGGGCCGACTGCGCGCACGAGCTGCTCGATGGCGTGCGCGGCGGCGGCAAGGCCCGCGAAGGCCGGGGACGCGGGGACGATTGGAGCGGGCACGGCGGCGCGGCGGCGGTGTTGAGCTGGTATTATTTCGGCGTGGGCCAATCTACGAGTCCGCACGTTGGCGGCTATCTGCCGCTGCTCACGAGCGACTACCGGCTGCCGGACGTGATCTACGAGCTCGCCACCGATGTGGCGGGGCGCGGCAGCTACGTCTACGAATCGCGCCGGCCGGGGCTGGCGATTCCGCAGTATACCTTTGCGCCGCAGCCGCAGACGGAGCGGGCGCTGCACCAGCACTTCCACTGGATCGACCGCGAGCGCGGGGGCATCCTGCGCACGACGTATGCGACGCCGGACTACATCCTCGGCTGCAACATGGTCGACGATGTGCCGGCCGAGCGCTGGACGGCGATCAGTGCGTCGAATCGCTGGGCCGGCGCGATCCTGCGCGGTCATCCGGATGCGCGGGTCTTTGCGCAGAGCGACGTCGATACGCCCGATCGCTACGGCAATGCCCGTGGCGCCAACGAGCATGGGACGCTGCAGGACAAGCAGACGCTGATCTGGAAAAAGCTCCACCAGAGCCGGAATCATCTCGGCACCAAGATCTATTTCCCTGCGTTGCTAAAGCCGCTGGAGGAAAAGGGCGTGATCTTCGGCCAACAGGGCAAAGCCTATGTGGCGGCTCGTGTGGCGAGCGGTGGTTTCAAGCAGGCGGAGGCGCCTTGGTATAAACTGGATGACGAGTGGGCGCCGGTGATCATCGAGCTGGGCAGCGAAGCGGAGCACGGGTCCTTCGAGAAATTTCGCGCGAGCGTGCATGCGGCGAAGCTCACCCGCGACGGCGAGGCGCTGCACTACGTGCGCGCGACGGACGGGCGGAAACTTACGGTGTACCTGGGCTCGGATCGCGTGGGCGAAGTGGACGGGAAGGCGGTGAACTTCGAGCCGGCGTTTACCTATCGCTCGCCTTTTATGAGCGGAGGGTGGCCCGCGGAGATCGTGACGATCCAGAAGGGCGGGCGGAGGCTTGAATTGGATTTTCGGATACGCGGAAAGTGAGGCCTAATAAATGCGGTGGCCGCAAAAGGAGTGGAGAGATTTTGCGAAGTGCATACAGGCGGAGTGGACCGCGGGTTACCTGGAGCGGCGGAGCCGCAACCCAAGAGGTTTTAAAGAACCACGAAACACACGAAAACCTTGAACCGCTAAAAGACGCTGAACATCGCTGAATCAGAGAGGAGAAGCTTAGCGGGTTCTCACG
>JAZKEV010000236.1:0-7815 GCA_040386765.1 Verrucomicrobiota bacterium | reverse complement strand
TGCTGGCCGGCGCCGACCGCGTCGAGGGCACGCTCTTCGGCAACGGCGAGCGCACGGGTAATCTCGATATCGTCACCGTCGCGTTGAACCTCTACACGCACGGCATTCACCCGGGGTTGGATTTCTCCAACATCAACGAGATCCGCGAGGTCTACGAGCGCACCACGCGCCTCGAGGTGCCCGCCCGCCAGCCCTACGCCGGCGAGCTCACGTTTACCGCTTTCAGCGGCTCGCACCAGGATGCCATCAAGAAATCCTGGGCCGTGCAGAAGGCCGATACCCCGTGGGACGTGCTCTACATCCCCGTCGATCCCGCCGATATCGGCCGGAGCTACAAGGCGATCATCCGCATCAACTCGCAGTCCGGCAAAGGCGGCGTCGCCTACGTGCTCGAGAACGAGTTCGGCTTCACGCTGCCCAAGCTCATGCACAAGGAAATCGGCAAGATCATCAACGATTTCGCCGACAAGCAGGGCACCGAGCTCACGCCCGAGCAGATCCACGAGGTCTTCCGCCGCGAGTACATCGACCGGCCCGCGCCGATCGTTTTGCAGCATTTCAAGACGACGGAGCGCGACAGCATGGTGAAGTGCGAAGCCACACTCACCATCGACGGCCAGGCCCACACGCTCACCGGCGATGGCAACGGCCCGATCGATGCCTTTGCCCGCGCGCTCGGCTCCACGTCGCTGCCGAAGTTTGAGGTCCTCTCCTACTCCGAGCACTCGCTCGGCAAGGGGTCGGAAGCCCGCGCGGTCAGCTACATCCAGGTGAAGACCGAGCGCGGCCAGGCGCTCTTCGGCGCCGGCATCGACACCAACATCGAGCTCGCCTCGATCAAGGCCATCGTCAGCGCGCTCAATCGGGCGCTGGCGAAGTAAGTAAAAAGTAGGGCGGGTCTCTGACCCGCCCTCTCGCACGCCCGCCAAGGAAGATCTTTCCGCCGCAACGAGCCCCAATCCAGGGCGGGTTTAAAACCCTCCCTACTCCAGACCCAGGACCTTCCGGCCCGTCTCGGAAATCATCTGCGGCGCCCATTGCGGGTCCCAGACGATGTGCACCGCCGATTTCTCGACCGTCGGCAGCGCCGCGATCTTCTGCCGCGCATCCTCGGCGATCACCGGGCCCATGCCGCAGCCGGGGGCGGTCAGCGTCATTTTCACCTGCACCTCGTGCCCGCCCGTGGGGGTCTTATCGATCGCCAGGTCGTACACGAGCCCGAGGTCGACGATGTTCACCGGGATCTCAGGGTCGAAGCAGGTCTTGAGCGCATCCCACACCGCCTGCTCGCTGAAGGGTCCGCTGTGCACCACGTCCGGCGCCGTATCGGCCGGCTTGTAGCCTTCGATGGCGGCGGAGTCTTCGCGCGCGATCCGGAAGAGACCCCGGTCGGTCCGCACCGTGACGTTTCCGCCCAGCGTCTGGACGATGAAAACATCCGTGCCCTTCGCGAGCGTTACAACGTCGCCCGCCGGGATCACCGTGGCCGATACATCGCGATTCAATAAATGGTTTTGGGACATGAGTGGATAAAGCTTCTCCTTAGCGCACCTGCAACGTCATCGGCAGCCGCGCGTACACGCCCTGCGGATCGTTGAAGGCCCGCAGCACTTTCAGCTCGCTCTCGATGCGCTCCAGAATTTTTCCGCTGATTCCCGTCCCCGTGCGCGTCGAGCGCGTGATGCCCGGCGCCGTCTTTTCGAAAAACTCCTGGATTGCTTCGACCAGCTCCTTTTGGCGCGGATATTCCACCAGCCGGTAGCTGTCGGCGATGCCTGCCTTCTCGGCGGCAAAGGCGATCGCGGCATCGAGCCCGCCGATCTCGTCAACCAGCCCGCGCTCCAGCGCATCGCTGCCCGACCATACGCGACCCTGCGCGATCTGTTCGACCGCCTCGGGCGTCAGCTTCCGGCCCTCGGCGACCTTCTTGATGAACTCGCCGTAGATCCAATCGACCATCCGCTGCAACACCGCCAGCTCCTCGGGCGTCTTCGGCCGCGAGATCGTGACGGCATCGGCAAACTTGCCCGTCTTCACCACGTCGAAGGTCAGGCCAAAATCGTTCGCCAGCTTCTTCACGTCGAATTGCAGCCCGAAGACGCCAATCGATCCCGTGATGGTCGTCGCCTCCGCAAAGATCCGGTCGCTGTAGGCGGAAATCCAGTACCCGCCCGACGCCGCGTAACTGCCCATGGAAATCACGAGCGGCTTCACATCCTTGGTCAGCCGCACTTCGCGCTGGATTACTTCGGACGCCGAGGCGCTGCCACCCGGGCTGTTTACCCGCAGCACGACCGCCTTCACCGCTGGGTCTTGCCGCAGCTTGCGCAGCTCGCGCGAAAACCGCGTGCTGCCGATCTGGTCGGCCTCGCCTTCGCCATCCACAATCTCGCCCTCCGCGTACACGACCGCGATCCGGTCGCGCCCGGAAGCCTTCGCGAGGCCGCGCTCCGGCTTTGGCAGGTCGCCGAGCTCCTTCGATACCTTGGCGTACTCGACCAGTGTCACCTGTTTGAAGGGTTCACGCGAGCCCTTGCGGCCCGTCTTCGCCTTTAGCGCATCGTAGATCTCGTCGCGATAGGCCACGCGGTCGACGAAACCCGTTTCCTTCGCGACGTCGGCGCGGATGATGCCCTCGGCATCGACCGTGGCCTGGATTTTTTCGGGTGTCAGATTCCGGCTCGGTGCGACCCCCGCGAGGATGCCCGCCCACAGATCGTTGAGCAGCTTCTGCAGCTCCTCGCGATTCTCCGGGCTCATGTCCTTGCGCGTAAAGGGCTCCACCGCCGACTTGTATTTGCCCACGCGCGTCATCTGCACGTTGATGCCATACTTCTCGAAGGTGCCCGCGAAAAACATCGGCTCGCTTGAGAGGCCGGGCATCAGGATCATGCCATACGGATCGATCGCGAGGTCGCTCGCCGTGGAGGCCAGATAGTAGCTCTTGGTCGTCGCGTGGGTGAGATAGGCGTTGATCGGCTTGCCCGATTTTTTGAAGGCCTCGAGCGCCTCGCGCACTTCCTTCAGCGCGGCATAGCCGGAGCCATAGGCCATCGGGTTCAGGTCGCCCGTCATGAAGATGCCCGCGATCCGGTCATCCTGCGCCGCGGCTTTCAACGCGCGTGTCACCGTGCGCAGCTGCACCGTGCTGTTCTCGTCGCCAAAGATGCTCATGTCCACCGGCGCGGGCGCATCCGAGATGTTGGTCGCAAGATCGAAGACGAGGTAGGCGCCGCGCTCGAAGGCCGGGGCCTTTTCCGCTCCGCCGATGGCCGCCATCGCGGCAAAAAATCCGATCACCAGGATAAAACAGCCGGCCGAAAAAATGATCAGCGCCAGGAGCGCCCCGAACATGGACGTGAAAAAGTTCTTCATGCGACGTGCGCGCACGCTAGCCGCTTTCCTTCGTTCCACCAGTCGAAAGGGCAGCTCGACCTCCGAGGAGTCACCGCCGCCCGGAAGCGGGACGAGCCGAAGCGACGAAATAACCCCTGATCTTTTTTCTCCTCCCCGCGATAAGTTCACCGAATCGCCACGCCCCGTATCCACGAACAAGTTGCGCCCCCTGCCCGTCGCCGCATAGTCCGCGCTGCATGAGCGAGAAGAAGGAACTGCTCACTACCAACCGCAAGGCACTCACCATTAACCTGGACGAGCGCAAATACGGGACGTTCGCCGAAATCGGCGCCGGCCAGGAGGTGGCCCGCGTCTTCTTCCAGGCCGGTGGTGCCTCGGGTACGATCGCCAAGACGATCTCGGCCTACGACATGAATTTCAGCGACGCCATCTATGGCAAGGCGCCGCGCTACGTGTCGCGCGAGCGGCTCGGGCTCATGCTCGACCACGAGTATCAGCTCCTGCTCGAGCGCCTCGCCGCCGCCCGCGGTGAGCGCACCACGTTCTTCGTCTTTGCCGATACCGTCGCAACCAAGGGCTTCAAGGGCCCCAACGACGCGCACGGCTGGATGGGCATCCGCTTCCAGACGGAGCCCGCCGGTCCCTTCAGCGACGTGCTCCTCCACGTCCGCATGTGGGACAAGGAGACAATCCTGCAACAGGATGCCCTCGGCGTCGCCGGCACCAATCTCATCTACGCCGCTTTCTACTATCGCGACGACCCAAAGCGCTTCATCGAATCGCTCGCCGACAATCTCGGCACCGCCCGCATCGAAGTCGACATGCTGAAGTTCTCCGGCCCCGCCTTCGCGGGCGTCGATAACCGGCTGATGGCGCTCTACCTCGTCCAATACGGGCTCACCAATGCCGTGATGTTCGGCCAGAGTGGCGACGTCCTGCAGCCCTCCGAGGTGCTCTATAAGAAGGCCATTCTCCTCGAGCGCGGCAGCTTCCGGCCCGTTACGCACGTCAATGTCGACATGCTGAACTGTGCCACCGCGCAGTTCGTCCAGGAGCCCGAGGTGAAGGGCAAAGATGTCGTCGTGATCATGGAGATCACGATGAACAACCTCCTCGCCGCCGGTGAGCTCGATGCGCAGGACTTCCTCTCGCGCGTCGATCTCCTCGGCGAACTCGGCTTCACCGCGATGATCTCCAATTTCTCGGAGTATTACCGGCTGCCCGCCTACTTCCGCCGCTACACGAAAGAAATGATCGGGATCGCGATGGGCATTAACAACCTCCTCGAGATCTTTAACGAGAAGTACTACGAGCACCTCGAAGGCGGCATCCTGGAATCGTTCGGCCGCATGTTCCGCAACTCGGTCAAACTCTATATCTACCCGATGCGGCAGGAGGCCTACGACCGCTACCTGCAAACCGGCTCCACCGTTGGTCACGGCTCCGTCGCCGGTCACGCCTTCGCGAGCAATGTCCTCATCACTGCGAAGAATGCGCACGTCGCACCTCACTTGCGCAATCTCTACGACCATCTGCTCGAGAACCAGTATATCGACTGCATCGTGGGCTTCGACCGCGATGTCTTCGGCATCTTCTCTCGCGATGTGCTCGCGCGCATCCGCGACAAGGATCCGTCGTGGGAGGCCATGGTCCCGGCCTCCGTGGCGGCCGCGATCAAGAAGCGCCACCTTTTCGGTTACACCGACGCCCCTGCCGTGCCGACTAAGACCGTGTAAGGCACTGTCATCGCGAAGAGTGTAGCGCAGGCGGTCGTCCCTTTGGATTGTCGTACCGCGCTGCGCTCATCGCCCACTCAGTTTTTTCCAGCCCAGCTCATGCTCCAATCGCTCGCCCCCAATCTCTGGGAGCTCAATGCCCCCATGACCGTCGTCGGCATGGAGATCGGGCATCGCATGACCGTCGCCCGGCTCCGCGACGATACGCTCTGGGTGCACTCTCCTGTCGTCTACACGCCCGAGCTCGCCGCCGCCCTCGCGGCCCTCGGTCCGGTGCAGCATGTCGTCGCGCCCAATTTCATGCACGATACCTACCTCGAGGGTTGGTTCGCCGCATATCCGCGCGCGCGTTTTTACGCGCCGAAAGGCATGTCGAAGGTCCGTCCCGATCTCCGTTTCACGGATACGCTGGGCGATACCCCGGCGCACGAGTGGGCGGGGACATTTCTCCAGCATCTCATCCGGGGCATGCCACGCCTGAACGAAGTGGTCTTCCTCCACCGGTCCACGCGCACGCTCATCGTCACGGATCTTGTCTTCAATCTCGGTCCCGACCTGCCCTTTCTCACCCGAGCGCTGCTCAAGCTCAATGGTTGCGACTGCAAGCTCGCCCCCTCGCGCCTCCTGAAATCGACCTTCCGGGACCGCACCGCCGTCCGCGCCTCGCTCGACCAGATCTTCGCCTGGGACTTCGACCGCGTCGTGGTGAGCCACGGCGACAACCTCTCCGCCGGCGGCAACGCCAAGCTGCGCGCCGCCTTCGCGTTCCTGTAGTTTTATCGCCCGCGAATCACGCGAACTGACGCGAATTCCCGAAGATCAGAAGAGATGAACGCGCTCCTCTCGATCCCGAGGAGCGCAAGGATGGAGGCGCGGAGCCCTCACCGCGCGGGCTATCAGCTTCGCATTTTCATGAGAGGTACACCCGCATAGCCGTAGCACGGAGTTCAGCGTGCGCTGGCCCGCCGATGAAGATCCGAAACGCGGGCCAGAGCAAATTAAATTAAGGCGTAGCCCTCCGGGTAGCGACGAGAGCCAGCGAGTCGACGTTGCGCCGGTCGCTTTCCTCTCCGCCATTCGCCTCCACTCGCGTGATTCGCGGGCAGTCATAAAATTTTCCGTGTCTTCCGCCCACCGGCCCGGTAATCCTCCCCGTTCCGTTCCCATGCGCTTCCATAAATACCACGCCCTCGGCAACGACTACATCGTGCTCAATCCCGCGGATTTCCCCTCGTGGAAGCCCGCCCCGACCGTCGAGCAGATCCGCGTCGTGTGTCACCGCAATTTCGGCGTCGGCTCCGACGGCATCCTGTGGGGTCCGCTCCCCTCGCAGCAGAGCGAGTTTGGCCTGCGCATCTTCAATCCCGACGGCTCCGAAGCCGAGAAGTCCGGCAACGGCCTCCGCATCTTCTCCCGTTTCCTCTGGGACCAGGGCCTCGTCAAGAATCCCACCTTCACCATCGAGACGCCCGGCGGCCATGTGCAGTCCGTCATCAAGGACAACGGCCGCCTCATCACCGTGGCGATGGGCAGCGTGAGCTTCGACAGCGCCAAGATTCCCGTGAACATCAGCGGTGCGCCGCGCGAAGTCCTCAACGAGAAGATCAAGATCCTCGACCGCGAATTCACCTATTGCGCCGCCACCATCGGCAACCCGCACTGCGTGATTCCGCTCGCCGAAGTCACACCCGAGCTCGCGCACAAATACGGCCCGCACCTCGAGACCCACGGTAATTTCCCGCGCAAGACCAACGTCCAGTTCCTCCGCGTGATCGACCGCAAGAACATCCAGATCGAGATCTGGGAGCGCGGCGCCGGCTACACCCTTGCCTCCGGCAGCAGCTCGAGCGCCTCCGCCGCCGTCGCCCACAAGCTCGGCCTCGTCGACCGCGACATCACCGTGCACATGCCCGGCGGCCAGATCGGCATCGAGATCGGCGACGGCTATTCGATCATGATGACCGGCACCGTCAACAAGGTCGCCGAAGGCAGCATGCACCCCGAGCTCTTCGCGGTGAAAGTTTAAAGCCGCAGCCTGCAGCCGCTCGAAGCGGACCACAGCGGTAGCGTAGCCCGGCTCGAAAGAGCCGGGACCGGCCGGGGCGTTCCTCCCGCTCTTCCTTTTCCCGCTCCTTCTCTACGGCCCCTTCGCCTACGGCGGCGCCGCGACGCCCTGCTTCCCTTCCGACACCATTTTTCTCCACGTCTTCAGGTCCTCCGCCAGCTGACTTCTGGGCTCGATTCGCAAGACTCCACTCGCGCGGTCCAGCGCCCGCAGCGCCTCTGCTTTCTCGCCGAGGGATGAGAGATGTCCGACAAAGGGCGTCACGACCCCGTCGAAGAACGCGATGCCCGCGCCACGCCCGTAGGCGTCGACCACGGAATTGTAGGCCTTGATCTGCTCGGCCAGCGGCTCCGTCGCCAGGGCCCGCAGCAGGGTATTGCGCGCCTGTTGCACGCTGAGATCGCCGCGCGCACTCTGGTTCTTCAGCGCGATTTTCCGCACTTCGTCCTCCGCCTCGCTGGTCAGCCCGCGCGCGCGCAAGCTATCGGCCAGCCGGCTCAGGTAGGCCGCCTCGAGGTCAGGGTACCGTTGAAAGGCCTGCGCCGCCTCGCGCAGCAGCCCCTCCATCGTGATCTCATCCTTGGTCTCCATCCGCGCCGCGGCGAGGAGCGTCTCCCATCCTGCCCGGTTGCGCTTCTCGAGCGTCACCGCCCGCCG
>JAZKEV010000235.1:16337-17827 GCA_040386765.1 Verrucomicrobiota bacterium | reverse complement strand
CGATGCCGGTGATGTAGGACGAGTCGGCATCCGAGGCGAGGAACACATAGGCGGGCGCGAGTTCCTCCGGCTGCGCGGGGCGGCCGATGGGCGTTTGCTGGCCAAACTTCGCGACTTCGGCGGGCGGCAGGCCGGGATCGGCGGGATTGAGCGGCGTCCACACGGGGCCGGGAGCGATGGTGTTAACCCGGATGCCTCGCTCGATCAGCTCCAGCGAGAGCGCCTTGGTGAAGGCGTTGATCGCGCCTTTGGTGGCGGAGTAGTCGGGCAGTTTTTTCGAACCGAAGATGCCGGTGACCGAACTGGTCGCGATGATCGCGGCTCCGGGCTTCAAATGTGGCAGCGCGGCGCGAACGAGGCGGAAGTACGCGTAGACGTTGGTGGAAAAGGTGCGCTCCAACTCCTCGTCGGTAACGTCCGCCACGCTTTCCTTGCGGGTTTGGTAGGCGGCGTTGGAGACGAGGATATCGAGCCGGCCGTACTCCTTCATCGTTCTCGCCACGAGCTGATCGCACGTCTTCGGGCGGGTCAGGTCGCCGGGCAGGAGCAGACAGCGGCGGCCAAGGGCCTCGACCGCGAGCTGTACTTCGGCGGCGTCTTTTTGTTCGGCGGGCAGATAGTTGATCGCGATATCGGCGCCCTCGCGTGCATATAGATAGGCGACGGCGCGACCGATGCCGGAATCGCCACCGGTGATGAGCGCGACTTTGGCGTTAAGTTTTCCTGCGGGCAGGTAGCGCGAAGCTTCCCAGCGGGGGAGCGGCTGTAGTTTGCTTTCGATACCGGGCTGCGACTGGTGCTGCTTGGGAAATGGCAGCTTCGGCTCCGACTGCATCTGCGGTTTGGAAAGCGAGGCGGGCGAGGAGTCGGCGCGGGAGCGTGTCGGTTGGCGCGGACTCCGGGCAGAGCGTGCGCGAGTGGATTTTGTCATGATACAAAAAGGAAGCGCATCACGGTCCTGTGCGCTGAGCGCGGGTTCCGTGGGGAGCGGCGATCACGCGGGACGTGCGGCTCGTTCCGACGAATCGTTAGACGAAGAGCGGCGATTCTCCGATACCACGGCGCGGGCGGGCTCCAACGAACGTACTGCGTACGCAGGGGTCGGTGCCTAGCGCGTAGACCAGACTTATCCCGTTACGCTTCCGACAATCAACAACTCAACCTACTACTGCCATGCTTAGATGGGCGCTACTCTTCCTCGTCATCGCCATAATTGCGGGCGTCTTCGGCTTCACCGGCGTTGCCGGCACGGCCACCGACATCGCGCGAATCCTGTTCTTCGTCTTCCTGGTGTTGCTGATCGTCTCGGCGATCGTCGGAGCGTTTCGCGGTAAGCCACCGGTCTAACGTAACGACGCGACACGCGAGCAGGGCGATGATGCGATGCGAGGCGGCTCCATGGAGCCGCCTTTTTGGCGTCTGCGATTTTGGCTGCGATTGGAAGCGATGCGGATGAGCCAAAGCTACTCATCTCTACCGGGATTGTTGTA
>JAZKEV010000235.1:13890-16327 GCA_040386765.1 Verrucomicrobiota bacterium | reverse complement strand
CCGCCGCTACAATACAGAGCTTAGGGGTGGTCGATCGGGTCGCGGTAGATCGGATCGCGATAGATCGGCGAGCGCTCCGGGTAATCGTAGAAGGGATCGCGGTAGATGTAGCCGGTGCCGCCTTTGATATGGCTTTGGGAATACCCGATAGAAAGGGACATGTTGCGCTCCGGGTCGTCGACAGTGACGACCATCGAGCCGGTCTTCTCGCTGTAGCCGCCTTTGCCGAAACCGTAGCTCAGCGAGAACGAGCCATGCACGCGGCGTTCTTCTTTGCGCTCGGTGCGCACGGCGACGCGAGGCGAAGCGATTCCCGGCGGGGCGAGGAAAATGCGGACCAAGAGGGCATTTTGCTGACGCTCCACGAAGGCGTCGAGTTTGGTCACTTCGGCCTCGGTTAGAGTCGCGATGCCGGTGTTACGGCGTTCGTCGGCCGAGAGGCGTTGAGAAAAGGCGGCCGGGGCGGCTTCTGCCACGGTCTTGGCGGCGGGCGTGGCACCGCGGGCGGCGGTATCGCGCCGGAAGAGGGCGTCAAGGACCGCAAGCTGATCGGAAGTGAGTCGTGCGATGCCGGAGGCGGCTTTGTCCTCTTTGCTGAGCGTGTCGGAGAACCGGCTGTCGTTCGTCTGTGCCATCGCGCCGCTCCACAATCCCATTAGCACAAGCAAAAGCGCCGCCAGCCAGCGGGTGAGCGGCAGGGACGTGGTGGAGGCACGGCGCATGAGGTGAGGACTCCCGGCGGAGCGGGGCGGTTCCGCGATTTTCGCGGGGCACCGCTCCGGCGGGAGAGTGGGTTACTTCTTTTTCTTCTTCTGGTTGGCGTCATCCCAGCCTTGGGCCTTGATGATGCCATCGAGGTCGTTCTTGGGCGCGAAGCTGGCGCTGACCATCTTGTTCTTGGTGAGATACGCGAAGGCTTTGGCGACGGAGAGGGCCTCTTCCTTTTTGTTATCGAGCGCGGCGCCGGAAAGCGACTTCAGGCCGGAGACGTACGAGGTTGCGAGCTTCTCGACTTCCTTGCCGGCGGCGGCGTCCTGCTCGTAGATGAGCGATTCGGCCAGGCGAAGCATGTAGGCGTTCTGATCGCCCTTCATGGACGCGGCGTCGCGGCGGATGCTGGCAGCGATCTCCTTGCGCTTGGCCGTGGTGGCTTCGGCGGTCAGGATGCCGCCGTCGGTGCCGCCGCTGACGGGACGAGGGGGGAGCGGGCGATACCAGATGTTGCGGAAACGAACGGGATTGCCGTGGTCCTGGAGCTTGAGGACGCCTTGCTCGGGAAACTCGACCGGCGAGGAGCGCTTGAGGTGGCCGCCGGGACCTTCGAGCGGCGTACTATCCTGGACGAGCACACCGTTGATGAGGACCGTAACCCGGCCGGAGTCGACCTGCTTGCCGTCGCGGAAGATCGGACGGCGGAAGATAATGTCGACGGTCTGAAACTGGCCGGGCGGGCGGATCACATTTACCATCGGGGGATTGATGCCGTAGATCGCGCCGGCGGAGCCATCGGGGTAGCTCGGGTTGTCATAGCTGTCCAAGACCTGCACCTCGATGCCGCTGGCGCCGGCGACGCCGGGGCGGGCCAGCAGGAAGATGCCGCTGTTGCCGCGGCCCTGGCTATCGCCCAGCACCTTGGCCGGTGCGGCCCACTCGATGTGCAGCTGGCAGTCGCCGAACTGAGCCTTGCTGCGGAGATAGCCGGACTTCGGGACGCACTCGAGGGCGCCGTCCTGCACGATCCACTTGCTGGGCGCTGTGGGCTCGCCCGGTTTGGTATCGGCCTCCCAATTGACGAGGGACTTCTCGGTCCCATCGAAGAGCACGATGGCGTCGGACGGCGGCTTGCCCGGCTGCGTCGCGGTGCTCGGGGTGCCGGGATCGACGCGCGCGGGTTGCGGACGATTGCGATCGTGGATCGACCACGGATGCGTGGCATCGGGCGGTTCGCCGTAGAAGGCGGGACCGCTGCGCTGGAAATCAACGGCCGCCTGCGCGAGGCTGGCGGCAAAGGCGGAAAGAAGCAGGGTGGAGAGGCGGGGAACCATGGGGCGATATTGCGCCAGCGAGTGAAGGCGAGGCAAGCGCGCAGGGGCGGCGGAAACCGGCAACGATGCTCCTGCGTAAAACAAATTGAACAGGAAGATCGGGAAGAGCGGGAAGACAGAGTCAGTCTTCCCGGCCTTCCCGATCTTCCTGTTCAACTAAATATCCCCGACCTCTTTGGAGGTCTGGAAAGGGCTGCTACTTCGCGGGGGCGGGCGCCGGGGTGGCGGGTTCGCTTGGCTCGATCTTGGCGATCTTGAAGTCGGTGTTGGGGTCGGGCGTGACGATGCGAGCCTTGTAGTCGACCGAGGCGTCGGGCGCGATGACGGGCATCCGGGTGACGGGCGTGCGCGTTGCCAGCCTTGGTGATACCGCCGAGCCGGCGACGCTTACC
>JAZKEV010000235.1:12365-13880 GCA_040386765.1 Verrucomicrobiota bacterium | reverse complement strand
ACGCGGTCGATGATGGCGCGGGGCGGCAGCAGCGAGGAAGACGGCTCGCCGAATTGGAGCGGGACGGGAGCCTTTGTACCACTGCCCGTGATGTCGCGGAGGGAAAGCGGCGGACGGCCGATGGCTTCGGGCGTGAACTTGAGCGAGTCCGGGGAGGGGAGAGCCGGTTGCTGCGCTTGAAGACTGGAGAGACACAGCAGGGGTAGAAGAACGCGAAGTTTCATGGCGGAAAGTCGTTTAGGCCCTGAGGTAGCAACGAAGTTCCGGCAAAATGGAGGAGGTGGCTGCGGTCGCAATGGCGGTTTTCGGTTGAGTGGGGGCGCGGGTAACGTGGACTCGGGGATGTGCCTGTGAGACCGCCGAATATTTTGTGGATCGTGACGACGCAGTGGCGGGGGCAGGCGCTGGGCTATGCGGGCGACCCCAATGCCCGCACGCCCTGGCTCGACGCGCTGGCGGGGGAAGCGGTGAATTTCACGCAGGCGGTGACGCCGCATCCCTTCGGGCCGTTTGCGCGCGCGGCGCTGCTCACCGGCGTGCCCTCGCCGCAGAATGGCGTGCGGGATTACTTCGATCCGCTGCCGAGCGATGCGCCGACGGTGGCGCGGGCGTTGGGCGCGAGAGGCTATACGACGGCGTTTTTTGGCAAGTGGCATCTCGCCCGGCGCGATTCCGGGGTGCCGCTGGTCGGGGAAGCACATGCGCGGATGATCGTGCCGCCGGAGGCGCGAGGCGGGTTCGAGGTGTGGGATGGATTCGAGAGCGGCTTTTTGCTGAACGATCCGTGGCTGCACGGGCACACGAGCGAGACGCCGGTGCAGGTGCGCGGTTATCAGAGCGACGTCGTGTGCGGGCGGGCGGCGGATTATCTCGCGGGGCTGGAATGCGCGGGACGGCCCTGGTTCGCGGTGGTAAGCCTAGAGGCGCCGCATCCGCCTTACGATGCGCCGGCAGCCGGAGTCACGGCGCGTGCGCCGGAAACGCTCGTGTTGCCGGCGAATGTCCCGCGCGGCGGCGAGGTGGAGGCGCGCGCACGGAAGGAACTCACCGGTTACTACGCGCACATCGAGGCGACGGATCGCGCAATTGGGCAGGCGCTTTTGTCGCGGGTAAATCGAAGCGAGACGGCCGTGGTGTTTACCTCGGTGCATGGCGACATGCACGGAGCGCACGCACGCTTCCGCAAAGGCTGGCCGCACGAGGAGAGCGTGCGCGTGCCGCTGCTCGTGCGACTGCCGGAGGGAGCGAGTTCAGGGTGCGACTCAGGACGCGCGGCGACGAGTTCCAAGCTGGTTTCGCTGCTCGATCTATCACGCTGGGCGATCGACTGGGCGAAAGGGCAGGAAGCGACGTTGACGACCACAGGCGACGTGCAGCGGATTTCGATGCCGTCGGTCGTGGCGTTGCCGCAGCAGTGCGACCGCGTGTGGCACGGCGTGCGCACGGCCGCGCGCAAGACGATCTTCAATGCCGACGGCTCACCGTGGCTGTTTTTCGACCTGGAGCAGGATCCCG
>JAZKEV010000235.1:11469-12355 GCA_040386765.1 Verrucomicrobiota bacterium | reverse complement strand
TCGCTTTCGGCCACGGTCATCGCTTCGGCGCGCCATTGATTGCGCATGGTCAGCTTATGCGTGTTGGACGCGACGGTCAGAACCGACGCGGCCATCAGGGACATGGCGGTCACCATGAACAGGGTGATCAGCAGGATCCCGGCGAGGAACGAAATCTCAGCGACGACCCGGCGCGGCGCGGCGAGATCGCCGCACTTGTTCAGCGGAGCGGCGCGTGAGGGCGGCCGGATGCTTTCGGTATGCGCTGCGTGGTGACCAGCTCGCGCGAGAGCAGCAGGGCGATCATCCAAGGTACGATGGCCGCAAGGGAAACGGGGATGAGCTTGAGAAGGTACACCTTGCCGTGGAACAGGGCGCCAAGAGCGAGGGTGGCGACGGCGATGACCGGGAAGGCGGCGGGGGCGAGGCGGGTGCCGAGGGCGGAGACGACGGCGAGGATGATAGCGAAAGCCGCCGTGAGGGGCGGAGCCCAGCCGGCGACCACGCCGGCGATGTAGGTAAAGGGAGCGTGGCAGGAGTCGGGCTCGCGGCAGAAGAGCGATTGCGCCAAGGCACCGAGGACGAGCACGCCGCCTTGAGTGGTGAGAGGGGCAAAGCGCATGAGCCCGGACGCCCCGGGAGCGAGCTCGATGCTATGCGCGAGCAGCCAGGCGCCGCCGGCACCCCGCAAGAGATCGAAGAGGTGATGGGGGTGGGTGAAGTAGAGACTCCACTGGCCGCTCCAATCGCGCGTGAGCCCGCGATGGCGCGTCCGCTTGCCGTGAAGAAGCCCGATAGGGAGAAGCAGCAGAAAGAGAGCGGGACCGAAATAGGACCAATCGATAATCATGCGAAGCAGGAGCAAAAACGGCCCGCAGACCAGGAAAACCGGCACCACGCCCCAGCG
>JAZKEV010000235.1:9315-11459 GCA_040386765.1 Verrucomicrobiota bacterium | reverse complement strand
CGGCCCTAATCGTCACTGCCGCCGGAGGACCTAGCGAGGCAATTCCGGAGTCCCCGCGTCAACCGATGAGTTGTTGCCCAACTGGCACCGGGGCCGGTTTGCCGAAGTGACGGCGAATCGCGCCGGCGATCTCGTGCATTTTGACGGGCTTGGAAATATGATCGTCCATGCCGGCGGCGAGCGCGAGCTCGCGGTCGCCCTGCATGGCGTTGGCGGTGAGCGCGATGATCTTGGGCTGGCGGTCGGCGGGCAGGCGGGCGCGGATCTGACGGGTGGCCTCGTAACCATCCATCTCCGGCATCTGCACATCCATCAGCACGAGATCGTAACGACGATTTTCCAAGGTAGTGACCGCTTCGAGGCCATTGGCGACCGCGTCGGCACGATAGCCGAGGCGCTCGAGGAAGCGGAGCGCGACCTTCTGGTTGACGACGTTGTCCTCGGCGAGGAGGACCTCGAGCGGGATCTCTTCGCCCACCGGGCGCTCGATGGTGCGGATCGCCGCGGCGATGCCGCCACCATTGGGTTGGAAGAGGAGATTGATCGCGTGGAGGAAGGCGCTCGTGCGCAGCGGCTTCGAGATACTGCCGTAGGGTACGTCGGGCGAGAGCGCGGTCGGCGCAGTCTGGCCAAAGGGAAACATCACGAGCCGCGGGCAGCGAATCAAGGAGAGGGCATCGAAGGGCACGAGGCTCTCGAGATCGCTGGTATCGACGACCAGCAGGGCGGGCGGGTTGGGGAGTTTCGCGGCTGCCGCGAGGGCGGCCGCGGGCGTGGGCACCACGATGCACTGGACGACGTTTTTCTGGAAGAAAGCCTGGAGCCGGGCCTGTGTGGTCGGGTTATCCTCGACACAGAGGACGACGCCATTGCGAAGCGGCTCGGGCACGATCGGGATGCCGGACTCGCTGGTGCCGGGAGCCGTCTCGGTCTGGATGGTGAAGATAAACGCGGAGCCTTCGCCGGCGTGGCTCTCGACGCGGATGCTGCCGCCCATGAGCTCGCACAGGCGCTGGCAGATCGCGAGGCCGAGGCCGGTGCCGCCGTATTTGCGAGTGGTCGACGAATCGACCTGGCTGAAGGCCTTGAAAAGGCGGTCAAGGCGATCCTTGGGGATGCCGATGCCGGTGTCGCGGATGGTGAACTCGAGGATGACGCGCGAAGGATCGGTCACGAGGCCGGGATCGAAACCGAGCGGCGTCGGCTCGCGCATCGCGCGGCGCACCTCGATGGAGACGCTGCCGCTCGGGGTGAATTTGACGGCGTTGTTGACCAGGTTGACGATGACCTGCCGGAGGCGGGTGATGTCGCCCATGATCCAGCCAGGCACATCGGGCGCGACGTGGTAGCCGATCTCGAGCTTCTTGGACGAGGCTTGGAGCGCGAAGAGGTCGAGCGCCTCCTCGATACACAGCGGCAACTCGAAGGGCGCGCGCTCGAGCTCCATCTTGCCGGACTCGATCTTGGAGAAGTCCAGGATGTCGTTGATGATCGTGAGCAGGGCTTCGCCGGAGGTGCGGATGGTATTGACGAAGTCGCGCTGCTCGCCGCTGAGCGTCGTCTCCATGAGGAGGCTCGTCATGCCGATGACGCCGTTCATGGGCGTGCGGATTTCGTGCGACATCGAGGCGAGGAATTCGCTCTTGGCGCGCGAGGCGTCGTCGGCGTCGATCTTGGCGCGACGGAGCTGCTGCTCAGTCTCGACGCGCGCGGTGATATCGGTCTCGACGGCAATGAAATTCTCGATCTCGCCGCTCGCCCCGCGCACCGGCTGAATCTCGATGTGGAGATGGTATTTGCGGCCGGACTTGGAGTAGTTGACGACGTCGGTGCTGATGCCCTGGCCGCGGGCCATGGCGGCGCGGATACGGGCGACGGTGCGGGGATTGGTCTCGGGCCCGACCATGAAGTGCGCGGGGTTCTTGCCCACAACTTCCTCGAGGCCGTACTCCATGACGCGGCAGAAGGCTTCGTTGGCCCACTCGATGCGGCCATCAGGCGAACCGATGAGCACGGGGCTGTCGGTCTTGGCAGCGACGAGCGAGAGCTTGCGGGCCTCGGCCTGCGACTCGCGCAGGGCGAACTCGGCTTCGCGGCGGGCCGTGATATCCTGCACCGTGCCGATGATGCGGGTGGGGCGGCCG
>JAZKEV010000235.1:1430-9305 GCA_040386765.1 Verrucomicrobiota bacterium | reverse complement strand
CTTGGAGCGGGTATAAACCCAGCGCCAGTCGCCGCTGCGGGCGCGCACGCGATACTCGGGCTCGATGAAGGACGCGATGCCGTTGAGCTGTGACTCGGTGCGGCGGCGATAGAGCGGAAGATCGTCCGGGTGGATCAGCGACTGCCAGGCCTCGACGGTGGAGGGCATACGCCCGTGCTCGTAGCCCAGCATGGCCCAAAGGCCCGGGCTGTAGTAAACGTGGCCCGCGGCGACACTCCACTCGAAGATGCCGATCTGCGTGGAATCGAGCGCGAGGCGGAGGCGCTCGTCGGAGACCTTCAACCGGGCTTCGACGCGGCGGCGCTCCTCGTTTTCCGCGAACAGTTTCTTGTTGGAGAGCTCGGCGGCGCGCTGGCCGGAGCGGGCGCTGCGCGCGAGGTGCACGCTGAGGCCGAGGAGGACGGTGATGCCGAGGCCGGCGGCGAGGGCGAGCTCGGGGAGGTAGCGGCGGTCGCGCGCAAGGAGGACCGAGGTGGGAGTAAGGCTGATGCGGATACGCCGGTCCGCGATGGTGAACTGCTTCTCGACCGTCAGGGGAGTGTCGAGCGAGCTGTCGTCAGGCGTGAGGGAGAAGACGCGGTCGTTGGCGATGGAGACGATGACATTGTAGCCCTCGATTTGCTTCATCTTGCCCGCCACGTGGCGGAAGAGAATCGGGTAGCTGTACTCGGCGGCGACATAACCCACAAGTTGTCCGACTTGGTTGAAAGGCGTGTAGAGCACGAAGCCGCGATCGAGCGTGCCCTTGCCCGGCACGTGCACCGGGATCGTCGTCGAGAAGGCAGGGCGGCGGTCGGCGGCATCGATCGCCAGCCGGCGCGGGCCCTTTTGCGGCGGGGTGCCGGCGGCACGCGGTGCTGCGCCGCCGGGAGCATTGGCCGCGCCGTGGTCGAAGTTGATCGCGCCTTCGTTCTTGTCGTGCGGATACCACCACGCGTTGCGGATGGTGAGATCGAGGAAAGCGAGGGAGAGACAGCCGGTCTCGGTGGCATCCTGTTGCGTGAAAAACTCGAGCGCATCGGCATCCCAGCGAGGATTCTCCCGGCGGGTGGCGGCACTGGGCAGGGTGGGATACGACTCCCATTCGCGCACGAGACGGTCCACCTGGAAGGTCTGCCGCTCGAGGACGCCGCGGATTTCGATCGCGAAGGATTCGATGACGCCCTGGGTCGTGCGCCGGGTGTAGCCGTGCTCCTGGCCGCTGAAACCGATAAACAGCGTGACGGTGACGGTCATGCAGCCGACGACCGCCGGCATGGGAGACCAGGAGGGCGCGTCGCCGGAAAGCTTGGTGCTTTCCCGCCAGGCCAGGAGCACGAGAGCCAGGCCAAGCAAGGTGAGCGCGATCGCCGAAAGCGGCGGGGTGGAGGTGGCCGAACCCCACATGTAAACCGTGGAGAGGTCCGCCGCGTAGCCGAGCAGGGTCGAGAAACCGGCGGAGGCGACGATCGAGCCGATCACGGCCTCGGCAAAAACGCGGCTGCGCGCACCCCACCGGGTGCTGCGCCACACCAGCACGAGGCCGCACAGGATCAAGGAGGCGGAGAGCATCATCGCCATCCGGCCCGGATGCTCGGTGCCATCGAGCCAGCGATCGTGAACGAGCAGCTGGTCGATGCCGAAATTCCGGCCGAAGAAATCCTGCGCGAAGGTCGCCCCCCCGATCAGGGTCGCCAAGCCACCGACGGCGGCAAAACGGTCGCGGTCAAGATCAACGAGGAGGAGGGCGGTGCCGAGGATGGCGAAGGCCATCGCTGTGTTGATCCTCATCGGCGACGGTGTGCCGAAAGGCACCAGCAACTCATCAATCTGGAGCCACCAACCCGCCAAGGTTAACACCCCGAGGCCGATCAATGCGACCGCGAAGCCGAGCGACACGCGCTCCAGCCACGTGCGATGCGGCAGGGTAGGCAATGACTTCATTGAGGTGTTTCCCCTAAAAAGGACTGTCCCTTTGGAGCGGGCAATGCGTTTTACGGCCCGGCGGAGGGTTTGTCCCTTTAGCTGCTAGCAAATTGCGTTGTGTTAGCAACGTACAACACGTGGGGGCTTATGCGTATAATCAGCTTCAAACTCAGGTTTTATCAGGTGCGACGGACGGTGGGCTTTTGGGCTCCGACGCGGTCGATTCCGGCTTGGGTGAACTGTCCCCGGGAGTGAGCGAGCGGAAGAGGTTGGCTGGACTGAGTGTGACGGACCACTCGGGCTTGTCGAGGGTGCCACTCAGCTTCACTTCGAAAGCGTTGGAAAGGGGGGTGAGCACCACGCCGACCATCGTCTTGATGAGGCCATCGCTTTCCTGGAACGGAAAAATCCTGGCGTGAAAATCGAGCTGCCGCTTTTCGAGCGAGTAGGTGCCATGGGCGTCGATGGCGCCGTTGGACCCGCGGACTTTGACCTCAGGGAACGAGATCTTGGGGCCCTCGATCTTGAAGTTCGTCTGGCCCTCGGTGAAGCGAAGAGACGTAAACTTGAGGACTTCGGAGAGGGCGCCGAGGAGGGGGATCTCCGCGATTTCAGAACCGGAGAGCGAGGCACTGCCGTTGCCCCGATAGCTGTAGGGGTCGGCATAAAGGCCTTCCGCGGAGACTGCGAAGACGAGGCGGACGTTGGCCTTTTCCTGGACGAATTTTCCGGGGGGTGCGGGCGGGATGCCTTTCTGGCGCGCGATGAAATCGGCGGCGGTGCTGGCGACCTGGCCGAGTGTCGCCTCGTTGATGGCGAGGTCGAAACCGAGGCGGCGCTCCTTGTCGCGGCCCCATACGCGGGCACGGCCGCTGGCGAAACCGCCGGCGACCAGCGCCTCAAAGTCGTCGATGGCGAGTTCGTCATCCTTCCACGTGGCGATGAAGGACGCGTCGGTCATGGGGAAATTGCGGAAGCGAAACTCGCCGGTGGTGTTGGCTTGGACGCGCAGTTCCTGATGCGCGCCGCCTTCCGCGAGCGGGCTGCTGAAGCGGCCGCGGATATCGAGGGTCGGCGGCTGGGAGACCTCGAAGGTGTTGAGGACCTCCGCAGCTCCGGGACCGAGGAGCGACGAGATGGTTTTGAGATCGAGGGAGGATTTCAACTCGAGCTCGACGCGTTTCCAAGCGCCGTCCGTCGGGTGGGAGAGGTAGGCGAAGCGCCCGCCGCCGAAGCCCTCGTGACGCGTCAGGAAAATCTCGAGCCCATCGATGAAACCGGGGCGAATGAAGAGCCGCGTGCGCACACGGTCGAGCGGGGTGCCACGGATGATGGGTTTGGCGGCGTCGGCGAAGACGAAAACCGAGGAACCCAAGCCGCCCCGCCAGGAGCCGCGGACATCGACGCTCGCCGTGGGCGGGGCCTCGGGGAACTCGAGCTGGCGGAAGAAGTTGGGCCACCACTCGCGAAACCACGGCGAGATCTCGATGGGCCGCAGCCGGCCGTCGAGGAGGAAGCGATACTCGTGGGTGCGGAGATCGTGCTCGTAGGAGCCGCGGGCGAAGTTTTCGCCGATGCGGGCGAAGGCGTCGGGTGAGGAGAATCGCTCGGGGTCGAGTGAGACCGTGACGCGACCATCGGTCATCTTGACGCCGTAGGCATTGATGCCGTCGAGGCGCATCTGGGCATCGACCCGCTCGAACTTCCATTTGTCGCCGATCCGGAGCTCGCCGCGGTCGACGATGGCCTGGGTGAAGTCGAAAAATTTCTGCACCTTCACCTTCAGAAGGTCACTGAGGCGGGTGAGGAGGACGGGAGAAAGCTCGCCGGTGAAGGCGAGTTGCGCGCGCTGCCGCTGCACGTCCGCCTCGGCCTGAAACGCCAGCGGCGCACCTTCGATGCGCGCGACGGTGGTGATATCGAGGCGCGGGAGCGGACGAGGGAAGACCTGACTCGAAATCGTGTGAGCGGAAAAGCCGGCGGCCTCCACCGAAGCGGCGGTTATCGTGAGCTCGCGGGGCTCGAAGAAAAAGGCGCCTTCCTGAAACCGGCCGTGGACCTCGCCTTGCACCGCACCCACGCGGACGAGACCGGGCAGGTCGAGCGACGACGCGCTGAACTCGAGCCAGGAGGGGGGAGTCTCGCCGAAGAGCAGGATGCGGGTGCGGGCGCGGAGATCGGTGACGGTGGCGGCGATGGGCTGGGTCAGCTCGGCCGAGCGCGCCATCACAAGCAGCGAGGCGGCGGCGGCGCCGGATTCGGACGGCGCAAACTCGAGGTGAAGCTCGGGCTTCTGGAACTGCCGGGCGCGGGAGGCGACCTCGAGCGCGTGTCTGCACAGAGCGGCGAAGCGGTTCTGCACGAAATCGGCGATGACCGTTTCGAAGGGCGGCCCTGCTTTGCGGGGCGGGAGGACAACGGTGCCGTGGGCCGACACGAACACGCCGGCGACCTCGCCGCTCAGCTGCCGGAGCTCGACCGTCTTGGCTTTGGGGGTGATGTTGCCGTAGAGGCGCGAGACGATTTCGACGGGCTGCCCGCCGGGCGCGAGCATGGCGGGGATGATCGCGGCGGCATCGATCAGCTGGATTTCGAGCGGCTCGACCCGCCCGACGAGAAGCCACCATGGATCGATGTGGAGGTAGACCGAGCGGGCGGTGACGACGGGATCGGGAAACGTGGGGATCGAGAGGCGGAGATTCTCGACGAGGATACGCCCAGCAGGGTCGAAGATCGCGCGGCCGAACGTCGCGCGGAAACCAGAATCCGCCAGCCGGGTTTCGAGCTCGCGCAGAACAAAAGCGGGAACCTCCAGCTCGCTTTTCGAGAGGACATAAACCTGCAGCCCCAGGCAAAGCGTGAGCGCGAGCCAGACGGACCAGAGAACGAAAGAGCCGACGATGGAAAAGCAGTGGCGAACGCCGGCGGAGAAAAACTGGAGCGTACGCTTCAATTACTTTTTGGCCGAATCCGGCGGGCCGGGATCGCGGTCGCCGTAGGCGAGGGACCAGAGGGCGTCGACGAAGGGCTGCTCGAGGGCAAAGACGGCGCCCAGGTCCTTCGACCCGCCGTACTGGAGCGCACCGCCGAGGCGCTCGGTGAGCAGCAGCGTGGTGGTACGCGTCTGCTCCTGGTCGTTGCCGACGGGCAGGGCGATCGTGGTTTCGAGTTGGAAGCGCCAAGGGCGGTCGTCACCGGCGGCGAAGACTTTCTCGGTGAAGCCGCCAGGCAGGAATTCGCGCGCGCGCAGAGTGCGTACGGCACCGACGATGGCGAGGAGGGCTTTGAGATCCTTCGGCGGCGGAGTCGCTTCGCCGGTGGCGCTGAAGGTGTGGGCGGCGAGGATCTTGTTTTCGGCGAGGTCGGTGAGCTTGAGCGCGGAGATGCGCGCGGCGGGGGGAACGGGTTCGCCGACGAGCCGGCTGCGCCAGGCGGCGGGCGCGAGCGGCAGCTCGCCGACGATGCTGGGGGTCACAGTATAGACGGAAGCGCCGGGCTCGGTGGCGGTACCGACGCGGGCGTAGTGGACGTTGCGCGCGGAGTCGGTGCCGATGCGGAGGACGGCGGGCGGCGGACCGCCGGAGAAGGTGAGGGTGATTTCGCGCACGGGGCGATTGAAGCCCCATTCCTCAAGGTCGCTGGTGGCGGGAGCATCGCTCTTGAAGGAATCGGCGGTCAGGAGGCTCAGCCGCTGGAGGAGGCTGCGGATGGCGGCGGGGTCGGCGGGGAGAGTTTGAGGCGCCGAGGTGCCCTCGCTCCGATGCACGACCTGCCAGACCGGCTCGGCGGCGTCACGCGACTGGCCGGGCGCGCTTTCGAGGCGCTGGAGCGTGATCGGCGACTGGTTAGGCTGCACGGGGGCGGCGATCGTGACGGCTGTGACGGTGGCGGGATCGAAATCGAGGAAGCGTTTATCGCGGAGCGCCTCGTGGGCGTTGCGCAGGGTGTCGAGCAGGATGGCGGGCACCGCGACGGTAAACAGGACATCGGTCCGGCCTTCGAGTTGCGCGTAGAATTCAGTGGCAGCGGGCGTGGCGGCGGCGGCGGGACGCTGCGGCGTCGGCACGGGTTCGCCGAGGTAGAGGGTCTCCTGGCGGTTGTTGCCCTCGATGGTGACGCGGAGGGTGGGGGCCGAGGAGGGAAGCGTCGCGGGGGCGGGCGTGGGGTTGAAGGTCCTGGCCTGGAGAGAATAGAGCGCGTTGATGGTGAGCTCAATGAGGGTCTTGTTGGCCTTGGCGCTGTGCGGAGAGCTGAACTGCCAGCGCTGGCCATCGCGGAGAATACGCGCCCGGATATCCGCGGTCTGGATACTCAGCGACCGCGTTTCGAAGACCTGGATGCTGAGCAGTTTCTCGGCGCGGAGCTTCTCGAGGGGGGCGGACAGGGTGTCGAGGAGGCTGCGGTTGACGACGTACACGCGCTGGCCATCGGGCGAGAGGATGTAGAGGCGCTTCTGGTCGGGCGTGGTGTCGCCGACGAGAAGGCGGGTGGAGTGACGCGGCGCCGAGTCGGGCGCCGCGGGTTCGCCGGAGGTGAACTCGATCGTAAAGCGGGGCTTCTCGAGGCCGTAGTCGGAGAGGGGCTGCTTGTTCTTCTCGGCGTCGGCGACGCTGAAGGTGGCGAGGTGCTCGAGGAGGTGGAGCTCGTTGGCGATGCTGCTGGCGACGTGTTGATCGGCGGGCCAGCTGAGCGGCTTCACCAGCGACCAGACATCGCGCTGACGCGAGAGGCTCACGCTGGTGCCGGCGACATTGTTGGTGATCGTGAGCGTGCGAATATCGGCCGCCTCGGGGCCGAGCACGCGGCGGCGGGTCTCCAGCGACTGCTCCTGCACGCGCCACGCCCGCTCGAACTTGAAGATGAAAAAGAACAGCGCGACGTTCAGGAAAATGAGGGCGAGTGTGACTTTGGTGCGCATCTAATAGGGGCTGAACGTCGGAAAGGCTAAAAAGCGAGAGAAGGGGAAAGACGGCGTGGCGTTGGGTGCTTAGCTTTTTGTCTTTCGGTTCATTTCTTAGGCGCGGCGCGTCCAATAGACGAGCAAGCCGAGCAAGAGGGCGGCGCCGGGCAGGATGAGGAGCATCGCGTAGCGGAGCTGGCTGAAATCGGCGGCGCTGAGGGAGAGCTGAAAGCGCTCGATGGGGCGCGGGGGAATCGCCAGCTGGAGATCGCGGTCGACGGTCCAGTTCACGGCATTGAGGAAGATCGCGCGGTTGGCAGAGCTCTCAAAGCGCGCATTGGCGATCAGGTCGCCCGTGCCGAAGACGATCATCTTGCCGCCGCGGACGCTGAACGGGAGATTGTCGCGGACGGCGAGGCGCTCGGAGGCGACAATCAGCGGGAGGCGGTCCGGTGGATCGATCAAGCGGGCGGGAACGGTGTCGAAGGGGTCGCGCTTGAAAGGGTCATGCCGGTAGTCGCGCTCGCCCCACGCGGTGGTGGAGGTGGCGACGAGGGAGACCGTATTGAGACCGCTGCCGATCGAGCGGCCGGGATCGGGCATGACGGTGCGTGCGGCGCCGAATTGAAGCTTCTGCTTGTTGTCGATGAGGGTCTTGGTGATGGGGTGATCGGCGAAGGCGTAGACCATGAGGTCGCCATTCTCCGCGACGTTGGCGGCGCCGCTATCCACGATCACGTCGTCCTGGGCGAGGATGCCCCAATCCAGCAGGAGGTCGTCGAGACCGAGCGAGAAGGTCGAGCCGCCGGGGGCGAGGAAGAGGATGAAGCGGCCGGCGTTGGTGGAGAGGTACTGGCGGAGCATTTCCTGCTCGGCGGGCGTGTAGGCGCTCTCGGGAGCAACGGCGATGAGGAGCGCGGCGTCGGTGGGGATCTTGCGCGTCACCGTGAGATCGATCTCGTCGACCTCGAAATTGCGGAGGGAGAGCTCTTCCCGCACGGCGGAGAGGCCGCGCACGCGATTGGTTTCGCTGAGGCGGAATTCGGTAT
>JAZKEV010000235.1:0-1420 GCA_040386765.1 Verrucomicrobiota bacterium | reverse complement strand
GGCCTCCGAACGGCCCGGTTTCGCCGGCTATGAATTCGGTATGGCCGACGAGGAAGTAGATTTTCTTCCGGCCGAGGCTGGAGACGTCGAGGATGGCGGCGGTGAGCTGCTGCTCGCCGCGGAAGGTTTCCCGCCGGCCCTCCTTCATGCCGTAGAGCTCGCTGATGCGGACGACGCGGCGCTTTTCGCCGGAGAAGAGCACGATGACGTTGGCCGTGTCGATGCCGAGCTCCTCGGAGCGGCGGCGGTCGCGGTAGATGTCGATGGTCTCGGTGATGATCTTGCCCGGGCGGCCTTCGGTGGCGTGGACGAACTCGTTGACGAGGCCGAAGACCTCGGGGTTGGCCTCCTCCTCCGATTGCGTGACGACGATGCGGACCGGGCGCTCCAGATTCCGGACGTAGGAGAGCGTCTCGGGGGAAAGGGAGAAGCGGCGCGTCGCGGTGAGATCGAAGCGCGAGGGGTGGTTTTTCGCGACGTAATTGAGGCCGGCGAACAGCGTCAGGAACAGCACCGCCTGCAGCACGAGGTTGATCGTACGAATCCAGCGAACGGTGCGGAAACTGGCGGGCATCTCGTGGTGCGGAGCGTTAAGGGTTTGAGCGGAAAGGAAGGGCGTGATCTAGGATGCCATCGCGACGTGAGTGCTCACGCGTGGAGCAGCTTGGCCTCCACGCTGAGAATGCTGAAGATGAGGGTGAGCACGGTGCCACTGACATAGAACAGGAGATGCCGGGTGTCGATGACCCCGCGGGTGAAGTCATCGCGATGCGCCCAGATGTGGGAATACTCGACGACGGCCTTGGCGGGCTTGAGCACGCCCTGCTCGAGCCAGGCGGAGTCGGCGAGGGCGTGACCGCCGAGGATGAGCGTCGCGAGCATTACGCAGCCGAGGATGCCGGCGACGGACTGATTACGCGTGAGCGAGCTGGCGAAGACGCCGATGGCGACGAAGAAAAGCCCCGAGATTGCGATGAACAAAAAACCACCGATGAGCGGGCCGAGGTCGATGAAGTGGGTATCGCCCGAGAAGCGCTTCAGGATGTAGAAGAACCCCGCCGTGGAGCACCACAGGCCGACGTAGAGGAGGTAGGCGGCGCCGAACTTCGCGAGGACGACCTCGGTGGTCGTCACGGGCGTGGTGAGGAGCGTCTCGATGGTGCCGAGGCGGCGCTCCTCGGCGAGGCACTTCATCGTCAGCAGGGGGACCATCACGCAGGTCGGCAACCAGAAGAGATGAAAGTAAACGACGGCCGGGGAGGTTTCCTGCGCGGTGGTGCTGTAATCCTCGAGGATGCGGGTGAAGACCAGCCCCATGAAGCCGAGGAACAGCGTGGCCGCGACGTAGGTGGCGGGGCTGACGAGCAGCATGCGGAGCTCGTGGCTGAGCAGGGTGGGAAAGTGTTTCATGACGGAAGTC
>JAZKEV010000234.1:416-2752 GCA_040386765.1 Verrucomicrobiota bacterium | reverse complement strand
GTCTCGACCCGCGCAACGATTCCGGCTGGTCGCCCGATCTCGCCACCTCCGGCCCCGTCCATCTCACCGCCACCTTTGCCGAGCCGTTCAATGCGAAGGCCACGCCGTTCGTGACGGTGCAGCTGAACTTCGGCTTCGGCCGCGGCCTCCTCCCCGGGCTCTTCCAGATCTACTTCATCACGGGTACCGACGACGGGACCGACCTCCCCGCCGAGATCGTCGCCGCGCTCAAGACGCCTGACGCCGAGCGCACACCCGAGGCGACCGCCCGGCTCTGGGCGTACTGCGCGCAGGATGCCCAGGAGCTCCGCCCGCAACGCGTCGCCCTCGCCAATCTCGAGGATCGTCTCGGCACGCTCACCAAGAAGTTCTCCACGATGATCATGAATGTCGCCGCCAAGCCGCGCGAGACGTTCATCCTCAATCGCGGCGACTACGCGCAGCCCACCACGACCAAGGTCTCGCCCGCCACGCCCTCCGCCCTCCCGCCCATGCCCGAGGGCGCGCCCGCCGACCGCTACGGTCTCGCGCAATGGCTCGTGCAGCCCAGTCACCCGCTCACCGCCCGCGTCGCGGTCAACCGCATCTGGCGGCTCTTCTTCGATACCGGCATCGTGGCGACCGCCGCCGATTTCGGCATGCAGGGCGAGAATCCCAGCCACCCCGAGCTGCTCGACTGGCTCGCCGTCGACTTCGTCGAAAGCGGCTGGGACGTGAAGCGCCTCGTTACGCGTATCGTCACCTCGGATACGTACCGCCAGTCGTCCGCCAGCCCGGCCGCCGTCTTGGAGCGCGATCCGCAGAACCGCCTGCTCGCCCGCGGCCCGCGTTTCCGCCTCTCCGCCGAATTTGTCCGCGATACCGCGCTCAAGGTCGCGGGCCTCCTCGTCCCGCGCGTCGGCGGCCCCAGCGTGAATCCCTACCTGCCCGCCGACCTCTGGCGCGAGGTCAGCCACTACGGCAGCACCCCCGCCACCTCGCAGACCTTCGTACAGGATCACGGCGAGAAGCTCTACCGTCGCTCGATCTACACCTATCTAAAGCGCACCGCGCCGTCGCCGAACATGACGGCCTTCGATGCGCCCAACCGCGAGGTCTGCGTGGTCTCGCGCGGAAATACCACCACGCCCCTCCAGGCCCTCGTGCTGCTCAACGACACGCAGTTCGTCGAGGCCGCGCGCGTCTTTGCCGAGCGCATCCTCACGCGGACGGGCGACGACGCCTCACGGCTCCGCTGGGCCTTTGCCGAGACGGTCTCGCGCGCGCCCACGGCCAATGAGTTCAGCGTGCTCACCGGCACGCTCGCCCGCGAGCGCAAGCGCTACGCCGCCAGCGAGAGCGCCGCCGCCGCGCTCCTCGCGCACGGCGAGGCCCCGCGCAACGAAAAGCTTCCCCGCCCCGAGCACGCCGCCTGGACGCAGGTCGCCACCGTTCTGCTCAATCTCAGCGAAACCATCACGCGTAACTGACGCCATGCACGCCCCTCTTCACCACCGTCTCCAGCACCTCACCCGCCGCACCTTCCTCGGCGATATCTCGCGCGGCGTCGGCAGCATCGCGCTCGGTTCGCTCATGGCGCCGAGCCTCGCCCGCGCCACCGGCGGCACCTCGCAGAAGCTCCCGCACTTCAAGCCCACCGCCAAGCGCGTGCTCTGCCTTTTCCAGAGCGAGGGGTTCTCGCACGTCGATCTCTTCGACCAGAAGCCCACGCTCTACTCCCACGCTGGCAAGGAGCTGCCCCCGTCGATCAAGGGCACCCAGCGCCTAACCGGCATGACGTCCGGCCAGAGCGCGTATCCGATCGTGCCGCCCCTCATGGAGGGCAAGCTCTGCGGCAAGCACCAGACGTGGATCAGCAACATGCTCCCGTACACGCAGACCATCGCCGACGATATCTGCATCGTGAAGAGCATGCACACGGAGGCGATCAACCACGACCCGGCGATCACCTACATGAACACCGGGAACCAGCAGCCCGGCTACGCCAGCATGGGCGCGTGGGTGAACTACGGCCTCGGCAGCGAGAACAAGAATCTCCCCGCCTTCATCGCGATGGTTTCCGCCGGCACGGGCAAGAATCCCGGCCAGCCGATCTTCTCCCGCCTCTGGGGCAGCGGGTTCCTGCCCGCCTCGAATCAGGGCGTGGGTCTCCGCCCCGGCGTCAATCCCGTCCTCTATCTCCAGAATCCCGATGGCGTGGACCGCGAGCAGCGCCGCGCCGTGCTCGACGATCTCGCGAAGCTGAACCAGATGCGCGCCGCCGATCTCGGCGATCCCGAGACGATGGCCCGCATCGAGGCCTACGAGATGGCCTACCGGATGCAGACCTCCGTCCC
>JAZKEV010000234.1:0-388 GCA_040386765.1 Verrucomicrobiota bacterium | reverse complement strand
GCTCGCGGCCTACGGGCCCGAGGTGCGCAAGCCCGGCACCTACGCCGCCAACTGCCTCCTCGCGCGCCGCCTGCTCGAGCGCGACGTGCGGTTCGTGCAACTCTTCCACCGCGGCTGGGATCAACACATCGCCATCGCCCGCCAGCTCCCCAACCAGTGCCGCGACGTCGATCAGCCGACCGCCGCGCTCGTGAAGGATCTGAAGCAGCGCGGCCTGCTCGAAGATACGCTCGTGCTCTTCGTCACCGAGTTCGGCCGCACCGTCTTCAGCCAGGGCAAGCTCGGCGATCCCGGCATGGGCCGCGATCACCATGGCCGCTGCTTCACCGTCTGGCTCGCCGGCGGCGACATCAAGCCCGGCATCGAGTACGGCGCCACCGACGACTTC
>JAZKEV010000233.1:0-3697 GCA_040386765.1 Verrucomicrobiota bacterium | reverse complement strand
GAACGAGTGAGGTGCCGTCGAGTTGACGCTCGGGCGGCGTGATGCCGCACAGCTCAAGCAGGGTCGGATACAGGTCGAGCAGGCTCACGGGTTCGCTCGAGGTCTGGCTGGCGGGGAATTTGCCGCGGTCGCGGGCGGCGGGCACGATGGCGAGCGGCACGCGCGTGGCGCGTTCCCAGCCGGTCCACTTGCCCCAGTGCTCCTTCTCGCCGAGGTGCCAGCCATGATCGCCCCAGAAGACGATGATGGTGTTGTCGCGATGAGGGCCGGCATCGAGGGCGTCGAGCAACTTGCCGAGCTGCGCATCGACAAAGTGGATACAAGCGAGATAGGCGGCGACGGCGGCTTTCCACTGGTCGTGCTTGAGGGTGTGGGCGTGGCCGCCGGCGGTGACGGGCTCGAGGGCGATCTGGCGCGCGACGGGGCCAAGGTCCTTGAGGTCGTCGGGGCGGCTGGGCGGGAGCGCGACGCGATTGCCGGCGAAGGGCTCGAAATACTTGGCGGGCGCGAAGAGGGGGATGTGCGGACGGTAGAAGCCGACGCCGAGGAAGAAGGGTTTGGCGGCGGGAGCGTTGAGCTGCTTCGCCGCCCACTCGGCGACCAGTGTATCGCCCATGGCCTCATCGGGCGCATCGATGGGACCCCAGTCGAACGACTCGCCGCTTGGGCGGGTGGGGGCGCGCTCGCTGGGCATGCGGTTGAGCGGGAGGATGACGTCGGGCTGGCCGACGCCCAGCGAGACGACGTGGCGCGGGTTGTCGGTGCGCTTGGAGGGGAGCTCCTCGGGGGTGTAGTTGACCTTTTCGGGGTCGAGGGGGCTCCAGCGTTGGTCGGGGATGAAATACTCGTCGAAGAGATCGGCGCGCTTCTGGTGGATGAGCTTGCCGGCGCCGAGCGTCCGATAGCCCTGCGCGCGGAGGTGCTGGGGGAGGAGCACGAGCTTGGGGGCGATCCGGCGGAGGTCGTCTTCATTGCCATAGACGCCGGAGTTGTAGGGATGGCGCCCGCTAAACACGGCGGCGCGTGACGGTGCGCACAGCGGCGCGGCGCAATGGGCATTGGCGAAGATCGTGCCGCGCGCGGCGAGCCGGTCCATGTTGGGCGTGCGCGTCTGCGGATGGCCTTTGAGAAAGCCGACCCAGTCGTTCAGGTCATCGACCGCGATGAAGAGGATGTTGGGGCGCGAGGTATCGGCCGCTGTGAGGCGCGAGAGAAGCGCAAAGGCGGCGAGGAACAGCGGGAGAGCGTGTTTCATGGGCGGTGAGCGGGCCGGGGGAGGCGGGGTGTGAGACCTTGAAAGGGGGTATGCCGGGAAACTTCAACCTGAGACGGCCGCGTGACTCGGAGCCAATGAGAATTTTACAGAAGGCAACGAAGGGAACGAAGAGTGAAAAGGGTCGAACGCTGAGGACTCTTCGTTCCCTTCGTTTTCTTCTGTGCAAATTCCGTTTTGTGAATTGAGAGGATGCGTTGTCGACGGAGCGTCAGGGGCATGAAAAAGGGCGGGGTGTTTGGCCCCGCCCTTTTCGAAGGAGTGTATCCGGATACTGGTTACTTGATCATGTCGGCGACGAAGGCGCGCTCTTCGACGAGCTCCTTGTTGGTCGCGGCGATCTTGGACTTGGCGAAGTCGTCCATCTGGTAGCTGGTGATGACTTCGTAGCTGCCGGGGGTGGTGGTACGGACGGGCATGCCGGCCCAGACATTGGCGTCGAAGCCGTAGCGGCCCTCGGACTTCACGGCGATGGAGTGGACGGCGCCGGGCGTGACGAGCGAGCGGACGTGGTCGACAAGAGCGTTGGCGGCGGAGGCGGCCGAGGAGAGGCCGCGGGCGGCGATGATGGCGGCGCCGCGCTTGCCCACGATCTCGCAGAAGGGGCCCTGGAGCCAGGCGGAGTCGGTGATGACGGAGGTCGCGGGCTTGCCCCCGATCGTCGCGTGCGCGAACGAGGGGAACATGGTGGGGCTGTGATTGCCGTAGATGAAGATTTCCTTCACTTCGGTGAGATCGGCGCCGGCCTTCTTGGCGAGCTGGGTCTGCGCGCGGTTCTGGTCGAGGCGGACCATCGCGGTGAAGCGTTCGGCGGGGAGGCGTTTCGCCTGCGAGGCGGCTATCATACAATTGGTGTTGGCGGGATTGCCGACGACGGCGACGCGCGCATCGGCAGCGGCCACGGCATCGATGATCCTGCCCTGCTCGATGAAGATCTTGCCGTTGTCCTTCAGGAGGTCGGCGCGCTCCATGCCGGGGCCGCGGGGCTTGGCGCCGATGAGGAGGCACCAGTTGGCATCCTTGAAGCCGACCGCGGGATCGGAGGTCTGCACGATGCCCTTGAGCAGCGGGAAGGCGCAGTCATCGAGCTCCATCGCGACGCCTTCGAGGGCCTTGAGGGCCTTTTCGAACGGGGCTTCGATGAGCTGGAGAATCACGGGCTGGTCCGCGCCAAACATGGCGCCAGAGGCGATGCGGAAAAGGAGGGCGTAGCCGATATTGCCAGCGGCTCCAGTGACTGCGACACGGATGGGGGACTTCATAAAGAGAAAGAGGAAGAGGTTGAGCCCGCGAAGGACGCGAATCGACGCGAAATTTTCGGAAGCGGTGATTTTTAGGTGGGCTGTGAGATGGCAGTAGCGGACCGATGAGGGACTCGAACAGAAGGCGTTTGAACAGAAGGTAACGAAGGGAACGAAGAGCGAAAGGGTGGGCGGAGGCTGAGGGCTCTTCGTTTCCTCTGTTATTTGTAAGAGCTCAGGACTCTTACTTCGCGAAGCGGGGCGCGAGGGCGGCGTGGAGCTCGCGGATCATTGTCTCCGTGGTTGCCCAGTCGATGCAGCCGTCGGTGATGGAGACGCCGTATTTCAGGTTCTCCTTGGGCTGGGGGAAGGGCTGGTTGCCGGCGTGGAGGTTGCTCTCGACCATGGCGCCCATGATGGAGGTGTTGCCGGCGGCGATCTGCGCGATGAGGTCGCTGATAACCTCGGGCTGCCGCTCGGGTTGCTTGGCGGAGTTGTCGTGCGAGGCGTCGACGAGGATGGCCTTGGGGAGCTTTGCTTTCACGAGCAGCTCTTCCGTGCGGGCGATGTGCGGGGCCGCGTAGTTGGGGCCGGCTGCGCCGCCGCGGAGGACGATGTGGCAATCGGGATTGCCGCGCGTGACAATGGTGGAGGCGGCGCCGTCGAGATTGATGCCGAGGAAGGTCTGGGGCTGGGCGGCGGCCTTGATGGCATTGACCGCGCTGGTGATGGAGCCGTCGGTGCCGTTCTTGAAGCCGAGGGGCATCGAGAGCCCGCTGGCCATCTGGCGGTGCGTCTGCGACTCGGTCGTGCGCGCGCCGATGGCGGACCAGCAGATGAGGTCGGCGATGTATTGCGGCGTGATTGGATCGAGCAGCTCGGTGGCGGTGGGCAGGCCGAGGTCGAGGACCTCGCGGAGGAAGGTGCGGGCGGTGCGGAGGCCGGTGGCGATATCGTGGGAGCCGTCGAGGTGCGGATCCATGATGAGGCCCTTCCAGCCGACGGTGGTGCGGGGCTTCTCGAAATAGACGCGCATCACAATCATCACGCGGTCGGCGACCTCGCGGGCGAGGGCGGCGAGCTGGCTGGCGTAGGCGCGGCCGGCTTTGAGATCGTGGATGGAGCAGGGTCCGACGATGAGGAGGAACCGCTTGTCGTCCGTGAAGATAAGCTGGTGGATATC
>JAZKEV010000232.1:6249-6941 GCA_040386765.1 Verrucomicrobiota bacterium | reverse complement strand
AAGGACCGGCGGGTGCGGATGCTGTATTGAGGGCAGGGGGAGGAAGCTGAGAGCTTGGAGCTACGAGCCGAGAGCTCAGAGCGGAGAGCCGGGCAATATTGGGATGGAGCTAGGTATTCCCGCCGGGTCGTGGCGCTCTAGATTTTCGAACGATCCCGCCTCTTCCGAGGTGGGCTACACGGAGGGGATGGGAGACGTGCGCACCGTGCCACCCTTTCTCCCGCTTTTTGCGGGTGGGAATCGAGCGGTGGTTTTACACGCAAACCGTGACGGTCCGGCGGGCGACCTTGTGGCACGAAAAAGCCCTCGCTTGGGAGCGAGGGCCAAGTGCTGGCTGCCTGATCCCGGTCGGGGTCAGTTCTGCGTCGACATAGAGGGGCTGGAGCTGCTCGACGAGCTGCTGGAGGACGATGAAGAGGGCGAGTCGTACACGGGGCCGGAGTAGGAAGAGCCCGTGCTGAAGGAGCCGCCGCTGCTGCTGGAACTCGAATAGGAGGGGGAATCGTACACGGGGCTCGAGTTGGAGGAGCCGGTGCTGAAGGAGCGCGAGCTGGAGCTGGAACTCGAATCGTAGGACGACGAATAGCTGCGGCCGCTGCTCGAGCCCGAATAGGAGCGGGAGCCGTCGGAATTATAGCTGCGGCCGGAGTGAGCGTAGGTGGCGCGCGAGGCGGAGGCGGACGACTCGGATC
>JAZKEV010000232.1:0-6239 GCA_040386765.1 Verrucomicrobiota bacterium | reverse complement strand
CTCGGATCGGCCCCACGCCGAGCGCTCGCCGGTCCAGCGGCCGCCGCTCGACGAGGGGGTGGCGGGAGAATTGTAGACGGCCACGGTGGGGAGCGAGGAGGTCGAGCCCGAGCCATTGCTGGCGTAGGTGGTCAGGGACGTCGGACGCGAGTACAGCGCGTCGGGCGGGCAGTGCTCGCGATTGCCGCCGGTGCCCGGCGGGTGCGGGCGATGGGGAGCGGGCGGCGGAGTCGACGGACGGGGTGTCCAGCCCGAGGTGTAACCGTTTTCCCACGGGCCGCTATAGGTGTAGTAGTCGCCTGAGAAGTAGTTGGCCGAACCCCAGCGGTAGGGGTTCATGAAACCGTTCGAATACGAGTTGGCGTAGCCGGAGGAGTAGGGCCCGTTGAAGGCGGTGCTGGCGATGCCGGCATAGGGATTGCGCCGGATGCCGAGCACGCTGATGTGGCCGGCGCCTTCGGGATCAAGGGGATTGGGCCGGAAATCGATGCGGATCACGGCATCGGCCAGCGCGACATCGGTGACAAGAATCATCCCGCGGGCGGCCAGATCGGCGGACATCTTGGCCTGAATGGCAGCCCATTGTGCGGGGGTGGGCTGCAAGCCACCTTGTACGGTCACTGCCAGAGCGAAGGTCTTGGCGCGACGGGTGGGTTGATAAGCTGACGGGGGAGAGCTCTGACGGGTAAGGCTACAACCGGTGCCAAACGTGCCGAGCGCGAGAAGGGTGGCGAGACCGAGAACAGCGGAGCTTTTCATGGGGATACGTCGATAAGCTACAGAGCACGCTTGCTCGTACCTCGGGCAGATCAACCGGCATCGACACGGTGTACTGGCAAACGATGGGTAACTAGTCTGACGCAAGAGAACGCGAAAGGATGCGGAGTGCAAACCCATATTATGGTGCCTGCATTCCAGCGCGGGAGGGATGCTCCTGGCTCTCTCTATAGATATCTATAACCTACCCGATGCCTCACTGCTTATTTTTTTCGCCCATTCTCTATTTTACACCGGCTCTGAAGCGCAAAATCCCCGGCGAGTCGGACGAATAAATAAACAGAGAGTAAACAGGGGGCAGCGAGTCTTCGGGAAACATCCGATGATATAATCGGATGCCTGCCGGAGAAACGCCCGCGATACTGCGCGCTTATTTCTGTGCCGCCTCGAACTCCTTGCGGAGCGATTGCGAAATCACGTTCTTTACGACCAGAACTTGAGACTCCTTCTTGCCGCCGTAGCGGACCTCCAGCTTGAGCTGAATCTCGTCGCTGGTGACGCCAAGCTGGGAGACCATGGGCTCGAGCACGCCGTGGCCGCCGGGGGCGAGTGTGAGCTTGGGCGGACGGACGGCGAAATTACCGAGGTAGGAATTCACTTCGGTCACTTCGATCTCCATCGGCTCGGTGCCCTTGTTTTCGAAGGCGACGCGGAGGGTGACGGGGGGCATCGGGCTGCCGGCGGCGCGGCGGGCCTTGGCCATGCGCATGTAGTCGGCGATGGCTTCCTTCTGCTCCTCTTCGGAATCGCCATAGCCGCCGATGTTGTAGACCTCGGTGAACGCGCCAGCGTCATCCCGGCGCTTGCGGCCGCTGATATCATATTCTTCCTCGTTGCTACCCTTCTTGCGGCCCATGCGGGGACCGCCCCGGTCGAAACCGCGGGTGACCGTGGCGACGGCGGCGACCTTGCCCTCGATAAAGGTGGTGTCGCCACGCATGGCGACAGGACGCTCGATGGAGCCCGAACGGGCCTCTTCCATCATCAAGTCGCGCGGTTCGTGGGCGCTGCGGCACCCCGCGGCGAGCAGGCAGCCCGCCGCTGCCAGGACCGAAAGGGATAGGTTAGGAAGATTCGCGGTTCGCTTCATGGGAGGTTTTCGACGCCCAAGGGAGGCAAAGGTTGCGTGATTGGCAAGGTTCCGCGGTGCCGGGACCGAATCTTTCTGGCCTTCGAGCCGTCTTACTGCTGACACGTTATGCTCCCGCATGGATTCACCTTCACCGACAGCGCTCGCCGATCTGGTCCGGCTGGCTCAAAAGGGCGACGAAGCCGCCCAGCGGGAGCTCATAATCAGCTACCAGCACCGGGTGGCGGGGTTCGTTTATGCCATGACCGGGCGGAGCGACTACGTGGAAGACCTGTCTCAACAGGTCTTCATCAAGATGATCCGAGCCCTCGATCGCCTGCAGGCGCCCGCGCAGTTCGAGTCGTGGCTATTCCGGCTCGCCCGGAATACCTGCATCGACCAGCTGCGGCGGCAGAAGCTGCGGCGCATCTTTCTCCCTTTTGGCGAGGAGCACGAAAACATCCCGGAACCGCCGGGCGCCGTCGATTCCGAGGAGTTGGATGCCCTGCGGCACGCGCTGGCGCAGCTCCGGCCGCAGGATCGGGCGCTGCTGGCGCTGGTCCAGGAAGGGCGGAGTCATGCCGAAATTGCCGAAATTCTCGATACGAGCGTCGCCGCGGTGAAAGCTCGCCTTCACCGTGCGCGCGAACATCTTCGCGAGCACTACACACCTGAACATGAAACCTGAAGAACACGCCTGGCGTTCCTTGCAGAACCATGCCTCCGCCCAGTTGCGGAGCGGTTTTGCCGATCGCGTGCTTCGCACGGCCCACGGCCCGGAGGCCGCTGCCTGGCAGCAGTTGCAGACACGCGGTGCAGCGCAGCTTCGTCCTGGCTTTGCCGAGCGCGTGCTCCGCGCGGCCCGCGAGATCCCGGGTGTGCCGTCGCTGCTCGACCAGTTTGCCCTCAGCGTGGGCACGGCGGCGGTTTGCGCGCTGGCCCTGTTCTTTGTCGAGGCGCAGACCGAGAAACGGGAGAACGAACGAAATCTGGCGAGCTGGCAGCAGATGGCGATGCTGGCGGTCGACGATGACGTGAGCCTATGACGCAACGCGTCTTCGTGGGTGGACTTACCGTAGTGGTGTTTCTCGCGGGGTATTTCACCCGCGCCTACACCACGCGGGCCGAACCCGTGCCGCCCCCTCCGCCGGCGCTGACGCGTGAGCTTGCTCCGCAGGGAGCGCAGAAGGCGGACGACAAGGCAAAGCACGACCTTGATCGCGCGAAGATGGTCGAGGATATCAAGCGCCTCCGGCCTCAGATCGATGCGTACATCGCGCAGGTGCACGAGATCGATGGAGAGTTCGACCGGGAATTCAACGCTGTGCTCAATCCCAAGCAGCGTGAGAAGCGGAAGGCCTACATGCAGGCGCGTGCCGAGAAAGAGGCGAAGCGCATCGCGGACCGTGAGCCGCTCTCCGACGAAGCGCTGCAGCGGGAACGCGAGCGCCCGCTCACAGGCATCTACGGGATGATCACCGTGACGCCGCGGCTGGAACTTTTGACCAAGGAATACGAGCTTACCGAGGAACAGCAGATCCGCACGCGGGCGCTGCTCTCGGTTCGGCGCAGCAAATTCATCGCGCTCTTCGACGCCACGCCGCACCCGAGCCTGCGGCTCAGCCGGCTCGCGCCGATCATCGAGCGCGTCGCGGCCCCGCTGCCGACGGCAGCGCCGGCTCCCGCAAAGAAGTAAGTCGAGGGTGGGGTAGTTTTTTGGGGGAATCGTGGTCGAGGATCGCTGCTCGAAGATGTTGTCCGATTCATAGGCTGGGGGCTTGCTTCACGAAAATTAGGGTAAGCTCGCGAGGCTTTCGGCGTTCCATCCCCCGCCTTTCTTCGGCACTACCCCAAGCCACCGAGCTTGACCGGTTTGCCTAAGACCGTGTCAATATGGCGCATGATGCCGAGCGTGCTGATCGTCGACGACGAGAAACACACGCGCGAGGGGCTGCAACAGGCTCTCGCGGAGCTTTACGATGTCACCGTGGCGGCTAATGCCGAGGAGGCGTTCAACCTCATGGACGCACAACCTTTCGACGTCGTGCTCACCGATTTGCGGATGCCCGGCAAATCGGGGCTGAAGGTGATCGACAAGGCGCTCACGCTGCCGCACCGGCCGGCGGTCCTCATGATGACGGCCTACGGCAACGTGGACAACGCGGTCGATGCGATGAAGCGCGGCGCGGTGGATTTTCTCACCAAGCCGGTGAATATCGAGCGGCTGGAAGTGCTGATCCAGCGGGCGCTGAAAACCAAGACGCTCGAGGTCGAGGTGCAGCACCTGCACGAGCGGCTCGACGAGAAATTCCGGATCGAGGGCATCATCGGCACGTCGCAGAAGCTGAAGGACGTGATCGACAAGATGAAGCTCGTGGCGCCCTCGCGTGCGACGATCTTGATTGAGGGCGAGTCGGGCACGGGCAAGGAACTGATCGCGCAGGCGATTCATCAATCGAGCCCGCGGGCACGCGCGCCTTTCGTCGCGGTGCATTGCGCGGCGCTCTCGGAGAATCTGCTCGAGAGCGAATTGTTCGGCCACGAGCGCGGCTCGTTTACGGGCGCGACGGAGCGGCGGATCGGGCGCTTCGAGTCGGCGGATGGCGGCACGCTGTTTTTGGACGAAATCGGCGAGATCTCGCAATCGACGCAGGTGAAGCTGCTGCGCTTCCTCGAGACGAAGGCGGTCGAGCGCGTGGGCGGTTCGAAGCCGCTCGAGCTCGATGTGCGGCTCGTGGCCGCGACGAACCGAAATCTGGAGGCGATGGTGCGAGAGGGAAAATTTCGCGAGGACCTCTTCTTCCGGCTCAATGTCGTGCGGCTCACCACGCCGCCGCTGCGCGAGCGGCCGGAAGACATCCCCGTGCTGCTGGCGCACTTCATCAAAGTGTTTTCCGACGAGAACCACGTGCCCCCGCTCACGGTGGAGCCGGGGGCGCTGCGGACATTGCAGGCGTATTCATGGCCCGGAAATATCCGCGAGCTGCGGAATTTCTGTGAGAACGCGGTCGTGCTGCGACGTGGCGGAAGCCTGACGGAATACGATCTCGAGCCGAAGTTTCGCGGCGCGGCGCCGTCGGCGTCTGCGGCGGCAGGCACGTCGGGGTCCGCGTCGACGAGTTCGGCCTCTTCGGCCGCGAGTGGGGCGGGCGCGCCGGTTTCTGCGGGCAGCTCTGGATCGAACTCCCTCTCGGTCGAGGAAAACGAAAAGCACCTGTTGCGCGAGGCGCTGCTGAAGGCGCGGGGCAATCGCACCAAGGCGGCGGAGCTGCTGGGTGTGAGCCGGAGGACATTGCATCGCAAGATCGCGCAATGGCCCGAGCTGGATGTGATGGATAAATGAGCGCGGGAATTTCCGGGGGGACGCCTCGCCCTACCTCAAGCAAGTCCCCTCGCGCATGAGTCGCCCACGCTCAGTGCAGGAGTTTATTCACTGGCTGGAAGTCGGCAGTGGCGGACGGTGGATTGTGCTTTTCGCGTTTCTGGTTTCAGCGGTGCTCCTCTCGTTGCGGGTGGCGAACCAACAGTTTCATGGACCGACGTCCGAGATGACGCTCGTGCAAGCCGACATGGGGAGGCAGCTGGCGCGCGGGGCGGGCTTCACGACGCAGGTGAATTTTCCGCAGGCCTCGGCGGTGCTCGCGGGGCGGGGCGTGCGCTTCGATCCGAAGCAGCCGTATCCGGAGCTCTATCATGCGCCGCTCTACTCGCTCGCGATCGCAGGAGGGCTGCGCGTGCTGCCGGAGGGGAAACGCGAGGCGCTCTTCAGCCGGCCCGAAGCGATGCTCGACGCCTTTCGTGGCGACTACTTCCTGCTCGCGCTGAATCTGCTGCTGCTCTGGCTCGCGCTGTGGCTGACCTACGATCTGGGCCGGCGGTTATTCGAGCCGCGAGTGGGGTGGGTCGCTATGTTGGCGATGCTGCTTTCGGTGCCGATCTGGCAACAGGTCGTGGCGGTGAACGGTACGCCGCTGCTGATGGTGCTCGGACTCGCGGCCTTCTGGTGCTGGCTGCGGGTGGAGGGTGGCCGCGACGAACCTGCGGGCGAACAAAGCGCGGAAGGCTCGACGACGCGTGGTCTGCCCTGGCGGTGGCTCGGCGCGCTCGGGGTCGTGTGCGGACTGCTTTTTCTCACGGAGTATTCCGCCGGCGCGCTGGTGCTCGTCGCGCTGGGCTACGCGGTCGTGCGTTTCGAAGGCTCGGCGCGCTGGGGTGCGCTGGCGAGCGTGCTGGTTGGCTTTGCGCTCGTGACCGCACCCTGGGTCGTGCGCAATATCGGCGGCGATGCATCGGTCATGAGTTCGAACATCATGGCCGGCATGCCGGTCCCGCCGGATGCGATGACGCAATTTCATCGTTACATGAGCAGCTCGGAGACCGCATTCGCTGCGCT
>JAZKEV010000231.1:0-4968 GCA_040386765.1 Verrucomicrobiota bacterium | reverse complement strand
AAGGAGTCCTTCAGCTCCACCTCGCTCGCGACGGCGCAGCTGAAGTCCGCCATGTTCATCGAGTCCGGCAGCATCGCCAAGCGCGAGGGCTCCACCCTCACCTTCACGCCCCTCGTCGAGACCTCCGCCCAGGCGGGCGACATCGCGAGCATGATGCTCCAGTTTGCCCAGCCCGACGACGTCGCGAAGCAGATCACCCCCTCCGGCAAGAAGACCATCGCCGCGCTCGTCACCGGCAAGTTCAAGACCGCTTTCCCCAACGGCGTGCCTGCCGATGAAAAGCCGCCCGAGGATCCCGCCAAAAAAGACGAGCCCAAGAAGGAAGAGCCCAAGCCCGCCGCCGATGGCCTGAAAGAATCGAAGGCCACGTCGACCCTCTTCGTCATCGCCGATACCGACTGGCTCTTCGACGACTACAGCGTCCGCAAGATGAACTTCTTCGGCCAGACCACCGCCGAACCGTTCAACGACAATCTCGCCTTCGCGGCCAACACGGTCGAGTTCCTCGGCGGTTCGCAAGATCTCATTTCGATCCGCGGCAAGGGTTCCTCGATCCGCCCCTTCGATGTCGTGCGCAAGATGGAGACCGAGGCGCAGAAGCAGTATCAAGCCAAGCTCACCGAGGTCGATAAGCGCCTCCAGGAAGTGCAGACCAAGCTCAGCGAGCTCCAGGGCAAGAAGGGCGAAGGCAATCGCCTGATCGCCACGCCCGAGATGACCAAAGCCATCGAGGATTTCCAGAAGCAGCAGGCTACGATGCGCGGCGAGCGCCGCGAGATCCGTCGCAAGCTCCGCGAGAACATCGACGCGCTCGAGAACAAGCTCCTCGTCGTCAATCTGCTCGTCGTGCCCGCGTTCGTCCTGGCCTTCGGCCTCTTCTATCGCAGCCGTCGGAAATAAGCCTGCCGCCTGAGACGCCAGACCCTAGACTCGAGACCCTAAGACTTCACCAGACAGATGAAACTGAAGACCCTCCTCGGCACCATCGTCGTCCTCGCCGCGCTCTCCGTCGTCGCTTATTTCATGCGCCGACCCGAAGCGCCTGCCGCCGCCGATTCCCGCATCGATCAACCCCTCATCGCCCGCGACGTCCTCGAAAAGGCCGCCAAGCTCCGCCTCTCCGATGCCGGCAAAACGGTCGACCTCGTCCGCCAGGGCGACGGCACGTGGCGCGTCCCGTCGTACTACGACATGACCGCCGATTTCGCGAAGCTCTCCGGCTTCGTCGGCAGCCTCACCGATGCGAAGATCCAGCGCCTCGTCACCGCCAACGCCGAGCGCATCTCCCGCCTCGAGTTCAAGGATACCAAGATCCAGATTCTCGATGCCTCCGACAAGGTGCTCTACTCCGCCACCCTCGGCAAAAATGCCGAGACCGGCAGCGGTCGCTTCGTGCAGTTCGGCGATGAGAAGAAGGCATTCCTCACCAACCTCAGTGCCTCGCTCGATACCGAGGCTAAGAACTGGGCCAACGCCGAGCTGATCAACCTTAAGCCCGACGATATCGCGAAGATCGAAATCCCCTTCGCCGAGGGCGGCCCGATCGTCGTCTCACGCGCCAAGAAGGAAGATCCGTGGACCGCCGACAAGACGCCCGCGGGCCAGAAGGTCAAAGCCGACAAGATCTCGTCGATCCTCAGCTCCGTCGCCACGCTGCGCTTCTCCGAGACGACTCCCCTCGACGACGCCAACTTCGCCGCCGCCAAGGCCAATCAGCGCGCCTTCAAGCTCACGACCTTCGACAACAAGACCGTCACCGTCGCGCTCGGCCGCAAGCCCGAGGAAAAGAAGCTCAAGGCCCCCGACAGCAAATCCGGTCCCGGGTCCCTCGGCAGCCTCGCCGATCTCGCCAAGAAGGGCGAGACCAAGGCCGGCGAAGAGAAGAAAGACGACAAGCCGCTCGCGCCGGAATTCGACACCGTCCCCGCCGGCCCCGTCTTCGCCCTGATCGCCAACAGCGACTCCGCCGCCCCGATCAACGCGCTGATGCAGAAACGCGCCTTCCAGATCTCCGACTACACCTTCACGAGCCTCCCGCAAAAATCCGACGAGCTCTTCGAACCCGCTCCGGCAGCAGCGCCCGCTCCGGCCCCGGCCGCAGAGCCGAAGAAGTAAGAGGCAAACTACTTTTCTCGCACCAAGCGCCGGCCCCAAAAGCCGGCGCTTTTTCGTGCCACCTTCGATCGAATTGTAGGAGCGGCTTTACGCCGCGACCGGAACAATTTTCGCGCTCGAAAATAGGCCCTTATGTAGCGGCGGTCTATGACCGCCGACGAACGTGACAACGCATCCCTACGCAATCGGCGGTCACAGACCGCCGCTACAATAATTCCGTACTTCGCACCTTTCCCCAAAACGCCTCGCGCCCCGCTCAGCCCGTTTAGCTCGCCACCCGCCCCCGCGCCATCGCCCGCCACCCCAGCACGCCACAGAGCCCAAAGCCCACCGCGTTCACCGTCCCGTGGATCGCGCGCATCTGCGGAATCCCGAGCCAGGGAAACGGCAGCGCAAAGGTCCGCATCGCATACAGCGCCGCGAGCACCATCCCAAAGAACAGCGACGCGCCCGCAATGCCCAACAGCACCCGCGTGGCCACCGGCCGTTTCGTATCCAGCGCGATTCGCACGTGCAGCACCGCCACCGCCGCGCCCGCAAGCGCGAGCCCACAGCCAGCCGCCGCCTCGATGCTCGGCCCCCAGCCCAGCTGTGTCGTCGTGATGCCGAGAGCCACCGCCGGCACGCCGAGCACCACGCCCACCGCCGCCTGCGAGGCAAAGCGCCAGAACCACAACTCGCGCTGCACGAGTCCGGCAAAGAGCGGCAGCAGCAATCCCGCATAGTGAAAGTGCACCGCGGTCAGCGCCACGATCGCGGGATTGAAGCCCAGCGGCGCGAAGCCCACGCGATCCATCAAAGTCCACGCGCCACCCACCGCGGCGAAGATCAGCGCCATATCCGCGCACAAAAGATCCAGCCCGCGCCGGAGCCCCTCGCGCCGCAGCCGGATCACGCCGCTCCGCGCCAGCAGCACCGTAAACGCCGCCCACGGCATCGCCACCACCGACGCGCCAAAGCCCGGCTTCATCCAGCACGCCACCGCGAGGAGTAACGCCGCCGGCAACTGCACCCGCCGCGCGAGGCCAAACGCCCCCGCATCGCGCTCCGGATTCTCCGGCTCGACAAACAGCTCGAGCACCAGCGGCACGAGCACCAGCGCGGCAAAGAGCAGCAGCGCGTGCGCCCACGCATCTCCCCGCATGTCAGTAGCCCGGAGCACTACGAAAGCCACCCACACGACACCGCCCGCGAGCGCTCGATTCGTCGCGGTCATGTCGCGACCTCCACTCGCCTGCTGGCTCGCGCCGCCGCGACCGCCGTTCGCATGGCAGCCTTCGACTCCTCGACAAATCGCCGCTGCAAACGCCGCGCCAGCGGCTTGCCCAGCCGCACCGGCCAGTAGCGCGGCCGCGAAAAGGCCCGCACGTCGTACCACACGCTTCCGTCGGCCTGCAGCTCCACGCTGAAGCGCTCCTCGCCCTGCTCGACGTGCGCCAGCAGCGTGCCATACGCGAAACCGAAGCGCCGCACCGGCCCGCGCTCATCCAGCGTGTAGACGATCCGGCACGCATTCAGCCACCACAGCCCGAGCCCCTTCGCCATCATCGCCACGACCTGCCCCTCGCGCAGCGGCGCATTCTGGGGATGGATCCGCGTCCACGGCTGGGGAAACATCCGCCACCCGCGCAGTGCCTCGCACCCCGCCATAAAATCCGCCTCACCCTCTCCGATCCGCTGCCGGTTGTGATCGACGGTATAGCCCGCCGGCCGCTCCGCATCGCTGCGCGTCGCACCGGTCTCGCGATAGCTCACGCCCTCTCCTCCCACCTCTCTCAGAAATGCCTCCGCTTCACCATCGCTCGGCGCGCGAGTAAACCAGCGGGGATCGGATACAGCGGCCATCCGCCCACCCAATCGCCCTCTCCGCCCCGTGTCGACCGCCCGCTGCATCAGCCACATCGGTATTTTTTCGGTGTATTCATGGTATTCCCTAAGCTAAACCCCTTTCCCATGAAGACCCGCAAGGAGATCGTCGAAAATTGGCTGCCCCGCTACACCGGCGTGCCGCTCGACAAATTCGGCAAATACATCCTCCTGACCAATTTCACCCACTACGTGAAACTGTTCGCGCAGTGGCACCGCGTGCCGGTGCTGGGAAAAAACAAACCCATGCCGAGCGCCACCGCCGGTGAGATCACGATCATCAATTTCGGCATGGGCAGCGCCACCGCCGCCACCGTGATGGATCTCCTGAGCGCCATCGAGCCCAAGGCCGTCCTCTTTCTCGGCAAGTGTGGCGGCGTCAAACACCGCGCCTCGCTCGGCGATCTCATCCTGCCCATCGCCGCCATCCGCGGCGAGGGCACGAGCAACGACTATTTCCCCCCGGAGGTGCCCGCCCTCCCCTCCTTCGCCCTCCAGAAAGCCATCTCCACCACCATCCGCGACCACTCTCGCGATTACTGGACCGGCACCGTGTACACCACCAATCGCCGCGTCTGGGAGCATGACGAGGCCTTCAAGCAGAAGCTCACCGCCATGCGCACCATGTGCATCGACATGGAGACCGCCACGATCTTCATGACGGGTTTCTACAACGAGATTCCCACCGGCGCCCTGCTCCTGGTCTCCGACCAACCCATGACCCCCGACGGCGTGAAAACCGCCGAGAGCGACAAAGTCATCGACGACAATTTCGTCAAAGACCACCTCCGCATCGGCATCGACTCCCTGAAACAACTCATCAACCAGGGGCTGACGGTAAAGCATTTGAAATTCTAAAAGAAGGCCGAGAACTAAGAGCATAGAGCCAAGCGCCCGAAACTGATTCGTCTCTGTAGCTCTGGACTCTCAGCTTGAGGTTGACCTGATTTGACGGACAGCGGTTGGGGGACAAACAAAAGGAATCCC
>JAZKEV010000230.1:902-7288 GCA_040386765.1 Verrucomicrobiota bacterium | reverse complement strand
AGAGCACAAGTCCGACCACGAACAAAGCCCGGTAATGGATGCTGCCGCGCACGACCTCGCCCATCTCCTGTGCGATGATGCCGGTCATGGTGTGGACTGGCTCGACGATGACGGAGAAGCCCTGGGTGAAATCGGGGATCGCGATGCGATTGCCGGCGCAGAGGAGCACCACCATCGTCTCGCCGATCACGCGGCCGAGGCCGAGGAGCACGGCGGAGATGATGCCGGAGAGCGAGGCGGGGACGATGATCTTGATGACCGTCTGGAGCCGCGAGGCGCCGAGGGCAAAGGAGGCCTCCTTGTAGGCGCGGGGGACGTTGTTGATCGCGTCTTCCGCGAGCGTGAAGATGGTGGGCACCGCGATGAGCGCGAGCAGGCAGCCGGCGGTGAGGATATTGAGCCGCTCGGCATAGGGGAAGCCGGGGAGCCAGGAGAGCCAGGGCGAGCCCGAGGCCAAGCGGAGCGTCTCGCCCAGCACGGCGATGCCGAAGAAGCCGAGCACGACCGAGGGAAACGCGGAGATGAACTCGATGCCGGGCTTGATGATCTTCTGCTCCCGCTGCGTGGCGACTTGGTTGACGTAGAACGCGGCGCCGACGCCGAAGGGGACGGCGAGGCAGAGCGCGACGAGCGAGACCGTCAGCGAGCCGAAGAAGAGGGGGAGGATGCCATACCAATCCTGCCAGAAGCTCGCGGTGATCCACTGCCGGCCGAAGATGAAGGCAGTAAACGCCTCCCAGAGGGCGACGGGCTTGCGGAAGTCCCAGCTGGAGAGGTTACGCTCGATCGTGGGAAACGTGGCGAGGTAATCCCGCGAGAGGACGCTGAAGCGCTCGAGGCGCGCCTGCAGGTCCGGCGTGGGGAGCGCGGGCAGCTTGGCGAGGACCGCCGTGAGCTTGGTGGTGAAGGCGCGGTTGGCCTCCTGATAGGCGGGGAGCGTGCCGGTGACGGCCTTCAGCTCGGAGGTGAAGTCGACGGGCACGATTTCGACTTTTTCGGCCTCGGCGGCCTTGCCCACGGCGACGAGCTGGAGGCGCTCCTCCTTCTTGTCCTCGTTGACGATGAACTTGGTCTTGATCGCCGTGGCGGCGTCGCCGAGCTCGGAGACAATGCCGCGGAGAGGCTCGACGGCATCGGTAAAGCCATTGGCAAACTCGTCGAATGGCGCGAGCGCGGCATTGGCGTCGTCGAGCGAGAGCTTGTTTTTCTCGGTGTAGTGCACCACCGCGCGCAGGCGGACATCGGCGAGGTAGCGCACAAGCTCGGAGTGCTCGTCGGTCTGGGTCCGGATGAAGTCGACGTACTCGAGGCCGGCCTGCCGGTATGTCTGGAGATTCTGGCGATTCTGCCCGAAAAAGCCGGCACCTTCGCGGAAGAGGAACACCGTGATGAGCGCCAGGATGATGATGGACACGACGGCGTTGCCGCCGAAGAAGAACTTGATGCAGTCATCGACCGTGAGGCCCAACATGCGGACCTTACGTTTCGTGATGACGAAATCAGCGGGGGGCACGGACTGGGAAGTGCTCGGCGGCGTCATGTTATCAGGCGGCAGGCTCAGGTAGAAAAACGAAGGCCCGCCGACTTACGGTCAAGCGGGCCGCTGTTACAATCACGTAAAGGGCTCAGCGAACTGGCACAAAGCCCACGTTCTCAGCGATTTTCTGACCCTCGTCGCTGAGGGTGAAGTCGACGAACTTGGCCGCTTCGCCGGAGGGCTCGCCATTCGTGTAGTAGAACGTCGGGCGGGCATAGGCGTAGGTCTTGTTGAGCACGGTCTCCTTGGAGGGCGCCACGCCATCGATGGCGATGACCTTGGTGCCAGGGGAGTTGATGTAGGCGAGGCCGACGTAGCCGATGCCGTTGGGGTTCTTCGCGACCTCGGAGGCGATCTGCTCGTTGCCGGCCATCTTCTGCGAAGAGGGAGCGTACTCGCGCTTCTTCATCGCGAGCTCCTTCCAGTCCGAATACGTGCCGGAGGCGGTATTGCGGGTGTAGATGGAGAACTTGCCGGGCTTGCCGCCGACGGCGGACCAGTCCTTCACGTCGCCGGTGAAGATCTGCTCCACCTGGCGCTTGGTGAGCTTCGCGAGGGGATTGTTGGCATTGACGATGACCGCCATGCCGTCGTAAGCGACGATGATGGGCTTCAGCGTGACGTTCTTGGCGCGGGCGGCGGACATCTCGGTATCCTTGGCGCGGCGGGACGACATGCCGATCTGGGCGGTGCCGTCGATGATGGCGGTGAGGCCGGTCGTGGAGCCTTCGGCAGCGATCTCGAAGGTGACTCCGGGATTCTTCGCGACGTAGGCTTCCTTGAGTGTTGGAACGAACTTGCCGCCGAGGGTTTCGGAACCGCGGATGACGAGCTTCTGAGCGAAGGCAAACGGAGCGAGCGCCAGCGCGGCGAGCGCGAGGCTAAGGGTGCGGGTTGTTTTCATGAGTGATAAATTTCGTTAGAGTTGACGAGAGGGGTGCGGAGATAATTCAGCGTTTAGAACTGAATCTGCATCTGGGAGCGGAGGCCCATGGTCTTGGCCTCGGCGGGAGCACCGGTGACGGTTTCCTGCGTCTTGCCGTAGACGCCGCCGACCTGGAGCTTGAGGTCGTTGCCGCGGAGGTAGAGATTGGCGCCGGCGAACCACTCGGTGGACTCGTTCATGGTGCCGCCCGAGGGGGCGGAGCGGATCACATCGGAGAGCGTCACGCCGCGGCCGTCGGAATTGAGCCAGGCGTAGCGGACGACGGCCTCGATGGTCTCGGTGACGAGGAAGGTGGGCTGGATGTAGAAGCCCTCGGGCTTCGCATCGGCGGTCGCGGAGCGGCCGCGCTCGACATCGGCGGTGAGATACTCGGCCATCAGGCCCCAGCGCGGGGCGCTGATATTGACGTAGACGGAGTAGAGATTGAGGTCGAAGCCGCGGCCGAGGTTCGTGTTGCCCGGACCGCCTTGATCGGGGAGATAGCCCGAGCCGATGCCGGCGATCCAAGTGCCAGTGCCGGAGAACTTGCCGGAGAGACCGACGTTACCCCAGAGGGCGGGGACGTTGTTGGTGGCATCGCCCGCGGCGGCGGAGCCGGTGAAGGACTCGTTGCGCTCCGGCGTGGTGACGGCGGCGCTGTAGACGAGGGCGAGGGTTTGCGACGAATTGAGGTCCTTGCGGCCATCGAGGAAGGCGCCGATGCGATAGCTGGCGGCGCCGAGGCGGCGGCCGTTGTTGGACTCGACGAAGTAGCGGGTGACGGAGGAGCGCTCGATGGAGCGGATATCGCCGCTGGTGGCGCGCTCTTCGAAGGCGACGTTCACCTTGCGCAGACCGAAGTTGAAGGTGAGCTCGGGGGTCGGGCGCCACTCGATGATGGCGTCATCGTAGCCGCCGGAGGCGAGATCGTACGTCATCGTGGCGCCCCAGTTGCCGCCGACGCCGGCCTTGAGCGTAAAGTACATCCGGCGGAGGAAGGCGTGATCGGTGGCGACGGGCTGGACGGCGGCGCCGCGGATATCGGTATCGAGGCTGGCGTACTGCATCTGCATCCGCATGCCGACGCTGAGGCGGTCGGTGGACTTGCCGCCGGCCATGGCGTGGGCCGGGATCGTGTTGGCGTCGCGGACGAGGTCGGCGCGGACATCCTCGGCTTCCTGCTGGGTAAGGATGCCTTTGCGCACGAGAACATCGAGGAGCGCACCGCTATCCTGAGCGATAACAGGAGTGGCAACAGCCAATCCGAGGGTGAGAGCAACAAGGGTTATGGGTAGGCGTAGCGTCATGGGACTTGGCGGTCGCGAATGAGTATAGCCAGCAATGTTACAAACACATGGCGACGTTGTCACAAACCCGTCACAATTTTGGCGCTTTTGGGCGGCTGCGAGGCCCTACTGGAGTCAAAACCGCGGGCCGTTCGCGGCCATCCTGGCGGGCCTGGTTCGCAGGGAAGCCCGGTGTGGCCTCAGTCGAAAATCCAACTAGCCAGTCCAGTATGGAGGAGGTCGGAGGCCCAAAGGGCGAGGCCCAGGGCGTAGAACGTGGCATCGCTGGCGGCGGAGCGAGTGTGCGTCCGCTGCGAAATCGAGACCGCCAGCGCGCCCGCCCCGACTGGAAGTGAAAGCAATCCGACAAGGGTCGACAGTGAGGCGAGGGCGTAGCCGACGTGAAGGTTGAGATCCTTGGGATCGGGATGGCTGTAGTACGGAAAGTTGCCGGTGCTGCTCCACGAAATCATCGCGAAGGCGAGCAGCACGCCATAGGCCGTCAAGGGCAGGTGACAAAACGCGCTGGCGAAGGAACGCCTGCGCTTCAGAAGGAGCACAAACACGAGACCCGTGTAGGCCAGCATCGACCAAACCAGACCATCGCGAGGCTCACGCGGACCGAACCAGAGATAGAGCACCCCTATCAACGCGAGCAGGACGCCGTACGCGGTGGCGTCCCAAGTCAGGCGGCCCGGGTGGCTTTGATTTTGAGGCGACGGCTTCATATGCGCGCGGTGCAGACGCCGTGGATTATCGACGAACCGAGCGACCGCGGCGAGTCGGTGTGCACCCCAGGCTACGGAGCGCGAGGCGGGAGAGGATGCTTCAGCGACTCCAGCTCGGCGCGCAGGCGCTGCACCGCGGCATGGTCGGCGCGGAGGGTGGCGAGGGCGGGCGGAGAAGGTTGTTTTTCCGCGAGTTCGCTTTGGGCGGCGCGCAGACGATCGACTTCGTCGCGCTCCAGGCGGGCGAGCGCGAGGTCGGCGCGGAGGAGCCGCGTATCGCCGTGACGGATACCGACGACGGCGGCCACGAGGCCCGCGAGCAGCGCGAGGCAGGCGAGGAACACTCCGCGCTTCATGGGGCAGGGGAGGCGCCGGGGGCGGGCTGGGCGGTGATCTTGCCGGGCGTGTAGTAGAATTTGCCCGCGGGGGAATCGGTCGGGACCGCGGCCGGGTTTGGTTTCCCCATGAGGGTGTTCTTCTCCTCCATCTTGGCTTTGACGGCGGCGAGTTTCTCGGCGGCGGCCGCTTCGGCGATCTGGCGGGCGCTGGCGTCGAGCGCGGGATTTTTGGCACTTTCCGCGAGTGTCTTGTAGTCTTTCACGAGGGCATTGCCCTCCTTGTTGATCCGGTCGAGCTGTGCCTGGAGGGACGAGGCGCTCTGCTGCTGCGCTTGCGCGGCGAGGGCCTGGCGTTGGGCGACGGCCTGGCGGGCTTCGGCGACGCTTTGCTCAAGGCGGGTGATATTCGTGACGTCGCGCTGCAGCGACTCCACCTCGGCGAGCTGGGCGGCGAGGCGCTGGTTTTCCGCGCGGAGCGTGGCGATGGCGTGCGGCTCGGGGCGGGTCGCGGCGATCTCGCGGCGGAGATCGGCGTGGGTTTGAGATTGGACGGCGAAAAGGGCGATGCCACCCGTCGCGACGGCGGCGGCGAGGCCGAGCTGGAATTTGCCGAGAGCGAAGATACTTGTGAGCGAGGCGGCGCCGGCCGCGGCGGTGATGGGGGCGAGCGCGGCCGTCGTGACGCTCGCGGCGAGGCCGGCGGGGGCGGCGGTGCCGATCTGGCCGCCGAGCGCGAGGCCGAGAGCGGCGGCGGTGGAGGTGACGCCGCGGCGGGAGAGCGTGGCGCTCAGTTTATCGAGGGCGCGCTCGACGCGCATGCGGGCGGCGTTTTCGGAGAGCCGCAGGCGGGCGCCGATATCGGCGAAGGGACGGTTGTCGAAGAAGCGGAGGAGGATCGCGTCGCGGTCGGTCTCGTCGATCTCGTTGAGGGCCTGATCGAGGACGGGGCGCACCTTTTCCCAGTCGGCGGCGGAATGCGTGGGAGCGAGGTCGGTTTGCATGAAATGGGCGGTCTGCTCGCGGGCCTGACGGCGGGCGTCGGCGCGGACGAGATCGATGGCGGCAAACTGCGCGCTGCGGTAGAGCCAGCCGGCGAGGACGGGGCGGCGGGCGAGCGTGGAGGCCTTGCGGGCGAGGTCGGCGAAGACGGCCTGCGTGGCATCTTCGGCGCGGTGGCGATTGCCGCGCGTCTGGCGGAGGGCGACCGAGTAGACGAGGCCGATGCGGCGCTGGACCAGCTCGGCGAACGCGGTCTCGGAGCGCTCTTCGGCGTAGCGGCGGAGCAACTCGGAATCTTCAGGAGTCGCGGCGCTGCCGGGAGCAGCGGCGGAAGGAGAGGAGGAGGCGTCGTCGATCATGGCGTTTCTAACTAACAGGCGCCGGGGCGCCGAATCGCACAACGTTTCGGGCGAAAGTGAGGACGCGTGGGAAGTGCGAAATGCGAAATGCGAAGTGCGAAGTACGGGGTGCGAAATGCGAAGTGCGGAATGCGAAGTACGAAGTACGAAGTGCGGACGTGCGGGCTGGCGAAATGTGGGCTGGCTTACTCCTCGAACTTTAGTTCGCGGGTGT
>JAZKEV010000230.1:0-892 GCA_040386765.1 Verrucomicrobiota bacterium | reverse complement strand
GCCAGAGGCGGCCGGTGGCGTGCTCGAGCAGGGTGGGATCGAGATCGGCGAGGACCATCGCGTCGGCGGCTTCGTTGGTCTCGCTGAGGATGCGGCCGTAGGGATCGAGGATCATGGCGCCGCCGGTGCGGACTTCGTCGTCGTCGATGCCGACGCCGTTACTGAAGATGAGAAAGAGGCCGTTGTCGTGCGCGCGGCTGGGGAGCCAGCGCATGAGCCAGCCGCGGCCCTTGTCGCCGAGGAACTCGCGTCGGATCGTATCCGGATCGCGGTGACGATTTTCCCAGACGGGGCGCTCGATGAGGCCCATGAGGTGCGGGTTCCTGCTGCGGACGGCGCCGGTCTGGTGCGGCGCGATCAGGACATCGGCGCCGCGGAGCGCGACGAGGCGGACGTTTTCGACAAGATTACAATCGTAGCAGATCAGCACGGCGGCGCGGAAGCCCTCGGGCAGGTCGAAGACGGTGAACTCGGTGCCGCCGCGCACGGCATCGTGTTCGAAGGCGTGGAGCTTGCGGTGGCAGTGCACGGTGCCGTCGGGGAGGGCGACGATGTAGCTATTGTGGAAGACGGGAACGCTGGTGGTGGTGGCGGGCGTGGCGGGGTTTGAGGGAGTTGCTGCTTCGAACAGGCCGGCACCGATGGTGATATTATACTGGCGGGCGAGAGCGACGAGCCGGCGGGTGCTGGGGCCGTCGGGGATTGGCTCGGCGAGGGCGGTGAGTTGAGGGATGGAAAGATTGCGGACGAACCAATAGCCGGTGATGCAGCACTCGGGGAAGACGACGAGGCGCGCGGCGGCGGCGGCTGCTTGGGCGGTGAAGGCTTCTATTTTGGCGAAGTTGGCGTCCTTGTCGGCTTGGGCGCTTTCGAATTGGACGGAGGCGACGCG
>JAZKEV010000229.1:2906-4380 GCA_040386765.1 Verrucomicrobiota bacterium | reverse complement strand
CAACTCCGGGTGCGAGGGCCACTCGCCCTGCGAACCGAGGTCCTCGAGCGTGCGCGTGAGGCCATTGCCAAAATAGAGCCGCCACACCCGATTCACGAAGGTGCGGGCCGTGAGCGGATTTTCCGGCGAGACGAGCCACTCCGCGAAATCGAGCCGTGTCGCGCAGCCATTTTTCGGTGCGAGCGTGCCCATGAACTTCGGAATCGCCGCTTCAACCGGCTCGCCGCTGTCATCCATCCAATTACCGCGCGGCAGCACACGCATCGTCCGAGGCGAAACGCTCTTCGACACTGGCATCGAAGGGATGTCGAGCGCGAGGTATTCGCGCGCCTCGGAGGCGAGCCGCAGCCGCTGCTGCAGCTCGGCCAGCTCCGGCGCGATCGTGCGATAGTAGTTCGCGATGTCGCGCTTGTCGCCCGCGTTGCGCTCGGCTGCGGGCCTGCGGACCGCGACGAGGACCGCTTCCGGGACGCTGTTCATGCTCGCATCAGGGGTCGGCAGGCTGCTCAGCCCCAGTTTGAAACGACCGAGATTCTGATAGGGATATTTTTCCGAATGCTTCACGCGGACAACGAGCCGCGCTTCGGGGCTGCCTTGCAGGGGCTCCGCGAGATGCAGCGCGATGCCGCCGCCGCGCTTGCGCACAAAGGAGAGCGCGGTCACCACATTGCCGTCGATCACGGCCGAGGCAGGATGGCCGAGCTCGGTTGCACCGGAGGCCTTTACTCCCGAGAGGCGCAGCGGCACCGGCGTCGCCTTCGCATCCTTCATTCCCAGCACCTCGATTTCCGCGATAAAAAACGTCGAGCCCGCCCGACCGACTTCGTCGCCCGCAAAACGCGCGTCGGCCACCGGATCGATCCGCACCGCCGTGATGGTCTCCAGGGTTGCGGGAATCGTAACTTCGTAGACGTCGCTCGGCGGATTCTTGCCGCCGGCAAGCACCGATTTGTCGTCTTCGATCGTGAGCGGGGTGCCAACGAGCGACCGCGCCTCCAGCGGCGTCTGCACCTTCCACTCGAGGAGGCCGGCCTTTGCTTGCTCGAGCACCATCGCCTCCCATGCGGCGCGGCCTTCCGCGAGCAAATCGTCTTTCACGGCGGCGATCTCTTTCTTTAGGCTGGCGATGTCCGCATCGTACGCTTCCAGCTTTTTCTTCTGCTCCGGCGAGGAAAAGATCGGCTCCTCCGAGAGATTCTCGCGGGTGAAGCCACCAAAGAGATTGTACGCACCCTTCTCGTGCAGATCGGAGAAGATCGCGGCGAAGCTGTAGAAATCCTTGATCGTAAAAGGGTCGAACTTGTGGTCGTGGCACTCCGCGCACGCCATCGTCACGCCCATGAACACCGTCGACGTTGTCCGCACGCGGTCGGCCGCGTACTTCGCGAGGTATTCCTTGTCCTGGATGCCACCTTCGCCGCTGATCCGGTGCAGCCGGTTGTAGCCCGATGCGATCCGCTGGTTGATCGTCGAG
>JAZKEV010000229.1:782-2896 GCA_040386765.1 Verrucomicrobiota bacterium | reverse complement strand
TGTGGAAGCCGATGGTGTCCGCATAGCGCACGAGGTCGAGCCACGGCACCGCCATCCGCTCGCCGTAGTGTGGCGAAGCGAGATACTGCTGCACGAGTTTCTCGTAAGCCCGCGGATCGCGGCTGGCGACGAACGCCTCCACATCTCGCGGAGTTGGCGGCAGCCCGGTCAGATCGAAACTGAGCCGGCGAATCAATGTCCGCCGATCCGCCTCGGCCGCCGGGGTGAGCCCTTCGCGCGCAAGTGTCGCGCCGATAAAGGCATCGACCGGGTTTGTCCCCTCTTTTGCCCCCGCCTTCGCCTGTTTCGCTCCCGCATTTCCCACCGCCGGCACCTCCGGTCGCGTCGGATTCACAAACGCCCAATGCGGCTGATACTCCGCACCTTCCTGCACCCAGCGTTTCAAGAGTTCCTTCTGCGCGGTGGTCAGCTTGCGATTCGAGTCGGCCGGCGGCATCTGCTCATCCGCATCGGTGGAGAAGACGCGCTTGATCATGTCGCTCTTGCCCGGGTCGCCCGGGGCAATCGCGAGGGCTTCGATCGCCGCATCGCGTTGGTCGAGCCGCAGATCCGCCTCCCGCTTGTCCTTGTCGGGACCGTGACACTGGAAACAGTTCTCGGAAAGTATCGGCCGGATATCGCGGTTGAAGCTTAGCTTGGCCGCCTGCGCCGGACAGACGACCGCTGACACGACACTCAGGGAAATGACGATCAGACGGAGCGGGATCGGGGCAAATCTCATCGGCTCCTGAGGAAACACCTCGCTCGTCCAAAGGAAAGCCCCACTTCCACGAGCTTTCGAAATCGCTACGGCCGTTCTACTTTGAGGCGGCGGGCGTGGCGCGCAGGGAGATCGATCCGTGACGGTCGGGGACGACTGCCGCTATTGGGTGAACCCGCACACGGTCGCAGGCAGGCGCATTACCTTAGCGCGCCGCTCAGGACGTACGCACGCGGAGGGCGCGGCGGCTTAGGGATAAGTCGCCCTACCCTCAGCTCTTCGGCATCATCCCAACGTCGCGTAGGAATTTCTCCGTCTTCGCGAGCGTGTCGTCGTAGAGTGCCTGCGTGGTCATCAGGTAGCCGTGACCGCCGCCTTCGTTCACATCGAGTTCGCAGCGATTTCCGGCCTTCTTCATCTCGGCGAGGAAGAGCTGCGCGCCTTTGAAGGGCGTTGTCGTGTCGCCGGTACCGTGAAAGACGAGTGTCGGCGGCAGGCCCTTGCGAACGTTGTGCGCCGGGGAGAGTTCCTTCCAGCGGTCGCCGATCTTCGCCTGGCCGTAGCCCTCCTTGGAGGTATCAATCACCGGGAAAAAGAGCACGAGCGCATTGGGCTCGGCTAAGACGCCACCATTCTCGCTTGGATCGTCGAACTGCTGAAACATCGCCGTCGCCACGGCGACATGCCCGCCAGCCGAACCCCCATTGGCCACGATCCGCGCGGGATCTATGCCAAGCTCAGCGGCGTGGCCGCGCACATAGCGCAACGCGGAGCGTCCATCTTGCACGCAGTCGAAGACCGTCACGCCACTGCCGGCTTTGAGCAGACGATACTCCACGCTGATGCCCACCATCCCGCGCTTCGCAAAGTCCGCGGCGAAAGCGTACATACGTCGCGCGTCGCCGCCGCCCCACCCACCACCATGGATCGTGACAAACGCCGGGCGGCGATCCGTCGCCTTCCAGTCCGCCGGCAGAAACACGTGCAGCTTCAGCTCTTTGTCGCCGACCCGCTTGTAGACGATCGTCTTCGTCGGCTTCACCGAGCTGGCGACCTCGTCGGCATAGCGCACGCGCGCCGCCTTGGGCACTTTCGCGTCCTTGGCATTTTTCTTAGAGGCTGTCTCCGCCGCAAAACCCGGCGCGAGAACCGCGAGCGACAACGCGAGCGTGAAAAAGGGAAACTTCATATTAGGGAAAAGATAGAAACTAAGAAAAGCGGAGCGGAAGCCCAACACAGCTCAAGACCACAATGGCCACGCAGTGCCCGGCACCGCTCGGTGCCCGGCCCTCACACCTGCGCCAGCTCTTTTTCGAGAAACGCGTGCGCCCGCTGCAGCTCCTTCGTCGTCTCCGCCGCGGTCGGATGGATCGGCATGCCGCGAGGCGTAGGG
>JAZKEV010000229.1:0-772 GCA_040386765.1 Verrucomicrobiota bacterium | reverse complement strand
GATCGAGGTCCAGCCCGCGTAGCGGTGCCGCTAGAGCGAGGCGCGCATCGGCTTGAAATCCAGCGGCCCGACTCCGGGCAGCTGCGTCACCTGCTGCGGCGTCGGGATCTCGCCGCTGCCATCGCCATGCTGCCAGGCGTAGAAATAATGGATCCGCGGGGCCACGTCGCCCACCAGCCGGCCGAGCAGCGCCGCATCCTGCGGCAGATGGTAGGGCGCGAGCGCCAGGCCCACGTGCTTCTCCGGAATCGCATCCGCCATCATCCGGATCGCGTCGGGCGCAGCCAAGAGGCCGCCCGAGTGATTCTCGATCGCGAGCTTCGCGCCCACCTCGCCCGCGGCGGCGATGATGGGCTTCAGTTTTTCCACCTGCGACTGGACCGCCTTGCGGAGATCGCTCCCCTTCTTGTCCTTGTCGCCACCGGTGCCGCTCAGCAGCGCGATCACCGTATCGCCGCCGAAACCTCGCATCGCGCGCATCGGCGGCTCTGCTTTGACCATGCCCGTATCCATGCACGTGTAGCAATGCACGCGGGTGCCGTGCTTCTTCAACAGCGCGGTAAACGCCTCGGACCCCATCGCTTCGACCTGTTCGCGCTGATTACCCCAGCGCCCGGCCCAGATATCGAGGCCCTCGCAGCCGAGCGGAGCCGCCTGCGCGGCGATGTCCGCGATCGGCAGCGTGCCGTAGAGGCTCGTCGAGAGCACATAGCGGAGCTTAAACGCGTTGGAGGACGACTGCGCACGCGCAAGCGAAGGCGTGCCCAGCATC
>JAZKEV010000228.1:0-10760 GCA_040386765.1 Verrucomicrobiota bacterium | reverse complement strand
ACCTGTGCGCGCCAGCTCTGGAGCGCGGGCGAGAGCCCGAGCGCCGGCGGCGCCGCCGACGGTACGGGAGCGGACGGCGCGTCGTCTGCCAGGAGGTCCTCGACCATCCCGCTCTGAATCGCGATCTGCCGATCGAGGCCCGTGGAACGCGTGCTGGCGGGAGCGAGGACGTTGTGGAGCGCGAGCGCGGCGCGGGCGCCTTCCACATCGCCGGCCTTCAGGAGAGCCTGCGAACGGTCGAGCAGCGCGGAGGCTTTCTCCTTCTGGAGATCGGCGACCAGGCGCTGGGTAAGAGGATTGACGGGCAGCGTCGAGAGGGCGGCGTCGACGGTGACGATCGCCTCATCGTACTTGCCATCGCGAAGCTGTGTGCGCGCCGTGGCGAGCATGCGCTGGCCACCGGCGACGAGCTCGCCGATGCGGGCGGCTTCGGCGCGGGCGAGGGCCTCGGCCTCCTGTTCAGTGGCGGGAATCTTCACCTCGATCGCGGGAGCGGGCGTGGCGACAGGGACGACGACGGTGGTGGTCCGGGCGGCGACCTGTGCTTCGACCTCGGCGTTGAGCCGCTGCACCGCCGGATCGTTCGGCGAAATCTGGTTGAGCTGCGCGAGCGCTTTCTGCGCCGCAGGGAGGTCGCCCGCATCGCGTGCGCGCAAGGCTTCGGACATCAAGCGGATCTTCGCATCCGTCTGGTTTTGCGCATGCACCGGCACGACGGGCACGACGGACGCCAGGAGGGCGGCGGCGAGCACGGCGACAAGCGACTTGGGGAGGGGGCGAGTATTCATTGCGAGCGTTGAGCGGGAAAGTTGAAGCGTTTTGGAAAGGGGCGAAGCGAAGGGCGGGAATCAGGGACCGGGGCCAGGGCTGGGGCTGGGAACGCTGCCGGGTTCGGCGGGATCGGCGGCCTCGATTTCGCGCAGCGGCACCACGCGCCGTTCGGGCTGCGGGAGCGAGGGCGATTCCTTGACGATCTCCACCGTCGGAGGCGTGGTCTGGATCTTTTCGATTTTGAAACTGGCGTCGCCGATCTTCACCACGTCGCCGCTGCGCACTTCGCGCGTGGCGGTCTCGCCCGGCTCGGCAAGGTAGGCGAAGACCGTGTCGGTGAAGAAACGCTCGCGATGCGACAGGATCACATCGGTACCGCTGATTTCATCGCGCACGACCGCGTTGGCGACGCGCTGCCGCGTCGTCATGCTCTCGGGCGAACCGATCGCCTGCTGCCGCACGGTGAACTCCTTGATCGTGAGATTCAGCTTGGGCACTTTATGACCGGAGCCGCCGAGAACCATCTCGCCGGTGACCATGTTCTGAAACATGCCGCGCCAGTTTCCCTCCTCGCCCACGAAGCCGATGAGCTGCAGACGGAAGGGCTCCGGGCGCACCGAGACGAGCTCGAGGCCGAAGACCTCCAGCGACTCGTCGTCCATCAAGCTGGCGGGCGGCCGGACAGTGAACTGGCGGGTCCGCGCGCTGTAGAAGATCTCGGGCGGCGTAAACGTATCGTAGATCCACTCGCGGCCGCGCGACTGCGCGACGGGTGCGGCCCACGTCTCCATCTTGACCGCGGGCGCGTCGGCGCCGACCGCCTCATAAGGGACGCTGGCCAGCTCGACCTGCGGGATCGGCCCGCTGGGAGAGAGCATGGCCTTGTAGCCCAGGTAACCAAACGTGCCGGCGGAGAGGAGGATGAGAACCGCTGCGGCCGAGAGAAGTGCTTTGTCGCTGGAAGTGACGGCCATGGGTCAGAGGGAGTGCGGCGATCGATCCCGATCGTCCGCGATGCGCCGGTGGAAAGTCGAAAGGGTCATGCTCATGATTGCGGAGGAGGAGCAGGTTGCTCGCCTTCCGCCGGCGGTGTGACCGGCGGGACGAGGAGGACGTATTCGACGGTGACGGTAAATTTCGAGATCGGCTTCGCGACGATGGGCGTGGAGGTATTCGTCCGCGCGGCCTTCGTCGGAGCCTTGGCGGGGGCCTTGGACGCCCTGAGAACAACAGAGGGCGAACCATCCGCAGCGGACGCCGCGGGAGCTTCTTCGACAGGTGCCTGTTCGCCGATGGTCTCCTCGTTGGTCGCCGGCACGACTTCCACCTCGCGCACAAGGAGGGGAAGCTCGAAGGCCGCCAGGCGATTCAGGAAAGTCCGGAGCGCGGCGGTCGGGCCGCTGAACACAAAGCGAAACGCCTCCGTGTCGATGAAACCCGGCTTGCGGACCGAGGCCTGCGGACTGATCTGGAAATAATCGGGGCCCTCCGGCAGCGAGACCTCGGGAGTGGCTGAGGGATCGGCCACCTGGCCGGCGGCGGCATTGGCGGCCGCGGCGGCGAGGGCCTCATCGCGCGCCGTCCGCTCGGCCTTCGTGAGGGTCGGCTCGCGTTTGACGCCAAGCAGCACGGTGGGCTTGGCTTCGAGCAACGACTCCAGGAGATACTGCACGATCAGGCGCTGGCGAAACACCGGCTCGATCCGCTCGGCCTCGGGCCCCTCGGTGGCATAGGAGGCAAAGCCGAAACGCGCGGCCTCGGCCTGGATGCCCACGTCGTTCTTCCGCGCGAGCTCGCGCATCTTCTCCACGTAGGTCGCGAGATCGAAATACGCATCGGTGCGGGCGGGCGGCACCTTGGCGGCGCGCAACTTTTCCGCGGCGGGCCCACGGCCCTTCAACTCCCCTTGCATCGACTCGAGCGCGCGCTGCGCCCGGGCAAGGTCAGCCTCGATGGCCGTGGCCACGGCGCGTGAGGGAGGCGGAATCAGGCTCGCCATGGCGCCTAAATCGGACTCGCGCTGGCGAAGCTTGGCCTCGGCGGCGCGCGTCGCCGACCAACGCTCGTAGATCAGATACATCTCACCCAACGCCAGCACGCCACAGAGCGTGAGAGCACCGACGAAGACGGGACTTTTGCGACGGCTCATGGGCTCAAAGAGTCTTCTTGGGGTTGATGACGAGCGTGAAGTCGAAGCGCAGGAGCCCGTTCTGGTTGGTGTCGAACCGCTCGTTTTCCACGCCCACGATGAACTGCGAGCCCTTGAAGCTCGCGAGGAGCTTCCGGACGCGCTCGGTCGCCTCGGGGCTCACGCGCGATTGCGGGTTCGAGACATCGAGCAGGCGGCCGCTCAAGGTCATGCGCACGGGCGGCAGCGGCGGCGCCGCATTGGGATCGGCGACCGGCGGGGGCTGGCTGCCCTCGGCCGGGGGGGTGGGATTGGCAGCAGCGGCTGCCTGAGCGGCGGCTTCCGCCTGGGCGGCGGCCTCGGCGAGCGCGGCGGCATCGGGCGGCGGCGGCCGGACGACCTGCACCTTATCGAGCCAGACATCCTCGATTTTCACGAGGCGCTCCTGCAGGTCCGCGAAAAAGTTGATCCAGTTCGCCTTGGTCTCGTAGGCGCCGCGCAGGGCATTGATCTGCTTCTTGGCATCCTCGATCTGGGCGACGTTCTGCTCGTTGCGATTCTGCACCGCGCGAAGCGGCATCAGCTGGTCGTCGACGAGAGCGATTTTCTGCTCGATGGCCGTCACCCTCGAATGCAAATAGACGATCGGCGGGGCGAGCGCGACGACGGCGAGCATCGCCGCGAGGACGAGGATCGGCTGGCGCTTGCGGAAGGACAGCGCCGCCTGCAACTCCGGGGGCAGGAGGCTCGCTTCCGCTTCGTCCTTCACGACGAGCTTCGTCGCGAGGCCCACCATGTCGGCCAGCACGGCAGCGGACTTTTCCGCACCCGAGACGCGGGCATCGCCCGAGATATCGACATTCTTCAGCGACTCGTAGCGCTCGACGCGCAGCTTGAGCTTCTCCGTGAGGACGTCGGTCAGGTCCGGGAGCAGCGAACCGCCGCCGGTGAGATAGATCGCGGTCGGCGCGCTGGTGCCGGATTGCCGGCGATGGTTGACCGCGGAGCGCGTGATTTCCAGCTGCAGCTTGTGCGCGAAGAGCGCGGCCGCCCGCTGCACGGCAGCACGCGAAGGAGAATTGTGCGGCAGGTCGGACTGGCCCGACAGCACCTGAATCTTCAGGATCTCGGCCGAAGGGAAATCGATTTTCAGCTCCTCCGAGATCGCCTGCGTGACGGCATTGCCCGCCAGCGGCAGCGTGCGGATGTAGAAGCGATCGCCCTCGACCGCGTGCTTCGCGTTCGTAGCGGGAGTTTTGCCGTAGCCGCCAAAGTCGGGTGCGCGCAGATTATCCGGGATGAAGAGGAGATTGGTCGATCGTGCCCCGATATTGACGACGATGACGTTCTCCTGAACCTGCGGGTAATTGTAGCGAAAGGCGTGGTAGAGCGCCAATCCACTGGGCTTCGCGCGCTCGACCGGAAAGCCGGCGGCATCGGCCGCGCTGCAAAGCGTCTGCATCGCGTCGAACTTCGAAGCCGCCAGCATCACTTCGAGATCGAAGCCATCGTCAGCCACGACCAGGTAGTCCCAAACGACCTCCTCCAGCGGGTGGGGAATATTTTCCGCCGCCTCGAAGGCGACGATCTTGCCCCGCTTCTCCTTAGCCACCGACGGCGTCTTAATGAACTTCGTCAGTGCGAGATGGCCGGGGACGGCGATGGCAGAGGGGCCACTTAGCTTGTGCCGGGTGGCGACTGCCCCCAACGACTGCGCAATTTCCACCGCCCAGCGCGCCTCGTGGGAAGGGTCTGAACTATGCGGCTCGATCGCGAAATGCTGCAGTACCAGTCGACCGGTGGCTCCGACCGAGAAGACACCGCATGCGACATGCCCTGCTCCGATGTCAACGGCTAGAACGCGGGGTGATCGCATAGATATGGGTAGCAACAGGCGATTTCAGATGCGCGGAGACGCGGCAAGCGCATTGTGGTTACGTAGTTCACACCGGGTGCTCTAGCGGCCCTCTCGCCGGACGAAGGTCGGCGTGGCTCGGGGATATTCATTCACGAAAGGCGTCAGGAACTGCGGCTGAAGCAGCCCGTCGTTGCTTGCGGCGGCGGAGCCCCCGCGAGTTTGGAAATTTTTCCGCTGCTCGGCGTTGCCCAAGGCCGGGGAGTACGCGCCCTTCGCTGCCGGCACGGCCTTGCCCGCCACCGCGAGCTCGACGCCCCAGTATTTTGGGTCGCCGTGGAGCTGGTCGCGCTTCACCAGTTCGGGCGGCAGGTAGAATCGCACGTCCGCCCGCCCTGCTTCCAGCGCGACGCACTCCGCCTCCGCGCGGTAATGCTCGATCCGGCGTTCTCCGCCCGCGGACGCCGGCAGGTCGAAACCCACCAGAAGCGATACCCGCACCCGCGATACGATGTCGCGCGGTGCGCTCGGCGCCGGCCGGACGGTGAGCTGTATGTTCGCCTCCAGCCACGTGCCATTGCTGCCCGTAGGCGCCCGGAGATTCGTGAAACGGACCGTGGTCACCTCCACCTCTTGGGCACGGCCGGCCGCAAAGAGGGTAAGGAATAACGCAAAAATGGGGAGAAAACGGGGCATGCGCTGGAAGGGGCGACGCTAAGAGTCGGGAAAAGTTGTGTGCTCGCGAGCAGTCGTCACGCCGAAAAGGGCAGAATGCATCAAGTGAGCAAAATTTGCTCTGGTGCTTGAGGTCGGGAGGTTGAAGCGTCCGGGTCGTGACGCCCGCCCTCACCTACAAGATCGCCGTGCTCGTTTTTCTCGAAAATGAAGCCGGTGAACATCTTCTCATGCTCCGCGCCAAACCGCCGAACCTCGGCGTGTGGAGCCCCATTGGCGGAAAGCTCGAGACGGCCATCGGCGAATCACCCTTCGAATGCGCAGTCCGCGAGACTTTCGAGGAGACGGGCCTCCGCGCGGACTCCTCCGATTTCCACCTCTTCGCGATGATCGCGGAAAAGGCCTACGAGAACCAGTCGCACTGGTTGATGTTCCTTTTCCGCTGCAAGCGCCCCCTCCCCGCCCTGCCGCCGGAGATATCCGAGGGCAAATTCGCGTTTTTCTCCCGCGCCGCCATCGACGCGCTGCCGATTCCCGAGACCGATCGCAACGCACTCTGGCCGATCTACGACCAGTACCGCGACCGCTTCGTAGCTTTGAAGGCCGACTGCGCCCCTGGCAAACCGGTCGTGGTGGAAATCGAGGAGATCACGCCCCAGCCGGCTTCGTGACTTTGATGACGGCGGTCGTTCCGACCACTATTTCAGTGCGGTCGGTATCCCTATAGAGTGCGTCTGCAAAAGGCGGGACCCCGACCCCGCCTGAAAAATTTCGAGAATGGACGGAATGGACGGAACGGGCGGGGTGACAAGAGGAGTTGCCCCAGGTATAAGTGGGGTCGATTCAGAGGACGGACGGAATTGGGCGTTTTGGAGAAAGGAATGGATGAAAGAGGAGGATGATAGAGAGGATCATTAGAGAACGGAGGGTTTGGGGCACTGGCGGCAAACCTCCTCTATTTCCGGGATATTCCGCGGTTGGCCGGGGTAGAGTGGGGTTGGCTAGGGTAAAACTCACAGGAATGAACGCCTGCCGCCTTCGCCCGCGTGGATTCTTCGCTGCGCTCAGAATGACAGAGATAAACGAGCGCGGTATTTTGAAAACACGCCTTGGGCGCGCAGTGCGCCCCCCACTCCGCCCCTTGTCCTTCGCAGGGTTTTCCTCGCGTCTCGCCTTCCGCCCATCGGTCCGTCTACAGCCACAGCGCGCTCTTAAGTTCACATCTCCTTCATATATAGAAACGTTTGGCGTTCTTACCCGCAGGGTTGCCGTTCGTCTCCGATACAGTTCATTGGTCCTTCGCAAAATGGATACTTCTCGTTCTCTCTGCCCGAATCGCTCGCTCGTCCGCTGGATTGCCGCTCTTCTCCTGACCGCACCCGGCCTCGCGTTTGCCGCCGCCACGAGCACCTCCATCTTCACCGCTCCGACCACGCCGACGCTTCGCATCAACGAAGTGCTTGCCGCCAATACCCGCATCGCCAACGGAGGCACGTTTCCCGATATCATAGAGTTATATAATGCGGGCACCGCCGCCGTCGACCTTTCGGGCAAGAGCCTGACCGACGACCCGCTCGTCCCGCGCAAATACGTTTTCCCCAACGGAACCAGCCTCGCCGCCGGCGCCTACCTAGCGGTCTACGCCGACCTCAATAGCTCCGCGCCCGGCCTGCATACGGGCTTCTCGCTCGATGCAGAAGGCGATCAAGTCCGCCTCCACGATAGCCCGGCAAATGCCGGCGCGCTCATCGATTCCCTCACCTTCGGTTTTCAGGTTCCGGACCACTCGATCGCGCGCACGGGTGGCGCCTCCAACATCTGGACGATCACCGTGCCCACGCCCGGCGCGGCCAACAACACCCCTGCTCCGCTCGGAAACCTCGACGACCTCAAGATCAACGAGTGGGCGGGCAAGATCGTCTTCCGTCTCGATCACGATCTCATCGAGCTCTTCAACCCCGGCGCCCTGCCGGTCGCCGTCACCGGCGTGCGGCTGACCGACGATATTGCGCGCCCCACCCGCTTCGTATTTCCGTCGCTCAGCTTCATTGCGCCTGGCGGTTTCATGACGCTCTTCGGAGCCGATTTCGGCTTCGGCCTCGATGGCGACACCGACCCGATCTTCCTCCTCGGTGAAAACAATGCCACCATCGATCAGGTCACGCTCAACGCGCAGCCCACCGATTTCTCCACCGGCCGCAACCCCGATGGGTCCGCCACGCAGAGTAATTTCGCCGTGCCGACGCCGGGCATGTCCAACCAGACGGCGGTCCCTGCCACCTACCAGTCCCTCCTTAACAATCTCCGCATCACGGAGGTGATGTTCCAACCCGCCGCCGACAATAACGCGGGCGACTACGAATACGTCGAACTCCAGAATATCGGCGCCACCCCGCTCGATCTCAGCGGCGTCCGCTTCACCAACGGCATCGACTACACCTTCCCCGCGGGCACCACGCTGGCCGGCGGCGCCCACATGGTCGTCGCGCGCAGCCGGAGTACTTTCACCTCTCGCTACCCTGCGGCCGCCAGCGCGCTGGCGCCCGGTGCCTTCACCGGCGCGCTCGATAACACCGGCGAGACGCTCGCGCTCACGCTGCCAGCGCCGTGGTACGTTCACATCCTCCGCTTCCGCTTTGAGTCCACTTGGTTTGCCAGCACGGCCGGTGGCGGCCGCTCGCTCGTGGTGGCGACTCCCTCCACCACGCCCGCTCGTAATTGGTTTGAGCAGACGACGTGGCGCGCCTCCGCCGCGGTTAATGGCAGTCCCGGCGTGGCCGATCCCGGCACACCCGGCCCCGGCACCTCCGCTTCGCGCCTCCTGAATCTCTCCACGCGCGGCCTCTCCCTCACCGGCAGCGATCAACTCATCCCCGGCTTCGTCATCACCGGGAGCGGCTCGAAGCGCCTGCTCATCCGCGCCATCGGGCCGACCCTCGGCAGCTTCGGCGTGCAAGGCACTCTCGCCGACCCGCAGCTCACGTTGAAACGTTTCGACACCACGACCAGCGCCTACGTCGACGTGCGCACCAATGACAACTGGGGCACCCCGGCCTCCGAGGTCGCGACGATCGCCAGCGTGACGACGAGCGTCGGCGGCTTCGCGCTCGCCAACGGCAGCGCCGACGCCGCGATGGTCGTCGACCTTCCCGCCGGCCAGTACTCCGCCGTCGCCGGCGGTGCCAACAACGGCACCGGGGTCGCACTCGTCGAGCTCTACGACAGCACGGCGAGCTCCGACGCCCGTCTCATCAATATCGCCACGCGCGGCTTCGTCGGTACCGGTGGCGACGTGCTGATCAGCGGCTTTGTGATCTCGAGCGAGGGACCCAAGACGCTGCTCATCCGCGCCATCGGTCCCACACTCGCCAGTTTCGGTGTCCCCGGTGCCCTCGCCAATCCGCAGCTCAGCATCTCAGGCCGCGCTACCGGGGCCACCTCGGACTCGGTCGTTGCCACCAACAACGATTGGAGCACCGATGCCGGCGCCGCGACCACCGCCGCCACCGCGACGCAGGTCGGAGCCTTCGCCCTGGCCGCCGGCAGTCTGGATGCCGCTCTTGTTGTCACGCTGCCGCCCGGCAACTACACCGCGCAAGCCAGCGGGGTCGGCAACACCACGGGCACCGCCCTCGTGGAAATCTATGTCGTGCCGTAGCTGAAAATTCGTCTTGTAATTGTAACGCGGATACGGCGAAACGCGCTGGCTATCCCACCTCTTACCCGTGAAAATGCGCCCCGGGTTTCCCCGGAGGCGCTTTGGTTCCCACTTCTTTCATACCTTAGTTCAGGTATGTCTGCCGGTAAGTTTCTTCTGGATACGGCCGGAAAACGGGTCAGAGTGGGGTTCTTATTTCGAAAAACAAAAGGAGCCCGGTCGCACGCCAATGCAGTTCCGGGCTCCTAGAGTTGGTTCAAGCTCGTCGTGTCAGGCGCCGAGCCAAAGTAACCAGCTAGTTCGAAAGAAGCGCTTTCCCGGAACGCGACAACTTAAAACATAAAATTTCCGGCTGCTTAGGCTCTAATCAGGGAAACCCCTTAGATGCGGGATTATTTGCCATGATTTGGCAGTAAGGGCCTGCCTGATTGCCGATTGCGGGCTTAACCGGGCGGCAGGCGATTTTCGGCCCCGTTTTTGGGCTGATTGATTGCGCCAGCTGCACCCGGAGTCGGCTGATCCGAGCTGGGTGCCTCCACGGTCATCCCGCGGGAAGCGTGGCGCATTCCCCCTCCGCCTGCGGACGTCCGCCGCGAAAGGAGGAGAAACAGGAGCGGTGCGATCACGAAAATTGCGACGAGTGCGATGATGTAGCCCATGTCCTTTAGACCACCCGCGCGGCACTCGGCTCCACCCTGCTCTCCGATTCCCATCCTGCAAAATCGCCGCGACTTAGCATCGGAACTTTCCGTAACCTCTCCCGTCTGTAGCGCTCATAACCCCGCTCCGACAGGAATTTAACTTGTAGAGCGGCAATTTCTACTGGTCGGGTATAAGGTTCGAAATGAAAGCGCTCAAGATTGTCGGCTTCGTCCTAGGTGGTCTCCTCCTGCTCCTCGCTGTGCTCGTCGCAGTGGCGCTCATGCCCTCGGTCCAAACCTGGGCCGTCCGCAAGGCCGTCGCCGACCAGCCGGGGCTGAAGCTCGAGGTTGGCCGTGTTGCCGCCGGCTTCTCCGCCGCCGACATCTCCGATCTTCACGTGGTGAAGGATGGCATGGTCATCACCGCGAAGAGCGTGACCGCCCGGTACTCCGCGTGGGACTACATCAAGGGGAAGAAGATCAACGTCGATAGCGTCGTGGTCCAGGACGTCCTGGTCGATCTGAGCAAAGTCCCGCCCGCCCCGGCGACCGGAGACCCCAAGACCGCGCCCCAGACGCCCAACCCCGCCCCTCCGACCTCCGCGCCAGCGCAGGGCGCCAAAAAACCCTCCGGCCCCAACGAGCCGTTCACCGGCATTCTCCAGCAGGCCAAGCTCCCCTTCGAAATCCGTGTGGCCTCCCTCACCGCCAAAGGCCGCGCCCTGCTCCCGGCAAATCAGAGCGTGGTGTTTGATTTGAAAGGCGCGGGCATCGAGACCGGCCAGCGCGGCAAGCTCGAGTGGACGGTGGATTTTTCCGACACCACCCCAGGCGCCGCGCTTCGCGCGCTCCGCTCCACCGGCACCGCGCAACTCCACATCTCCCGCGATCACCGCATCGACATCGTCGAGGTCGATACGATCGTCTCGGCGATGGGGCCAAATCTCCCGCCCGACCGCCTCCAACTCACCGCGAAGCTCGATCAACCGTCCCCCGGCGGCAACGAGGGCTACACCGCCAACATCTCGCTGC
>JAZKEV010000227.1:0-4686 GCA_040386765.1 Verrucomicrobiota bacterium | reverse complement strand
CTCAATCCGTCGGCGAGTTCCGGCATGCCCACCCTCCTCACCGTCTTGAGCGGCCCCGCGACGGTTTCCGGCAATACCGTCACCCTCACGGGTGCCGGCACCGTCGTGCTCGAGGTGTCGCAACCCGGCGACATTCACACCTTCAATTACGCCGGGCTTACCCAGAGCTTCGTCGTCGCCAAGGCCGCCGCCTCCGTCGCCCTCGGCGGCCTCGCTCACGCCTATGATGGCTCGCCAAAAAGTGCCGTGGCCGCCACGACACCCGCGGGGCTGCCCGTCACGCTCACCTACGCTGGCAGCACCTCCGCCCCCTCTGCGGCCGGCGCCTACGCTGTGCAAGCCACGATCGACCACCCAAATTACAACGGCTCGGCGACCGGCACCCTGGTCATCACGGCCTCCAGCAGCATCGTAAACTTCTCCGTGCGCGCCCGCTCCGCCCCCGGCGATGCGAGCTTGATCGTCGGATTTGTCCTGGCAGGAAACGGCAAGGAATTGCTCGCTCGCGGCGCCGGTCCCGCCCTCGCCGCTTACGGCGTCGCCAATCCGCTTCCCGACCCCTTGCTCACGATTGCGGGCCCGGCAGGCGTGATCGCCACCAACGACGACTGGCAGACCTCCGCACCCGGTCAGGGTAATCAGAGCCTGGGGGCCGCCACCGCGGCTCGCGTGGGTGCATTTCCCTTCGCCAATGACAGCAAAGACGCCGCGCTGCTCGTGATATTGAACCAAGGCGCCTACACGGCGGCCGTTCAGCGGCCGGATGCCACCTCCGGCATCGCCCTCACCGAGATCTATGACGCCGACCCGGCCTCGACCGCGCGCGTCATCAACTTCTCCGCTCGCACGAATATCTCGCCCAGCGAGGGCACCCTCATCGTCGGCTTGAGCATCTCGGGAAGCGGGCCCAAAACCCTTCTGATCCGCGGTGTCGGCCCCGGCCTCGCGGCCTTCGGCGTACCGGCCGTCCTCACGGATCCCCGGATGGTCGTCTACTCCGCCGGCGCGGAGATCGCCAGCAACGACAACTGGGAAACAGGCACCACCCCCGCAACGCAGCTCGCCACCACCGCGGCCCAGGTCGGCGCATTCGCGCTCCAGCCCGGCAGCAAGGACTCCGCCCTGATCATCTCGTTGCCCCCGGGCAGCTATACCGTGCACGTCTCGGGCCTCGCTGAAACCACCGGCGTCGCCCTGGTCGAAATCTACGACCTGCCGTAATCCATTAGGCTAGCAGGCCGCGTACGCTTGGTGGCATGCGCCAAATATTTCTCCCACAAGGTGTAAATGAAAGCGGCCGTGGAGCGCAAGATGCGGCCACGGCCTGAGCCAACGAAACGTGCCGGAGCACAGAATGGTAAGCCTGTCCGGACAGACAGCTAACGCCCAAGGAGGTTCTATGTGGAGCTTGGGCGGCACGACGAAGCACCCCGCGTTCCCTCCGATTTGAGAAGTTCTAAAAAGTGTCGGGCATATATCCCCCCCAATTTGAGCGTGTTGGAGCCAACCCGGACAATCAGACCTTGCTCGGCCATCCGTTCGTCCGGGGCCGGACGCTCGGATGTGGTAGGGCGTGCCCAGGCGGCCGGTCGGGCGAATGAATACAAGTGCGCGAAGCCCCTCCGCGCCGGACGCGATTATTCATCTCGACCCGGTAACGGCGTCGCATTTGGGGAAGACGCTGGTACTTGCGGATGCACTTTATAGCATTTCCCCAACTCATGCCCTCACGCCGTAGCTCGGCGCACGGAACTGATCGCTTCTCAGCCGCGCCAAGCAATCGGCCAATGATGCGCTCTGCCTTCTCGATCTCCGCTTCGGTCATACGTGAGTTGGCGACGACTGCGCCGACCAATAACGGAGGCAAGTTAGATCATCCAGACAGAATGATCATTTTCCACTTTCCATAAGTAGTGCTGCAGAGTTCACTGAGCGTGCCCCGCCGCCCTCAGCATGCTGACTCGGTTTGGCACCAAATGTGTGGACTACCTGAATTCCGGTAGTCCGCGCTACCGTAATCCTCGGAGTTCAGTATTAAATGTGCGTCTGATGCCGTCTTTCCCGGCATAACTTGAATGCATCCTGGTAAAGAACTGACCGCCTCGCTCAAAGAAATCGCCGCTCTCAAAGCTGAGCGCGATGAACGGGCCGCCGCTGCCAAGACCGATCATTTGCGCGTAGAGACGGCATTGCGAGGGAGCGAGGAGCGTTTCCGGGAACTGGCGGAAAATATCAACGAGGTGTTCTGGATCACCGATCCGTTGAAGCTCGAGATACTCTACCTCAGCCCCGCCTACGAGAGGATCTGGGGCCGAAGCCGGGAGAGCCTCTACCTGGCGCCGGAAACCTGCCTGGACGCCGTTCATCCGGAAGACGTGGAGCGAGTGCAGCGTGCGGAGGAGGATAGACGGGTTACCGGCACCTACGATGAGGAGTACCGAATCGTGCGGCTGGACGGCTCCATCCGCTGGATTCGCAACAGGGCGTTCCCGGTGCGCAACGCAGCGGGAGAACTGTCCAGAATTGTTGGCGTCGCCGAGGATGTCACCGAACGAAAGCACGCCGAGCTGGAACTAAGAACCGTGGAGCAACAACTGCGGGCGCTTGTAGGCCGGTTGCACACGGTGCGCGAGGAAGAGGCGAGGCGCATCGCGCGCGAACTGCATGACGACCTCGGCCAGGAACTCACCGCGCTCAACATGGAACTCGCCGATCTGGGCATAAAGCTGCCCAACGCCACCGCAAAACAGCGTGAGCAGATCGCCCGCATGCACGCGATCGTGAACCACACCGTGGAGGTCGTCCAAAATATCGCCAGCGAACTCCGGCTGGGACAACTCGACGTTCTGGGCCTGACCGCGGCGATTGAGTGGCACGTAATGGAGTTTTCGGAGCGTTCGTCGATCCCATGCCGGGTGACGCGTCTCGATGAGGTCGTAAACATGTCTGATGTTCAAAAGACGGCGGTGTTTCGCATTCTTCAGGAGGCATTGACCAATATCGTTCGTCACGCGGTCGCCACCGAGGTGGAGATCAGTTTGCACGCCGAGGCTCACCAAGTGGTGCTTCGGGTGAGCGACAACGGGCGCGGGATCACCAGCGCCGAGTTGAACCGGGAAAATGCCATCGGTCTGCTCGGCATCCGTGAACGCGCTCAGATGGTGGGCGCTGTTGTGACGATTACGGGCATTCCCGGTAAGGGAACCATCATCACCGTCACGGTGCCTCTCAAACCAACAGCTCCCCCGTCGACGTGAGCATCTCCGCGATCAAGGTCCTCATTTGCGACGATCACGAACTGATCCGGGGCGGATTGAAGCGCATCCTGATTGATGGCGGGATAGCAGACCGCATCGGCGAAGCTTCAAATGTGGAGGAGACCCTGGAAGCCGTGCGCGAAGAGACATGGGATGCCGTAATTCTCGATATAAATCTCGGCGATAGAAACGGCATGGAAGCGTTGAAGGAGATCAAGGACGAGTTTCCCCGCCTCCCGGTTCTGATGCTGAGCACCTATCCCGAGGAGCAATTCGCGGTGCGCGTGATACGCGCGGGTGCGAGCGGCTATGTGAACAAGAATCTGGCGACGAGCGTTTTGATCGAAGCGATCCGGCACGTGCTGCGCGGCGGCCAATACATCAGTGCGAAAGTGGGCGAGCAGCTCTTCAGCGCGATGCAGCAGCCGGCCGGACAATCGCTGCACTCGACGCTTTCGAATCGCGAAGATCAGGTGCTGCGTTTGATCGCCGTCGGTCGAACCGTGACCGAAATTGCAGCGCAGCTCCTGTTGAGCGTCAAAACCGTGAGCACCTACCGGGCAATCGTGCTGCGAAAGCTTGGCCTGAAAAATACGCCGCAGCTCATGCGGTATGCCCAAGAGCACGGCTTCGGAGCATAGTGTTCTCGTAGCGTTCGCCGCCGCCTAGGACAAACTCGGAGATGCGATTTCCGGTGCGCTGATATACGCCGCGCGCACAATATGAGAGAGTGTGGGATGTCAGAGCCACCCCCGGCGCGAGGCACGTGCATCAAAGTCCTCTTCGTCGAAGACTCGATTACTCTGCAGCTGGTTTTGACGAATGCCGTGCTCGACATGCCCGGATTGAAACTCGCCGGCGTCGTAGATTCGGCCGCCGATGCAATCGCAGCCTTTGCGCTGCATCGTCCCGACATTGTCGTCCTCGATCTGGTGTTGCGGGCGGGTAACGGCCTGGACGTGTTGCAAACGATCAAAGCCGACCAGCCGACGTGCTGCGTGCTGATCTTCACCGGCCACGACGGCGAGGCCTTCCGGCGCCGTTGCCGTGCCTTGGGCGCAGACGATTTTTTCTCCAAAAAAAGCCAGCATCAGGAACTCATGCAACGGCTGCGAGAACTCGGGGCCGGGGCGACGGATCATTCGCCCACCCCCGAGGAGCTGACCGTCTGAAACCTTCCGGAGCCGCCCTACAATGCCCATGAAATCCCCTCTTTCGCCTGTCCCCAAAAAAATCGGGCTGACGCCCCTCCCGGTCACCGTCAACCACGGCCAGGGCAACGAGGTGCTCCTCAAAGCCGGCGCGCTCCAAAACGCCATCTTCAACAGTGCCAATTTCTCCAGCATCGCGACCGACGAAAAAGGCGTAATCCAGATCTTCAACGTCGGGGCCGAGCGCATGCTCGGCTATACGGCCGCGGACGTAATGA
>JAZKEV010000226.1:7426-12823 GCA_040386765.1 Verrucomicrobiota bacterium | reverse complement strand
CCCGTCGCGGGCTTCATCGCCGGCGCCACCGCTCCTGCGGGCCGTCGCATGGGCCACGCCGGCGCGATCGTCGGCGGCGCCGAGGATACCGCCGAGGCCAAGATCGCCGTCTTCAAAGAGTGCGGCATCGAAGTCGCGGTGACGCCTTCAGACATGGCCGACGCGCTCCTGCGCGCCGCCAAGGCCAAGGGTGTGACGCTGAGCTGAGCGGCGCAGTTTCCCCGTCAGGTAAGCATTGGCGTCGTTCTCCGCGCGCCAATGCTTCGTTTTATAGCAGTACCCACATGCCGTCCCCTTATCTCAGCATCTGGACCAGTCCGCGTGTCACCGTCCGCAGCCTAGTGCAGAACGGACCGACAATCGATATCCCGATCATTGCCTGCCTTGGGGGTGTGGCCGGTTCACTGGATCGCTCCTTGGATACGGACTTGGCCGACAAGATGGAGTTTCTGCCGTTTCTCGGACTCACATTTTTCGTTGGCAGTCTGGGTGGGTTGATCACGCTCTATCTCGGCTCGTTTTTCGTGTCCTTCACCGGTGGCTGGCTAAAAGGCCGGGGGTCACTGGAGCAAATTCGCACCGCGCTCGCATGGTCCTCGGTGCCAAAGGCGTTCTCGCTGTTTCCATGGGCGGTGCTGATCGCCCTCGGAGGCCGTGAGCTTTTTCAATCCCCCGACGAGACACTTGAGGTCATGAGCATAGATACGCTGCTCACGGTTGCGAGCATGATGGTGATCATCGTAGTGAGCAATATCTGGAGCCTTATTCTAGCCTGCCAGACGCTCGCCGAAGTGCAGCAGTTTCAGTCGGGCTGGCGCGCGTTTCTCAATCTCATCGCCGCCGGTCTGATCATCGTTGTTCCGCTCGTGCTGCTCTTCTCGGCCATACTCATCGCGAGCGGCTGACGGCGCTAATCCCCCTTGGTTAGCTGCGCGGAGTAGTGGGAAGTATTACCGTTTATCGATAATTTATTGTTGCAATTGGGCAATAGATTATCGTTTATCGATACACAGTCCCTTACCCATGAAATACTCCTCCAAACTCATCAGCAATGTTCGCGCGCTCTTCGGCCTCGGCCGGGTGCTTTGTGCCTGTCTCTTCGTCGCCATTCCGATCCTCCACTTCGCGTTCGCGGAGCGGCTTCCCCAAGATCTCGGTCTCGTCTACTTCAAGACGCCTGCGCTGCAGGTAAAAGGCGCCACCGCCCAAACTCACCCAGCGACGATCGAGAATCTTTGCGCCGAAGTCAGCGTCCCGCCCATCACGGATGAGGATCGGGGCTTCCTCCGCAAGGTAGGCGTGCTATGGCCGATGGTGACATTCGGCCTCATCTTCCTCTTTTGCCAATGGATGTGGCAGCTCTGTCGGAACGTCGAGCGGGGCGATGTTTTCAGTTCCACCAACCTCAAGCTCGTCCGTCGCATGGGCGCCCTGGTGATCGTCGAAGCGCTTCTGGCCGCCGCGTTCAATCTATGGAAGCTGGGCGCCGTCGCCGCGTATGTCCGCGATCGGGTTTCCTTCGCCGGCCTCGAGGTGGTCGCATCGCCTGCGGACGCGTTCCTTTTTCATCCAGCAGCCCTGCACATCGACCTGGACCAGATCGTCATTGGCCTGGTCATCCTCGGTCTCACCGAAGTCTTCAGACAGGGCCTTCAGCTCAAACAAGAAGCCGATCTCACCGTCTGAACCGCCCCGCCATGCCTATCCGACTCAATCTCGATCGCATGATGCTCGAGCGCCGCATCAGCCTCACGGAGCTCGCCCAGCGCGTCGACCTTACGCTGGCCAACCTCTCGATCCTCAAGACCAACAAGGCCCGCGCCGTCCGCTTCAGCACGCTCGAAGCGCTCTGCCGCGAGCTCAAGTGCCAGCCGGGCGACCTTTTGGAGTTCGTCGATGGCCCTGCCGAATCCGCGCCCGCGGATTCAAGCGCCGCCGAGCAGGAGTGAACTGCGTGTGGCGCTCCCCATCCGGAACGAGCGCCACGCCAATCCTGCCCTACTTCGCCGTGCTTGCTCCCACAAACCACCCCTTCGCCGTCTCGTCCGTCTTGAGGAATTTCAGCAGGAGCTCCGCCACCTTGGCTCGTCCACTCTCGCTGGGATGCGTGCCATCGGCGACGAAGTCTCCCACCGCATAGGTCAGCTGGTCCGCCTGGCGGGGTGTCGCGCCATCCGCCCAGAGATAGGGTCCCCACAGGAGCAGCGGCGCCTTCACCGCCCCGCGCGTCGCATCGTAGTTGAGGGCGGGCGCACCCGCGAGTTGGTCGCGAATCAGCCACTGCATCGAAAAGGCCTCCTCATACGCATACGGCTCCGGATTGAGCTGAGTCTTCGCAAAACCGCCGTAGATCCGGCTCGAGAGATATACGATCCGCAGATTCGGAAACCGCTGTTTCAAATGTCCGAGCACCGTCACGAGATTATCGCGCAACACCTCGGCGTGTTTCGGAAACTCGCCGAGCCGCGCCGGTCCCGACTCCGCCTGCTTCATCCAAGCGACTTGGATTTGCGCGGGCGAGAGTCCCGCCGCGCGGATCCGCTCATCCACGGTGGCCCAAAGTGGCGTGCTCGCATCCGCCCAGCGCGCCCCGGTCTGGCCGCCCTGCGCGCCGTCGACGAGTACGACGCGGGGGGATTTCTCCGCGTCGCGCTTCGCCTCCGTCATGAAGCGTGAAAACTCCTGAGTCGTGTTCGACATCCCCACCGAAAGCAGCCCGATCTTCCCGTCCGCGTCCGCATTGCCCTCCGCATCCAGCGGACGGATCTTCGCCGACTCCCGCAGCGCCGCCTTCAGATGGTCGGCAGGTGGCGTGTTTTTCCCGGCGCCATAGAGTCCGCCTTCCTCGCCCTTGTACTTCTCGCCACCGAGCTCGGTCAGGGGCGTCAGATGCTGCGTCCAGACCGGCGGTGGTGGCGGCAACGGCTGCCCGCCTCCGCCCGCTTTGCCCTGACTGCGCTGCTTCGATTGCTTGGCCCGCTGCACATAGGCGCGCTCCTCGTCGGAGATCTTCTCACCGCGCTGCGAGCGCTCGAAGATGGCTCGGGCCTTGTTGAAATCGACGGGAGGCTCGTCCGCCGCCAGCACCCGCGTTCCCGTGAGAAACGCCGCCGCCACCCATACCGCAAGCGTTCGAGTTGTCATCGGCGCATCTTCTCCCCTTCGCGCACCGATATCAACCTCCGCGCCACGGTCACGGCGTTGGCGAAGCTCGTCCCACGCGCCACGCCTTTGCCCGCGATGCCAAAGGCCGTCCCGTGGTCCGGACTCGTCCGCACGTGCGGCAGGCCGAGCGTCACGTTTACGGATTCGTCGAAGTCGATGACCTTCAGCGGCGCCAGGCCCTGGTCGTGGTACATCGCGACGACCACGTCGAACTCGCCGCGCAGCTGCCGACCGAAAAGCGTATCGCCGGGCTCGCAGCGCGAGAGGCCCGGAAATTCGAAGCGCAGTTTGTCGAGCGCGGGGTTCAAGAGTTCCTCCTCCTCGTGACCGAGGATGCCGCCCTCGCCGGCGTGGGGATTGAGTCCGCACACGCCGATCCGCGGCTCAGCGATCCCTTCCGCGAGGCACAGGTCTCGTGCGGCCCGGATCGTCCGCTCCAGCAGGTGCGGTCCGAGCAGGCCCGGCACATCGTGCAGCGGCACATGCCACGTCGTCAGCGCTACGCGCAGCTTCCCACCGCAAAACGCCATCACCGGCTCGCCGCCCCACCGTGCCGCAAAAAACTCCGTCTGTCCCGGAAACTCGTAGCCGATCCGCGCCAGCCACTCCTTGCTTACCGGCCCCGTCACCACCCCGGAGAATTCGCGCTGTTTGCAGCCCAGCGCGGCGCGCTCCATCGCGGCCCACGCCACCAGCGCGCCCTCGCCGGAGGGTTTTCCCGCTATCGCGGCAAATTCCTCCATCCCCACCGCGATCTTCTCGGCCGGCGTATCCAGTTTCTGGAGCCACGTCGCCGGTCCGATCACGGCCACGTCGCGCGCCGCTTCGCGGTTCGCCCCCAACCACGCCTCGATCACTTCCGGCCCCACGCCCGCTGGATCACCGCAGGTAAAGGCCAGTTTTGAGGTCATATCGCAGTAGCCACCAAAAAGCCGAAAGGCGCAAAACCAAAACCTGTTCTAGCGAAGCTCGGCAGCTGTAGCCCAGCCCGGAAGAGCAGGAATGTGCGACGCTAGGAGCGTGTGCCGGTCCCGCCTCTCCCGAGGCTACAACGAACCAGGCTCGAACTAAAAACTTAACCGCGGATAACGCCGATGACGCGGATAAAGACATCCGCGAAATCGGCGTTATCCGCGGTCAAAAATGAGTCGAATTTCGGGCCACCAAACCGCGATGCGGACTGGTATCGAAGCCCACTCACTCCCCATCCACATTCTCCGCCCGGCGCGCGCGCGCAAAGCTCCGCTTCCCCGCCGCGAAAAACTCCAGGAAGCGCTTCGCTTCCGGTGTCTCGAAGGCGTTTGCGATCAGCCGCTGCGCTGCCACCTCGCGGATATTTCCGGCCGTGAAATATACGTCCTGAAAGGCCGCCTTCAACTCCGCGATCGCCGCGCGCGAGAAGCCGCGCCGTTTCAGCCCGATGACGTTGAACCCGATGACACTATCGCGCTCCGCGACCATCGTGAAGTGCGGCACATCGCGCGTGATCGAGGCATGGCCCGCCACCATCACGCCTTCGCCGATCCGGCAAAATTGATGCACCGCCGCCCCACCCCCGAGAAATGTGTGATCGCCCACACTGACGTGCCCACCCAGGAGCGCGGCGTTGGCAAACACCACATTGTTTCCCACCTCGCAGTCATGCGCCACGTGGCTCGCCGACATCATGAAGCAGTTCTCACCCACCACCGTCGCTTTGCCGGCATGGATCGAGCGATTGATCGTCACATGCTCGCGAATCACCGTGCCCGCGCCCACCTTCACGCGGGCATCCGTCGCGCGGTCGAATTTCAGATACTGCGGATCGCCGCCCAACACCGCGAAGGGATGCACCGCCACGCGGTCGCCCAGCGTGCAGTGCTTCGTCACGACCGCGTAGGCCATGATCTCGCAGTCGGCGCCGAGTTGCGCGCCCGCCTCCACGATCGCTGTCGGATGAATCGTCGTCGCCATGCTTGGTTTAATTGGTTGAGCGCGCTCGCCGCGCCGGCGCTGCGAGCGTGCGCTCCGACAGCAGATCGAGTTGGGGCTCTTTCAACAGATCGTAATTTTTGAGGATGCGCATCACCTGCAGGGTGTCGCTTTTGCTGTAGTTCTGGTTCGGCTCAATCTTGTCGATCAGGTCCTGCAGCATCGCCCGAAAGGAAATGATCGCATCCACGCCGTGCTGCTTCAGCAGCTCCACGCTCTGCGAGCGAAACGGCTCCGCTGTCGGCAGACTCGGCAGCACGA
>JAZKEV010000226.1:2820-7340 GCA_040386765.1 Verrucomicrobiota bacterium | reverse complement strand
CGCCTTCCGCAGGTGGGAAAAGTTTCGCCGCCTCCTTGAGCACGTTTTGCTGGAGGAAATTGAAGATCTCCGGGCTCCCCTTCATCACATTCGCCGTGAATACGCCCGTGTGCCAGCCCTTCACCGCAACGATCGCCTTCTGTACATAGGGTAGCTCGCTCCCGAAAAGAAAGAAGTCCGGCTTCCGCGCGTCCCGCTGCCAGGTCGGGTTGTAGACCATGAGGTCGATCTCCTCCTCCGCCACTTTCCGCCGGGCCGACACCTGATACTTGCGCGCCTGCCGCACGAGAAAGCCATTCTGCTCAAAATACTCACGCACAATGCCTTCGTCGATGGCGGACATTTGAAAGTAGTGAGTAGCGAGTAGCGGGTAGTGAGCATGTTGGCGAGTGCAGTGTGAGGCGATCTACTCGCTACTAACTACCCGCTACTCGCTACCAGGCTTACGCCGCTCCCACTTCTCGAAAACTCTCCTCCACCAGCGGCAGCGGCACGTAGCTTTGGGTGGCCGCTTCGCCGAGGCTTTTCAGCACCACGAAGCGCAGGCCGCCGGCGCGGACCTTTTTGTCGCGCGTCATCGCCGCGTGCAGGTCGGCCAGAGCGAGCGGGCCGCGCAGGCGGGTCGGCAGCGCGTGCGCTGTGACGACCTTCTCAATGCGTGCGACGTCGGGAGTGCCGATATACCCGAGCTTCTGCGAGAGTCGCGCTGCGGCGCAGAGGCCGATAGCGACCGCTTCGCCGTGAAGGTAGCCGCCGTAGCCTGCGACATTCTCGATCGCATGCCCAAAGGTATGCCCGAGATTCAACAGCGCCCGGCCGCCTTCCTTGGCCAGCTCACGCTCGTCTGCCTCGACGACGCGAGCCTTGGCGGCGCAGCAGCGGCGGATCGTTTGCGCCAGTTCGGGAGAGTTTACCGTGAGGGGCTTCGCCTCGAGTTCGTCGAAGAGCGCGCCATCGCCCAGCAGCCCGTACTTGATCACTTCCGCCATCCCTGCGGCGAATTCCCGCGCCGGCAGCGTGCGGAGCAGCCCCGTGGCGATATAGACCGCTTTGGGCTGGTGAAAGGCGCCCACGAGATTCTTACCCGCTTTGAGGTTAATGCCCGTTTTCCCACCCACCGAGCTATCGACCATCGAGAGGAGCGTCGTTGGCACTTGGATATAGTCGATTCCGCGCAGGTAGCTGGCGGCTGCGAAGCCTCCCAAGTCACCCACTACTCCGCCGCCGATTGCCAGCAGCACGGAACGCCGATCCAGTCTCTCTTCGGCTAGGAAATCCAGCGCCCGTCCATACGAAGCCAGGGCCTTCGAGCCCTCGCCGGAGGGAATAGAGAGAGCGGGCGTTCCGCCTAAAGCCGCCGCCAACCCCGCGGCGTGGTACTTTGCCACGTTCTCATCGACGACCGTTCCGACACGCGCGCCCTGGCTTTTTATCCCTTCAACGGCCTCGCCAATTGCTGCCCAAAGATCGTCACCAAAGGTAATTGGGTAGCTCCGTTCACTGAGATTTACGGTAAGCGTTTCGGCCATGGGTGGAGTTAAAGCCTTGGTCATCAGCAAGGTCAATCAATCATCTTATTGAGACTGAGTATTCGTCTCAATAAAATATTGACGTGAGACTGTGTCGCAGGTTGTTATTTTGCCCTCACGCCAATGCTCTCTCCTTTCCTCTCCCATCGCTCCGTCTGCGCCGATGTCGCGCAGATTGCCGGCTACGGCACCTGAATCCACTTTTCCGATACCCACCGCTTCCCGCCGACTTTGTCCGTCGGCTCTTTTTTCGAACTGCTTACGAGACTAAGTCTCAACCTCACTCTTTCCCGCTTCAACTTTTCCTTCCATGAAGACCGTTCCGTCCTCCCTTGGGCTCTCCGCTTCCTCCAATGCCTCTGTCGCCGCGCTCACGGCGATGGTGATGGCCAGTGGCGCTTCGTCTGCGCACGCCGCCGCCGCTTCGACCACGCAGGACACAGCAGTCCAGCTCCCTGAGATTTCGGTGCAGGCGGAGAAGAATCGCGCGGTTTCCTCCCCCAAGTTCACGGCTCCGCTCGTCGACACGCCGCAGACGATCTCGGTCATCCCGAAGGAAGTCTTCAATCAGCAGGGCGCCGCCAGCCTCGCCGATGTCTTGGGCAACACGCCGGGCATCACCTTCCTCGCGGGCGAGGGCGGTCACGTCTCGGGCGCGAATAGCTTCGTGATGCGCGGCTTCGATATGTCCGGCAACATCTTCATCGATGGCGTGCGCGACAACGGCAACTACGGCCGCGACATCTACAACCTCGAGCAGGTCGAGGTCGTCAAGGGCCCCTCCGGCGACAACGGCCGTGGCAGCGCCGCCGGCTACATCAATCTGGCGACCAAGTCGCCCCAAGCCGACAATTTCGGCTCGGCCACCGCCAGCTACGGTTTCGACGAGTATGCCTCGATCGACCGCAAGCGCGCCACCATCGATCTCAACCAAGCCTTCTCCGGCTCGGCCGCGGTCCGCGTCAACGCCCTGTGGCAGGATGGCGGCGTTGCTGGCCGCGATTACGCCGAGAAGAACACGTGGGGCATCGCGCCGTCGCTCGCGCTCGGTCTCGGCACGCCCACCCGCGTGATCCTCGGCTACCAGCACAACGAGCAGGATGACCGCCCCGACTACGGCGCCCTCGGCGGTAATCTCGCCGGCACCGCCACGGGCGTCCGCCCGACCCGCACCGCCGATCGCAGCCGCTTCTACGGCCTCCTGAGCGATTCCGACAAGGTCGACATCGATGTCCTCACCGCCCGCGTCGAGCACGACCTCACGCCGACGATGCGCCTCAGCAACAACACGCGCCTCAGCAACACGGATCGCAATGCGATCTACACCGTTCCCGGCGCGGTCGACGTTCGCCCCGACATGACCTCCGGCCAGGTGGTCGAGCTCGTCACGACGAGCCGCCAGGCCTTTGCTCGTGAGGTCGAGACGCTCTCTAATCAGACCAACCTCGCCTCGCAGTTCTCCGCGGGCGGCATGGATCACTCCTTCGCCGGCGGTCTCGAGCTCATCCGCGAAAAGGGCCACACGCTCCGTGATTGGACCGGCCTCGGCACCAGCGGCGATATCAGCAAGACCGTGAACGTCACCGCTGCCGGCGCGCCCACCACGCCTACGGTGGTCCTTGGCACCAGCGTTTACAGCCCGAATCCCGGCCGCGCGATCACGGCCTTCGCCCCGGTTTACGCGTTTGTCGACGATATCAGGATCGATACCGCCGCCCTCTACGCCTACGACACCATCCGCTTCAACGAGCGCTGGCAGGCCTCCGGTGGCGCCCGCCTCGAGCGCTACAAGGCCAAGTACGATGTCCGCACCGTCGCCACGGGCGCCGTCGCGCCCTTCGAGGTCGAGGACACGCTCCTCACCGGCAAGGTCGGCTTGGTCTTCAAGCCCGCGCGCAACGGCAGCGTCTATGCCTCGTGGGGTCTCGCCGCCCAGCCTCCCGGCACCAACAATCTCTCGAACGACAACGGCTCCCGCAACAACGGCACGCCCGGCACCACCGGCCAGAATTCGCCCAATGCGGACCCGGTCGAGTCCTACAACTACGAAGTCGGCGTAAAGTGGGACTTCTTCCAGCGCAAGCTGACGACGTCCGTCGCCCTCTTCCGCAGCGAGCGCACCAATATCGTCGTTGCCTCCGACACCAACGGCCTCCCAACCGCGTTCGGCGACCAGATCGTGCAGGGTGTCGAGTTCGGCGCCTCGGGTCGCATCACCAATAACTGGATCGTCTTCGGCGGCCTGAACATCCTCGACAGCGAGAATCGCAATTCCGCCACCCCGGCCCAGAACGGCAGCGAGCTCAACTGGACCCCGGAGTTCTCCGCCAATCTCTGGACGACCTACCGCCTGCCCTTCGGCCTGACGATCGGTGGCGGTCTCCAGCACACCGGCGCTTCCAACGTGTCGCTGGCCAATACCTCCCTCGCGCAGCTTCCGGCGTACACCATCGTCAACGCGATGCTCGGTTATGAAGTGACCAAGAATCTCCACGTGCGGCTCAACGTCGGCAACGTGTCCGACAAGCTCTACGCCCGCGCCATCAATAACAATTCCAACCGCGCCTACTACGGCGATCCGCGCACCTTCACGATCAGCACGGATTACCGCTTCTAAGTAACCAGTAACAAACATTTCGTTTCGCGACCGCGAAAAGCCCTGCGCGCAAGCGCAGGGCTCTTTCCGTATCTAAGCCCTCTGTATTTTCCTACCGATAATTCCTAGCTCTCAACTCTAGACTCCAAGCTCTCAGCTCTTCCCACCTCCCGCCCGTGCTCCTCGCCGTTCCCAACGTCCTCAGTCCCGCCCAAGTCGCCGAAGGCCGCCGCCTACTCGAATCCGCCGATTGGATCGATGGCAAGGCCACGGCCGGCCACCAGGGTGCGCGTGTGAAGGACAATGAGCAGCTCCCCGTCGAGCACCCGATCGCGCGGCAGGTGGGCGAGACCATCCTCCGCGCGCTCAGCGCCAATCCGCTCTTCATGTCGGCG
>JAZKEV010000226.1:1198-2810 GCA_040386765.1 Verrucomicrobiota bacterium | reverse complement strand
GCCGCTGCACATTCTGCCGCCGATGTTCAACCGCTACACGGGTGGCCAGACCTTCGGCACGCACGTCGACGGTTCGATCCGCATCATCCCTGGCACCGGCCACCGCATCCGCACGGATCTCTCCTGCACGCTGTTTTTCGCCGAGCCTTCGGAATACGACGGCGGCGAGCTCATCGTTCACGATACCTACGGCACCAAGTCCGTGAAGCTGCCGGCGGGCCACATGATCCTGTATCCGTCCACGAGCCTGCATCAGGTCACACCCGTCACGCTCGGCACGCGGCTGTGTTCGTTTTTCTGGATACAGTCCATGATCCGCGACGACGGCCACCGCGGCCTGCTGTTTGAGATGGATGTCGCGATCCAGCGCCTCGGTGCGGAAAACGCCACGCATCCCTCCGTCGTGTCGCTGACCGGCGTTTACCACAATCTGCTCCGCCAGTGGGCGGAAATGTAACTCTCCCTTTCACCTGTCGTCCGCTCTCTTCGTGAAGCCCACTCTTCTCCTTCTCGTCCGCAGTCGTAACGGCGCCGCCACGGCGCTTGCCGAGGTGGGCCGCCGTCGCGCCACCGACCTCGGCGTGGGGGTGGAAATTCTGCCGCTGCGGGAAGACGCCGCTCTCGCTCGCAGCACTGTCGGCGACCACGAGACCTCGCCCGAGAGCGTCACGGCCATCGTGCCCGTTGATTTCGCGGTCGAGCACCACGAAGCGTGGTGCCTTCTCTGTCATCTCTCGCTGATGCGGCGGGAGGTGGCTTTCTCGATTCTCGTCCTCGGCGCTCAAGCGGGCGAAGCCTTCGAAGCCCGCCAGCGCGCGCTCATCGTCGGCACGGGCACCCGCGCTCTTTCCTCATCTTCGCAGCCCCGCCGTCGTCGGCGTGCGGCGTAGTCGCATGTCACGTTGAACTTTCCGCCCCCGGCACTTACCGTACCCTCGAATATGAAAACCAATACTGCCACCGCTTCCTCCACCAAGACCCAGACCGCCGTCGTCAAAGCGCTCAATCTCCTCCTCGCCGATTCCTACGCGCTGATGGCCAACACCCATTACGCCCACTGGAATGTCGAGGGCACCGGCTTCTTCGCCCTCCACAAGGCGTTCGAAGAGCACTACGAGCACCTGTTCAAGGCCATCGACGAGATCGCCGAGCGCGTCCGTGCCCTCGATGCCTACGCCATCGGCGGCCTGCGTAATTTCGCCAACGAGTCCGGCCTCGAGGAATTCAATACGCCCCTCGCCGCCAAGGACTACGTCGCCGCGCTCATCGTCGCGCACGAAAAGACCCTCACCGACGCTGTCGCCCTCCGCGACGCCGCCGGCGCCGCCAACGACCTCGAGTCGCAGGATATGGCGATCGACCGCATCCAATGGCACCAGAAGACGACCTGGATGCTGAAGAGCTATCTCAAGTGACCACTGCCACTCCTTCATCCACCTCCGATGCAGCTCGCCGCGTGAGTGGCGGGTCAGCGTCGTGTCCGTTCCACGACGGCGCGGCCACGCTCGATCTTCTGCTCGCCGAGCTCGATCCGCGCGACACCGCGCTCTTCGACGCGGCGCTCGATCTCCGCTCGCTCGCCGCCACCGGTGGCGATGCCCAGGGCGCTGGA
>JAZKEV010000226.1:843-1188 GCA_040386765.1 Verrucomicrobiota bacterium | reverse complement strand
CGTGCCTCGAGCAGCTTTTCCGCGTGCGCCGCCTGCTCGGCGGCAGCCACTACCTCGCGTTCTACCGCGTCCGCTGCTGGGCGCGCCGCGCCTTCCGCATTGAGGTCCGCGCCGGCCGTGGTGCCCCCTGGCTCACCCGCCAGCTTCCGCTCGATGGCGCCCGCCTCGACGAAATCGTCAACTGCTCCCTTGCCCTGCTCGCCGACTCCGACGGCGTAATTCCCTCCACTGCGCACGTACGCTTCGCGTTCGCCGCCACCTCCTCCTGATACGACCGATGTCCGACGCGCCCACGCCGCCGCCCTCCCCCGCTCTCGCCCTGCTGCAGCAAGGCCAGGCCCTCGA
>JAZKEV010000226.1:0-833 GCA_040386765.1 Verrucomicrobiota bacterium | reverse complement strand
GCGCCACTCCAGCCGCGCATGATGAGACGCGACGCGCGCTCGGCGTTGTCTGGATGAATCGCGGCAACGCCCTGCAAAAACTCGCGGCCGAGCAAGGCCAGCAGCAGCGCAATCAGGAGGCGGTTGCTTCCGTCCGCACCGCCGTCGCGGCGTACGACGAGGCCATCGCGGTTCTGCGCACGCTCCCGCTCGACGCGCATCACGATTACCGCAATCACCTCGGCGCGGCCTGGCTCAATCGCGGCCACGCGTTCATCTCGATTTCCGAATTTATTCCGGCCGCCAGCTCCTTCGAGGCGGCCATCTCTGAGCTCGCCCCGCTCCCGCGCGATACCGATCCGTCTTACCGGCTGAATATCGCGGGAGCGTGGACCAATCTCGCGCACGTGCTGCTGAGTCAGCACGAGCAGCAACTCGCTGAGTCCGGCCCGACGCTGGCCCGCGCCCGCGCCGCCGCCGAGACTGCATTGTCCGAGCTCGTTGAAGTGCAGCTCACGCATGTCGCCTTTGCCGAGATGAGCCTTCGCGCCCGCCGCGCGCTCGCGATGATCCTCGGCGCGCAGCTGGTCCTCACGGAGGCCGCGCGCCAGCCGATCAACGAACTCGCCTCTGCGGCCACCGACGCGATCGACGAAGGGCTCGAGCTCGCGCGCGAATGCGAGCGCCGCGGTGCCGCGCATTTCCGTCCCCTCGCCGCGCGTCTCTTCCGGATGGGCGCGCAGATTTACGGTGTGCACCAGCCGCAGTTCCTCGCGGAGTTCCTGCTGGATAATGTCGATCCGACCGACGCCGACGCCGCTTTCGCCAGCGACCTCGAGTTCCGCTCCGTCGCC
>JAZKEV010000225.1:0-2829 GCA_040386765.1 Verrucomicrobiota bacterium | reverse complement strand
ACCTCCTTGGGCAGCGTGGAAACGGGCGGCTGGCTGATGCCAAAATAAAGCGCGGTCGCCCCGACCGCGAGGATGGCAATCCAGAGGAGCCGGGATTTCATGGCGTCAACGTGAGCCCTTCTGCGGCGTGGCGCCAGCCTGTGGGGATTGAAAGTTGACGGGACGCAGACCGGAGCAGCCGCAACCGAATCGCTGGCAACAAGGCAGGGCCGCAAAAAAGCGCAGAAGGCGCAAAAACACCGGATCGATTTTTGCGCCTTCTGCGCCTTTTTGCGGTTCCTTCCGACTCAGCCGAGGGCCAGGGCGATGACGCCCGCGGCCATGGCGAGGGCGGCCCAGATGCGGCGGCGGCCGTCGGCTTCCTTGAGGTAGCGGGCGCCGATGAACGCGCCGATGACGATGCTCACTTCGCGGGCGGGGGCGATGTAGCTGACCGGCGTAAACGCCATCGCGGTCAGCACGAGCACGTAGGCGGTCGGCGAAAGTAGGGCCATGCCGAATACGTAGCGCCGGTGTTCGCGCCAGTGCCGGACGACCTCGGGCCAGCGGGGGAGGGCGGAAGGCGTGACCAGCGCGAGTACGACGAAGGCGGTGCCGCCGTCGTAGATCACGGGCGGGATGCCTCGGGCGTGGACGCCGTGACGATCCCACAGCGTGTAGGTGGCGATGAAGCCGCCGATCAGGAGACCGTACCGCATCGCGCTGCGCAGATGGCCGTGGGTGTCGTGGAAGAGGCGCGTGCCGTCGGTGAGGAAGAAGACCGCGATCACGATGATGGCGCCGCCGGCGAGCGCGAGTGGCGTGGGGCGTTCGCCGAGCAGGGCGATGGCCCCGATCGTCGAGAGCAGCGGACCGGTGCCGCGGGCAAGCGGGTAGATCAGGGAAAAATCGCCCGTGCGGTAGCCGCGCTGCAGGCAGAGCGAGTAGCACGTCTTGAGCACGCCGCTGCCGGCGATCCACGCGGCGTCCGTCCACGAGATCACGGGCGTGTACACGATCCAGTAGCCGATGAGGACCGGCGTGTAGAGCGCGCAGATGACGACGCCGACGACCCAGACAAAAGGCAGCCCGCCGCCGGCGCGTTTGGCGCAGAGGTTCCACGTCGCATGCAAGACCGCGGCGACGAGCACGAGCGCGAGAGCAAACGCGGTCATGCGGCCGGACGCGGGCTCATTTCAAGTGGGCGTGAAGCCACGTCTTTGTTTCCCGACCCGTCACAAGCGGGAAAACAAAAGCCGCGGCAGAATTGCCGCGGCTTTTTGAATGTTTGAAAGGCGTGAGTGCGATCGTTGCAGATTCTGATCAGACGCCGCCCCGGTCTTGATTGATTAGCATGGGAAAAAGTGTGGGTGAAGGGAGGTGGCAGTCAAGCGGTCTAGCTGAGTTCAGAGAGAAAGGCCTTGAAGGCGTCAGTTTCGCGAATGGGGTCAAAATCCTTATCGTCATCCAATTCGCTCTTCTTGAGCGGAAAGAGTGCATGACTCCCTTTCAACAGGGCCACCACGGCCTGCACGTCCTGCGCCGAGGCGGGCGCGGCCGCCAAAAGTGCCGTGTAGCAGGCCTTGTTGTAGAGTAGGCTGGATCGGGCTCGTGGAGGAACCCCCGGCAATTCAAGTCCCTCATCTGCTGCAGCCAGCGCTTCCCGCACGCGGCCCACTCGTTTCAGGGCTCTCCCTTTTGTTTTATGAGCCGAGGCCAGAACCTCCGATGGAATTGAGACCGTGGCGACGCGCTTGAAAAAATCATCAAGCAGCGACAGTGCGTCTTGAAAACGTGCTTCTGAAACGTGTAGGTCCGCCTGCGCTTCCAGGAGTTTTGCCTCCAGGACAACGTTGGATTCCTGGAGCGCGCTGGTCTTCTCCTCCAGCTGGGCTTTCGACGTCTCCAGTGAACGAGTACGCTCGTCGAGGTCATCGGCGCGCTCTTCCAGCTTGGCGAGCATCTTGTTCGCAAGCGAGGTGAGCATTCGATAGCCCGCAAAACCCCCGATGGCGGACAAGCTGATGAGGAAGAGGGTGCTTTTGACCGTCTCCTCCACATCAACCAGCGAAAACAAGGGCTCGAGCTTGAGATCGAGAATGCGAGCGCCGAAGGGCGCGAACGCAAAGGCGCCCACCGCTCCGGCCAAGGCGTTCACCAGGTGTTTTCGTCTCGAGCGACTACTCAGGTCGATTTCATCTCCGTCTCCGGCAACTTCTGGCTTTGCGTTTTGAGTCTCCTTCTTGCGGACGAGAAAGCCGCTCACGAATCCTCCCGCAGCCCCAAAGCAAAGAATGACCAGCAGAACACACCCCAGCGCGTATAATTCGACCGGGATGCGCATGAGACCCATGCCGCCACGATCTTGCCCAAGGTCAATCCTATGAACGGCAATCGCATGCTGGAATTCGGGTGCGGCCAAGGCATGATCGCCGCTTCCCGTTTACTGACGGGCGTCCCGAGCCGTGCGCTTCACGTAGGTGTCGAGCCACGTCTCCGTTTCCCAGAGCAGATGGAGCAAACTCTCGCGGGCGCGGTAGCCGTGCGACTCGTGCGGGAGCATGACGAGCCGGGTGGTGGCGCCGTGGCCTTTGAGGGCGTGGTAGAAGCGTTCGCTCTGCAGCGGGAAAGTGCCGGAGTTGTTGTCCGCGGCGCCGTGGACGAGGAGGAGCGGATCCTTGATCCGGTCGGCGAAATTGAAGGGTGACATCGCAGTGTAGATGCCGGGCGCCTGCCAGAACGAGCGTTGTTCCCGCTGGAAGCCGAAAGGGGTGAGGGTCCGGTTGTAGGCGCCGCTGCGCGCGATGCCGGCGCGGAAGAGACGCGAGTGGGCGAGGAGATTCGCGGTCA
>JAZKEV010000224.1:0-2126 GCA_040386765.1 Verrucomicrobiota bacterium | reverse complement strand
GGGGTGACACGCAGACCTACCAGCGGTATAGTAGAGCAGGGTGGGGCAGGGCAGACGGGGAATTTAAAAAAAAGAGGATATGGATCATGAAGGAGGATGGATTTCTGGAAATGCTTAGACGAGACGACGGGCGGAGGGGCGCGGGGGGGGCGGCCAAATCCTCCTCTATTTCCGGGGTATTTTGGGATATTCTGCGATCAGCTGGGATTGGCTGGCGAAACCAAGGTGTGCCGTCGCCAAGGCTACGGCGACTTTCAGGGACGGAGTGGAGAAAGCAGGGTGATGCATGAGTCTGACCCAGGCGTGGCGGTCGTAGGGATGGGCAGGACGGACACGGGAATTTTTTAAAAGAAGGATGATGAAGCATGAGCGAGGCGCAGAATTTCTGTACCTCCTCCGACACGAAGGCGCGGGGGCGGCGGGGTCGAATTCTCCTCTATTGCCGGGATATTCTGGGTTATTCTGCGATCAGCTGGGATTGGCTGACGAAAATCGAGGTGCGCCGTCGCCAAGGCTACGCGACATTCAGGGGTGGAGGGAGCCGAGGGCAGGAGGAGAAGCGCTCGACATGAGGGCGCGGGATGCGCATTTCACCCGGATGTTTTACCCCAAGCTGACTCGATGGAGTTTCGGTCTCGTTCTGAGCGTGGCGTCGCTGTGTGCAGCGGACTACGACGTGGTGGTCTATGGTGGCACAAGCGCCGGCGTGATCGCCGCGGTGCAGGCAAAAAAGATGGGCAAGACCGTGATCCTGGTCGGCCCCGACAAACACCTCGGCGGCCTCTCCTCCGGAGGCCTGGGCTGGACCGATACCGGCAACAAGGCGGTGATCGGCGGGCTCTCCCGCGAGTTCTACCACCGCGTATGGAAGCACTACGATGGCGACGCTGCCTGGCGCTGGCAGAAGAAGGACGAGTACGGCAACAAGGGCCAGGGCACGCCGGCGATCGACGGCACGCAGCGGACGATGTGGATCTTCGAGCCGCACGCGGCGGAGAAGGTCTTCGAGGATTTCGTGCGCGATCACGGCATCGAGGTGCGGCGCGACGAATGGCTGGACCGGGCGAAGGGCGTGAAGAAGACGGGCGGCCGGATCACGTCGATCACGATGCTCAACGGCCGGACCTACACGGGAAAGATGTTCATCGACGCGACGTACGAAGGCGACCTCATGGCGGCGGCAGGCGTGCAGTACCACGTGGGCCGCGAGGCGAAGAAGGTTTACGGCGAGGAGTGGAATGGCGTGCAGACAGGCGTGCTGCACCACCGCCATCATTTCGGATTCCTGAAGCAAAAGGTGAGTCCCTACGTGGTGCCGGGCGATCCGAAGAGCGGCGTGCTCCCGCGCGTGAACCCCGGCTCGCCGGGCGTCTATGGCGAGGGCGATGACAAGGTGCAGGCCTACTGCTACCGCATGTGCCTGACCGATCACCCGGAGAACCGAATCCCGTTTGCGAAGCCGGAGGGTTACGATCCCAAGCAGTATGAGCTGCTCGCACGCGTCTATGAGGCGGGCTGGACGGAGACGTTTGGCAAATTCGACCCGATCCCGAATCACAAGACGGATACGAACAACCACGGGCCTTTCAGCACGGACAACATTGGCATGAATTACGATTATCCCGAGGCGAGCTATGAGCGGCGCCGGGCGATCCTCAAAGAGCACGAAACCTACCAGAAGGGCTGGCTCTACTTCATCACGACCGATCCGCGCGTGCCGGCGGACGTGCGGGCACAGATGAGCAAGTGGGGCCTGCCGAAGGATGAATTCAAGGATAACGGCGGCTGGTCGCACCAGATCTATGTGCGCGAGGCGCGCCGGATGATCGGGGCGTATGTGATGACCGAGCACGAGCTGCTCAAGACGCGGCCGACGCCGGACTCCGTGGGCATGGGCAGCTACACGATCGATTCGCACAACGTGCAGCGGTACATCACGCCCGAAGGCTTCGTGCAGAACGAGGGCGACATCGGCGTCTCGGCCAAGGGGCCGTACGAGATCGCCTACGGCGCACTGGTGCCAAAGAAGGGCCAGGCCGACAACCTCTTCGCTCCTGTGGCGTGTAGCGCCACGCACATCGCTTACGGCTCGATCCGCATGGAGCCGGTGTTCATGATCCTGGGCC
>JAZKEV010000223.1:0-3060 GCA_040386765.1 Verrucomicrobiota bacterium | reverse complement strand
GCCCAGTACCGCGGCACCAACTTCCTCCAGTACCGCACCGCCGACACCCTCGTCGATCCCAGCAATCCCAACCTCGCGATCGACGATCCCGCGCTCGGCACCAACTCGCCCGTCTACGTGCGCATCCCCACCCTCGTCACCGCCACCTTCGGCTACACGCTGCACCTCAAGCCCGACGCCCGCTGGAAACCGCGCTCGATCGAGTTCCAGCTCCGCATCAAGAACCTGCTCAATAACCAGCAGGTGGTATATCAAGACGCCGGCCTCCAACCCCGCCCACCCGGCGGCGACATCACCCAACCCAATCGCGTCAGCGTCCCCGTCCGCATCGGCCAGTTCACCGAGCCCATCAGCTTCCTGTTCACGACCACGCTGAAGCTCTAGCGCGTGCCAGACCGTGGTCATCCTCGTTCCTCCTCCGCGCCCTGAATGCCGCCAAATCCCAGACGATCCGGGATAACCCCGGAATATCCCGGATATAGAGGAGGAGCCTCGGCCCCCGCCACCTAGGGTGTGCTTTTTTCAAAACGATTGTCATTCTGAGCGCAGCGAAGAATCCACGGAAACGAACACCCTGCCGTTTCCGTACGCGTGGATTCTTCGCTGCGCTCAGAATGACAAAGGTAGAATGTAGTTTCTATTTTGAGAACAGCCCTAGCCTCGGCGAACCCGCCCCCAAGCCAATCGCGGACTACCCCAGAATATCCCGGATATAGAGGAGAAGACTTGGGTCCCCTCCGCCCAACCCCTCCCACAACCCGACCGCGGCTAACACCGATAACGCGGATAAACCCAGGTTGTCGCGCAAGCGTATCCGCGCCATCCGCGGTCAAAAAATCCCGTCCCCTTTCAGCCGACATAAGTCAGTCCTATTTTTCGTGTATTTCGTGTTTTTCGTGGTTCCCCCTCCTCGTCCTCCGGCACGCCCGAATCCCAGCCGATCTCAGCCATTCCTAGCCAATCCCGGCATACCGCAGAATATCCCGGAAATAGAGGGAGAGCCAGTACCGCCTCCAGCGCCGCCACTCACTCCGCCTCCTTGTTTGCGCCGGTACAAAAACTCCTCCCCTTACTGATAATTTCATAATCATTTCCTCAAGTTCCTCCGTCCGTCCTCCGTCTGCCCAACTCGTCCCGATTCTAGCGCAAGCCAGCCCGCCTGTCACCCCGTCCATTCCGCCCATTCCGTCCATTCCAGAAAATTTTCTGTTCGGCCCCCTTGGCTAGACGGCGCCGCGACCCTCCTTCCACGGTATGTTCTCAACTCGGTTCATCCTTCTTCGTCGCACTGGGCATGCTCAAGGTGCGGAAACTTCCTGTTCAACACAAACGGGGTTGAATCGCCCTGACGGAGCACTCGGTGTCGGGCCATCCACACCGTACGATTCCCTAGCGAAACACCGCGCCTCTTCCGGGTCGTATTACAAATTAGAATACGTCGCGAATTCTCGCGGTTTTCACGGCATGATCGTTGGTTACGGAGCCAGCCGGTAAAAGCCTCGACGCGCCTGTTTGTCTCCCTTGTCTCGCGCGGTGTCGCTCCAGCCCGCCAGTCATTCCCTTCCTAAGACGCTGTCTCCCCTCGCTGTGGGTTTGGCTATCGCCGCTGCCGGCGGCACGACCGCCTCGGCGCAGATCGTCTACTCAGGGGTGCAGAATGTTTCCACCACCGGCTTGGGTGGCCCCGTGGTCGGCTTTGACGTCAATGGCGGTGGAAACGATTTCAACTTCCAGATCGCCAACAGCGGAGGGCCGATCAAGCCCGTGGTTTCCACCGCCAATAGTGCGGTTGGCTTGGCCACCGCTGGCAGTTTTGTTGTCGTCAACTTCGGCGGCGGCCAGGAAATTGGCCCAGCGGTCCCTGAGTGGTCTGCAGGTACCTTTAATTGGTTCAATCAGGCCACGGACGGCTCCCAGTTCTTCGGCTTCTCGTTTGTGGACGGCACCTCACCCACGCTCTACGGTTGGGCGCGGATGAATTTCGACAGCGTAACCACCACCGCTACGGTGGTCGACTGGGCTTATAATAGCAACGGCGGCAGCATCACCACGGGAGCTATTCCCGAGCCGGCCACCAATGCCGCCATCGGCGGCGCGGCCGCGCTGCTCGCTGGTTCCGTCGCTGCGTGGCGCCGCCGCCAGAAGCAGCGCACTGCCGTCGCCGCCTGAGTTTTATCAGGTCGCGTTGAGTGCAAGGATGTCGGCCCCACCGGCAGGGAAGCGTGTCGTCCTGATCGGTTGGTCGGGCGCTGATTGGGCCCTCGCCGAGCCTTTCCTCGCCGCCGGCTGGATGCCAAATCTCGCCGCCCTCCGGCGTGAGGGCGCGAGCGGTTCGCTGCGTGGCTTCGCGCCGTTCGATCCCGGCATGTCCTGGATGACGGCCGCCACCGGCTGCCATCCTGATGAGCACGGCGTCATCCCCGGCGGCTCCGTGGCCTGCCAGCGTCCCCCGCTCTGGCGGACACTATCCGCCCTCGGCCGGCCAACCGCCGTACTCGGCTGGCCCGGCGTCCGCGTGGCGGATGAAGCAGCCCACAGTGCCGCTGCCACGGGCGTTTCCGAGTACTTCGCCCGCGGCGCCGCGCCGTCCGCCTCGGTATGGCCCGCCGCCCGCGCCGACGAGCTGGCCACCGCCCTCGTGCCACCGGCAGAGATCGATCCCGCCCTGCTCGGGCTTTTCATCCCGCGCCTCGCCGAGCTCGATCTCAAACGCGATCCGCGCCCCACGCGGCTGCTGCACCATCTCGCTGAGCTCTACTCGCTGCACAATGCCAGCATCGCGCTCGCCCTGAACGACCGCCCTGCCCTCCTCGCGGTCTGCTTCCCCTTTCTCCGCCGCATCTGCGACGAGTTCCTGCCGTATCATCTTTCCCGTGACACCGCTGCGCACGGCTCCGCTGCCGCGCTCTACGGCGAGGTCGTGATCGGCGCCTACCGCCTCGTCGATGTCCTGCTTGGGGACCTGCTCCGCCACTTCGAAGCCGATGCTACCGTGATGCTGATCTCCGATCACGGATACGCATTGCAGCTTCGCTCGCACCGCTCAAAAAGCGTTGCGCG
>JAZKEV010000222.1:0-9715 GCA_040386765.1 Verrucomicrobiota bacterium | reverse complement strand
GCAGGCGCAAGGCCGGCCGTTGCGGATCTGGAGCGCGGCCTGCTCGAGCGGCGAGGAGCCTTACTCGGTGGCGATTCTGCTCCGGCGGATCTTTCCGCACCTCCAGCCGGGCACGGTGAGCATATTCGCGACCGATATCAATTCGCACGTGTTGAGCCGTGCGGGCCGCGGACTGTTCACCGAGTGGTCGTTTCGCGATACCCCGGACTGGCTCAAGCAATCGTATTTCACCCGCAAGCCCAACGGGCGCTATGATATCGATCCCGACGTGCGGAAGATGGTGAAGTTTTCTCACCTGAATCTCGCCGACGCGACGTATCCCCGGGAGTTTGACGAGAAGGCGGACTTCGACCTGATCCTGTGTCGGAACGTGCTGATGTATTTCTCCGCGGAGTGGCACGCGAAGATCGTGCGGCGCCTCGTGGCCGCCCTCTCGCGCGAGGGCTGGCTGCTGGTGGGGCCGTGCGATATCTCGATCCCGCAGGCGACGGAGCTGGGCCTGATTCAGTGCGGCCCCGGAGTCTTTCAACACGGCCAGGGTGCGGCGGCGGTAGCGGCGCAGAAGGCGATCGCGGAGCGTGCGCTGCCACCGGCGCTGTGGCCCGCGTGGCCGGAGTCGGCTCCGTCAGCGGCTGCTCGCGCGCCGGAGCCGGCGCAGATCGCGGCGAAGAGCGATGCGACCCAAGTGGCCGATGCGCGGACCGCCGCGTCCGCTGCCGCCACGACGGAGAGCGAAGTCGTCTCCGCGCTGGCGCAGCAGAAGGCTGATCGTGGGGATCTTTCGGAGGCGCTGGCGGCGTGCGATGACGCGATCGCGCTGGACAAGGTGAATCCCAATTTTCACTACCTGCGCGGCTGCATCCTGCAGGAGCAGAACCGAATGGCGGAGGCGACGCAGGCCTTCCAGCGCGTGCTGTTTCTCGATCCCGAGACGGTGATGGCGCATTTTGCGCTGGGCTGCATTGCCGAGCGGCTGGGCGATGCGCGCGAGGCGCGGCGGCAGTACGCGCTCGTGCTGCGCCTGCTCGGCGGGCACAATCGCGGCGACGCGGTGCCCGGGGCCGATGGTCTCACCGTGGGGCGGCTGCAGGCCGTCGTGGAAAACAACCTCCGACACGATGCGGCGTAAAGTGCCGCTCCCGCGATGACTCCCTCCCACTCCACGCCCGATAATCGCAGCAATGCCCGAGCGGCCAAGGCGCCGATCGACTGGGCCGCGGTGCACGCCTTGGTTGAGCACAGCATCGCCGGGACCGCGCGCCACGATACCGCAATGCGGGATCGGGAACTGCTCGCGCAGAGGGCTCGCGTGCTGGCAAAGCGCACGCGCGCGGCTGCGGCCGAGGAAAAGACGATCGAGGTGGTAGCCTTCGAATTGGATGGGCAGGTCTTCGGGCTCGATGCGGCCGTGGTGCGCGAAGCGGTGATCCCGCGCGATATCACCGCGCTGCCGGGCGTGCCGGCCTTTGTGCGTGGCCTCGTGAATGTCCGCAGCCGCGTGGTGCCCGCCTTCGACTTGCGACCGTTGCTGCGTCTCGTAGGCAGAGCGGATGCCGCATCCGAAAAAATGCTGATCGTCGCCTGCGACGGCGTGGATTTCGGCGTGATGACCGAGCGAGTCCTCGGGCTGCGCACGGTGGCGCCGGCCCGGCTGCGGCGCGAAGTCGCGGGGCTCGACATCAAGCACATCCGCGGGATCGCCGAAGACGGGCTGATCCTCCTCGACCTTCCGGCACTCATGCCCGACCTCCAGATCGACGACACCGCTGAGCTTTAGCTTCAACTCCCCGCCACTCCATGAAGTTCTTCCAAGACATCTCCGTGCGCTCCAAACTCTTCACCGTGTTTGGGGTGATCATGGTGCTATTCGCGATCGCGATCGCGTTCGCCTACTCGAGCATTTCCGAACTGCTTGTCGCGCAGGCAGAGGCGCGCAACAAACAGCTCAACGTGGGCGACCTCTCCCGCATGGTGGCCAATCACAATGAAGGCCGCGTCAGCGTGCTGATGATGCTGGCCGCGACTGAGCGCGCCGAGCAGCAGCAGTGGATTAATCGCGTGCGAGCGGAGCATGCGGAGAACGAGAAGGTCATCACCCGCTTGCGTGAGCGTAATGCCAACGCGACTCTTTTCCTGCGCAAGCTCGAGGAGCATATGGCCCTCCGTGTGACGTATGCGTCCGTGCGCGACCAGGTGTTCGATCTCACGCTGGCGGGTAATATCGCTGAGGCCCGCCGGCTCTCCCTTACTGAAAACAACGATCGCTACATCAAGATGAGGGATATCATCGTCGACATGATCGCCGCCGGAGATGTGGAGGCGACCGAGGCGCTGGAGCGCTCGCGCGCGACCGCGGCGAAGGCCCAGAGCGTGTTCATCATCGCGAGCGTGGGTGTTCTGCTCTGCAGCCTTCTCGGGGTCCTCGTGCTGGGCAAAATGATCGCCAATCCGCTTCAGGAACTGCTGGTGGTGGCACAGCGCGTCTCGCGTGGTGACTTGACCGTGAAGGTGGCGCCTGCACTCCGAGGCGACGAGGTTGGCGTGTTGACGACGGCCTTTGCCACCATGCTGGAGAATTTCCGCACGGTGCACCGCGAAATCCAGGAGGGCGTGAATGTGCTCGCGACCTCCGCGAGCGAGATCTTCACGGCGACCGCGCAGATCGCGACGAGCGCCACCGAGACGGCGAGCGCGGTGAGCCAGACGACGTCTACGGCTGAAGAGGTAAAGCAGACCGCACAGATTTCTGCCCAGAAAGCGGGTCATGTCGCTGATGTGGCGCAGAAGGCCGCGCAGTCGGCGCAGACCGGCCGCAAGGCGATCGACGAATCGGTTTTGGGCATGAATAACGTACGCGAGCAGATGGAGTTGATCGCGGAGACGGTCGTGCGCTTGAGCGAGCAGAGCCAGGCGATCGGCGAAATCATCTCATCGGTCAACGATCTCGCGGAGCAGTCGAATCTCCTCGCCGTCAATGCCTCCATCGAAGCAGCGAAGGCCGGCGAGCACGGCAAAGGCTTCGCGGTGGTGGCGCAGGAAATCCGAAATCTCGCCAACCAATCGAAGGAGTCGACCGCGCAGGTCCGCGGCATCCTGAACGACATCCAGCGCGCGACGAGCGCGACCGTGATGGCGGCCGAGCAGGGCAGCAAGGCCGTGGATGCCGGCGTGAAGCAGGTGAATCAATCGGGCGACGCCATCCGCACGCTCGCCGAGAGCATCGTGCTGGCCGCGCAGGCCGCCACGCAGATCACCGCCTCGAGCCAGGAGCAGCTGATCGGCATCGATCAGGTGACGATGGCGATCCAGAATATCCTGCAGGCGAGCCGGCAGAATGCGACGGGCACGCAACAGGCCGAGACCGGGGCGAAGAACCTCAATCAACTCGGCCAGAATCTGAAGCAGGTCGTGCAGCGCTTCACGGTCTGAGCGCTCTGCTCGCCACCAGAATTCTTCACCTCTCGTGAACCTGCTCCGTCATCCCAACCCTTGCGAAGAATCCGCGCGCCGCCCGGGCGGCGCGGTGTGGAGTCGTCGCAGCGTACGGAATGCCGGAACCTGCGCGAGCGGGCAGGCCGTTCGAGAGACAGGAGGCCGGCATGGCTGACGGGCCGATGAAAGATCCGGCCTTCCAGCGGCGCCTGCGCGAGACGTTTCGCGCCGAGGCGACGGAGCATCTCCACGAGATCTCCGCCGGGCTTTTTGCGCTCGAGAAATCGGCGGACGTGGAGGCGCATGCCGCGATCATCGAAACCATCTTCCGGCTGACGCACACCCTGAAGGGGGCGGCGCGGCTCGTAGGCGAGGAAGATGCGGAAGCTTTGTGTCAGGCGTTGGAGCACCGTCTCGGGTTGCTCAAACAGGCCAAAAAGAAAGTCCCACCGGGGACCATCGCCGAGTTGCACGCGGAACTTACGCGGCTCTCGGCGATGTTGAATTTCGGAGAGGATGCCATCGGAGTGGTGGGCAGCAAGACGGCTCCCACGGCCGTGGAGGCGGCCATGACGGTCGCGGCTCGCGGCCCGGCGGGAGCGGGGCTGGTGCGCGTGCCGAGCGCGCGGCTTGATGCGCTGCTGGTTCACGCGGAGGAGCTGCTCACGGCAAAGCTCACGGGCGCACAGCGCGTCGCGGCCTTGCGGGCGATCGAGGAGCGCGAGGCGGTCTGGAAGAAGGAGTGGGCACGTATCCGCAAGGAAATGGTCGCGGCGCGACGCTTCATCGATGCGGGGCTGCCTTCGCCCGTGACGCGCGAGCTGAAGGCGCTGGTGCATTTCCTCGATTGGAATCACGAGTTCGTCGAGCGCTGGCAGGATGAGCTGGCCCAGGTGTCGCGCGCGGCCCGGCAGGATGAGCGCCGGCTGGGCACGATGGTGGATCATCTGCTGGGCGAGACGAAGGAAGTGCTGATGCTGCCCTTCGATTCGCTGCTGGAGATTTTCCCTTCCTTTGTGCGCGAGGCCGCGCTGAGCCAGGGCAAGGAAATAGATCTCGTGCTCGAGGGCGGAAAAACCGAGATCGACCGCCGCGTGCTTGAGGAGATCAAGGACGCCATCGTGCATCTGGTGCGCAATGCGGTCGACCACGGGCTCGGGACGCCGGCGGAGCGGCGCGCGGCGGGAAAGGCATCACGCGGCACACTCACGATCGCAGTCACGCAGAAAAGCGGTGGCGATGTGGAGATCGTGGTCGCGGACGATGGCCGGGGTGTCGATGCCGCGAAGGTGACGGCGCATGCGCGCCGGCTGAAACTGATCGGTGAGGACGTGGAGGAGTTGAGCGAGGGCGATGCGCTGGGGCTGCTTTTCGAGTCGGGATTCTCGACGAGCTCGACAGTGACGGAGCTTTCCGGGAGGGGGCTAGGGCTGGCGATCGTGCGCGAAAAGGCCGAGCAGATCGGCGGCAGCGTCGCGATCGAGAGCGAGCTGGGGCGCGGAACGACTTTCCGACTGCAATTGCCGATCACTCTCGCGCGGTTTCGCGGGATCTTCGTGATGGCGCAGAGCCGGCCCTTTGTTATTCCAGCCGCGCATGTACGCCGCGTGATCCGCCTCGACTCGGGTCGGATCAAGCGGGTGAAGAATCAGGACACGTTCGACTTCGAAGGCGCGTCGATCGTGCTCGTGAAGCTGTCGGAAATCCTGGGCATCCCGGCCGTGGGGAAGCAGATGGCGCAGAGCGGATCCGTTTTCGTGGTGATGCTCTCGGTCGGCCGTTCGCGGGTGGCGCTGCGGGTGGACGGCGTGCCCTACGAACAGGAGATCGTGATGAAGGGCCTCGGGCGGCTGCTGGCGCGGATGCGGCACTTTATGGGCGCGACGATCGTAGGCGGAGGACAGATCGTGCCGGTGCTGAACGCCACGGGCCTGGTCGGTTCGGCCATTCGTCGGGGTGGCGCGCGGCGCGCGCAACCTGGGCGGGCCGCGCCTGCGGTCGCGCGGAAGCGAAAGATTCTCATCGCCGAAGACTCGATCACCTCCCGCACGTTGATAAAGAGCATCCTGCAAGGCGCGGGCTTCGAGGTGCGGACCGCGGTGGATGGTGCGGATGCGCTGACGACTTTGAAATTCGAACCGCCCGACCTGTTGATCTCCGACGTGCAAATGCCGCGACTCGATGGCTTTGAGCTCACCGCGAAGATCCGTGCGGATAAGGATCTCTCGACGCTGCCGGTGATCCTGATCACCTCGCTCGCGAGCCGGGAGGACAAGGCGCGCGGCGTCGATGCCGGCGCGAATGCGTACATTGTGAAAAGCAGCTTCGACCAGAGCGACTTGCTCGAAGCGATCGGGAGGTTGCTCGCATGATCAAGGTAATGGTGGTCGACGATTCGGCCGTGGCGCGGGATTTTCTCGCGCATCTCATCAACTCGACCGAGGGGATGACCGTCGTCGGCACCGCCGGCGACGGAGTGGAAGCGCTGGAGCGGGTCGACTCGTTGAAGCCCGACCTGATCACGATGGATATCATCATGCCGCGCATGGGTGGTCCGGAGGCGATCGAGCGGATCATGCAGACGCATCCGACGCCGATCGTCGTGGTGACGGGCAACACGATCACGGAGGAAGTCCGCGCGACCTTCGAGTCGCTGGAAAGCGGCGCGCTCGCGATCGTGCCCCGGCCTTACGGAGCGGATAGCCACGATCACGAAGCGAGCGCGAAGCAGCTGCTCCAGACGATCCGCCTGATGTCGGAAGTCCGCGTGGTACGGCGCTGGAAACCCGGCGCCTCGCGGAGCCGCGTGCCCATGGCGACCGATAGGAGCGTGGAGAGCCCGAAGTCGTTTCGGGTCGTGGCCATCGGCGCCTCCACGGGTGGACCCACGGTGTTGAAGCAGATCATCACCGACCTGCGTGCCGATTTCCCAGCGCCTATCCTCGTCGTGCAGCACATCGCCGCCGGTTTTGTGGAGGGCTTTGTCTCGTGGCTGGGCGACTCCTGCCACCTCCCGGTGCAGATCGCGCAGGCCGGCGAGCGGCTCCTGCCGGGGCGGGTGTATGTGGCGCCGGACGGACTGCACCTCGGCGTGGATTTCCACGAATGCGTCACGCTCACGCCGGATCGCCTGACCGCGCTGCTCTGCCCTTCGGTCTCGCATCTCTTTCAATCGATCGCGCGGACCTACGGCTCGCAGGCGATCGGGGTATTGCTGACGGGCATGGGCCGCGATGGCGCGGAGGGCTTGCTGCAATTGAAGCAACTGGGCGCGATCACGATCGCGCAGGACAAGGAGAGCTCGGTCGTCCACGGCATGCCGGGCGAGGCGATCAAGCTGGGTGCGGCGGATTTTGTGCTGCCACCAGGAAGAATCGCGGAGGTGCTGACGCGCTTCGCCGCGGCCGCGACACCCTCGATACCGTAATCATGGAGCAAATACTCATAGTCGAAGACAGTCCGACGCAGCGCGAGATGCTCCGCCACACGCTGGAGGGGCAGGGGTATGCGGTGACGATCGCCATCAATGGGAAGGATGCCTGGGCCCGCTTCCGCGAGATCGCGCCGACGCTCGTCATCACGGACATCATCATGCCGGAGATGGACGGCTACGCGCTGTGCCGTGAGATCAAGCGGACGCCGGACCTCGCGCACATCCCGGTGGTGCTGCTGACCTCGCTTTCCGATCCGCGCGACGTCATCACCGGGCTGGAGTGCGGGGCGGACAGCTTTGTGGGAAAGCCGTTTGCCGAGGACTATTTGCTCTCCCGCATCCAGCACGTGATCGCCAACCGCGATCTGCCGGAGCGCGAGAAAGGCGAGCCGGGCATCGAGATCAGCCACGAGGGCCGGCTCCACCTCATCACCGCCGAGCGGCCGCAGATCTTGAACCTGCTGCTTTCGGTTTACGAAGTGGCCGTGCGGCGCAACGAGGACCTGATTCAGGCGCAGGCGAAACTGCGCAAACTCAACGGGGAGCTGGAGCAGAAGGTGCGCGACCGCACGCAGAAGCTCGAGGAGAGCAATCGCTCGCTGGAGACGTTCTGCTATAGCATCGCGCATGACCTGCGGGCGCCGCTGCGCGGCATCCAGGGCTATGTAAACATCCTGCGCGAAGAGTATGCGCCGCAGATGGACGAGCAGGCGCAGGAGTATGCGGGGCGCGCGTGCACGGCGGCGGCCCGGATGGACCGGATGATCTCGGACCTGCTCGCCTACGGGCGGATCAGCCACGGCGAGGCGCCGATGCGGCAACTGGATATCGAGGAGGAGTTCCGCCAGGTGATCGCGGATATGAGCGACCAGATCAAGGCGAAGGACGCCGTGGTGGAGCTCGATGTGAAGGTCTCCCGCGTATGGGCGAGCCGGATACTGCTCACTCAGATCCTGATCAACCTGCTGGGCAACTCGCTGAAGTTTGTCCGGCCAGATGCGCAACCGCGCATCCAGCTCCAGGCGGAGCAGGACGGAGATCGCATTAAAATCATGGTGACCGACAACGGCATCGGGATCGCGCCGATCTACCGCGAAAAGATCTTCAATGTTTTCGAAAAGGCGCACACCGAGCAGAGCTACCCCGGCACCGGCATCGGCCTCGCCATCGTGCAGAAGGCCGTCGAGCGGATGGGCGGAACGATCCGGATGGACGACGCCCCCGGTGGCGGAGCGCGATTTACGTTCTACCTGCCGGCGCGGCAGCCGGCGGTGGGGTGAGATGCGCGCGATGGGATTAGGCTGAGCGGACGCGCTTGGTTTTGGGCGCGGGTTTGGCGGACTTGGGGGGCAGAGCTGTGGACGCAGCAGCAAGATTGAGGGCGGCTTGCTCGCGGACGATGTCGATAAAGGCGGCAAGGAGCGGGGAGGTCTCGCGGCGGTGCCAGACGGCGCAGAGCTCGAGGGGTTCGACGTCGAGGGAGCGGACGCGGACGAGTTGGTTGTGGTGTGGGGCGGCGAGGTCGAGGGCGAGGGCGACGCCGAAGCCGGAGGCGACGCGACCGATGAGCCCTTCGGGCGTGGAGGCAGCGTGGCCGATCTTCGGGGTGAAGCCGCTGAGGCGGCAGAGCTGCGTGAGGAAGGTGCGGTACCCGGGCGCTTCCTTTTCGTCGAGGACCACCCAGCTCTCGGTGGCGAGGTCGGAGACTTGGAGGAGATCATCGTCGGCGCGGGGGTGGCGGACGGGGAGCACGACCACGAGGCGCGCCCGGAGGACGAGCAGCGTCTCGAGTTCGCGCGCGCGACCGAGCACGGTGCGGACGATGAAGCCGAGATGGGCGCGGCGCGAGCGCAGCGCGGTGAGCTGGTCGTGGTAGCGCAGGTCGCGCAGCGTGACCTCTGAACGGGGAAACTTGCGGTGAAACTCCGCGACGGCCGCGGGCAAGAATTGCCCTGAAACCCGCCAGTCGCTGCAGACGATCAGCTCGCCGCCCGTGCCTGAGGCTGCTTCCTGGGCGGCGGCGGTGGCGAGATCGACGTGGGCCAGAATCTTGCAGGTATGCGTGTAGAAGACGCGGCCCGCGTCCGTGAGGCGGACACCGCGGTCGCGCACGAAGAGGGGAGTGCCGAGGTCCTGCTCGAGCGCGCGAATCTGCCGGCTCAGCGCGGGCTGCGCGATGCGGAGGCGTTCGGCGGCGCGGCTGAAATTGAGCAATTCGGCGACGGCGCGGAAATAGCGGAGGTGGCGGAGCTCCATGTGCCGCGCACGGTAGGCGGTCGGCGCAGTTCTGCAACGCGCTAGGTGGAATCGGCTTCCAATAATGAGGGAAGGGAGCCTTCGGCTACTTCAGGCAATTGTTAGAGCATTTCCATAAAGGCCATAGCCGCGGATGGCATGGATATCACGGATTTCTTCATCGGTGCCATCTGTGTCATCTGTGGCTATGAGTTAGCTTAAAATTTTTTACGCGCTGTCTTGGTAGATTCGGTCCGCCGCCTTACGGCGCGAGCGGTTCGTTGAACTCGCGGAAAAACATGAATAGGAGAATCGCGCTGCCCACGATCTCCAGGAACATGACGTCGACCCCTGCACCGGCGCCGAGCTTGCTCATCTGGAAGATGATCATCGCCGCGGCCAGCAGCGAGATGGCAAAGACGAACGCCCCGGTGAGGCTGATCGTCATCCGCACATTTTCCCGCAACGCGTGTACGCGGCGGAAGTAGTAGACGCAAAAGCCTATATAGATGCCCGTGGAGACGAAGCCATTGTCCAGTTGCGGCAGGTTCAGGAAGGCATCGTAAAGCCCGTGCGCGATCACGGTGATGGGAAACACGAAGAGGAAATCGTTCA
>JAZKEV010000221.1:0-14401 GCA_040386765.1 Verrucomicrobiota bacterium | reverse complement strand
TCAACGGCGAGAGCCTGATGAACGACGCCACGGGCCTCGTCGCCTTCAAGTTCGCCCTCGCCGCCATGGCCGCCGGCGCCTTCTCGCTCCGCGCCGCCACCATGGAGTTCCTCGTGCTCGCGGTGGGCGGCATCGCGCTCGGCCTCGCCGTGAGCTGGCTCGTCGGCTGGGCCCGCGATACCCTGCGCTGCTTCCAGAGTACCGATACCTTCGTAGAGGTCACCGTCTCGCTCATGACGCCCTTTGCCGCTTACCTCGCGGCCGAGGCGCTCGGGGTCTCCGCCATCCTCGCCGTGGTCGCCGCCGGGCTCTACGCCGGCTGGCGCGATCCGCTGCGACTGGATGTCGCCACCCGGCAGACCGCCTGGGCCGTCTGGTCGGTCGTGCTCTTCTGGTTCAACGGTCTCGCCTTCGTGCTGCTCGGCCTCCAGCTCCCGGCGATTTTCGAATCTGTGACCGGCACGTATACGCCCGTGCAGCTCACGCTCTTCGTCGTCGCCACCTCAGGCATCGCGATCGTCACGCGGCTCGTCTGGATGTACCCCGGCGGCTACATTCCTTACTTCATCTTCCGTCGCGCTCTGCGCAATGAGCCGCGGCCTCCGCGCTCCACGCTCCTCGTTGCGGGCTGGGCCGGCATGCGCGGCACCATCACGCTCGCCGCCGCCCTCTCCATTCCCGTCACGCTCGCCGATGGCTCCGCTTTCCCTGGCCGCAATATCGTCATCTTCCTCGCCGCAGGTGTCATCGTCGTGACCCTTCTTTTGCAGGGCACGACGCTCGAAGCTCTCATCCGCCGCCTCGGCGTGCAGGCCGACGACACCGCGCTTCGCGAGGAAAACCAGGCGCGCATTGCCGCCGTCCAGGCAGGCCTCCGCAGCCTGCGCGACGACACGTCCGCTGCAGCCGCCGCCGAGGGCGAGACCGCCCGCCGCCGGGTACTCGCCGAGTATGAGCTCCGCCTCGCCGAGCTCACCGCCGAGGGCGAGAACCGCGCGAGCGCCCGCCGCCAGCGCACCGATGCCCGCGCGCTCCGCTTCACGGCGTTGCGCGCCGAGCGCGCCGCCCTCGACGATCTCTGGTCGCGCGACCTCATCTCCGACGACACCCACCGCCCGCTCCAGCAGCTCCTCGATCACGAGGAGGCGGCGCTCGGTGCGCCTGAAGAATCCCCCGCGTCGCACTAGCCCTGCTGTTCTCGTTCCACTCCATTCCCCGACTATGAAAATCGCCCAACGCTTCCTCGCGCTTCTCGGCTTCTTCGTCCTCGCCCGCACCCTCCCCGCACAACTCCCCGCACAACTCCCCACCTCCGGTGCCGGCGCGTGGGTCGACCTTACGCACGCTTTCTCCAAAGACACGCTCTACTGGCCCACGGCCGACAAATTCGTCCTCGAAACCGTCTTCGCTGGTCGCACCGAAAAGGGCTTTTTCTACACCGCGAAAAAATTCTCCGCGTCCGAGCACGGCGGCACGCACCTCGATGCGCCGATCCATTTTGCCGAGGGCCGCCAGCACGCCGATGAACTCTCGCTCGACAAGCTCATCGGCCCCGCCGTGTGCATCGACGTCTCCAAGGCCTGCCTCGCCAATCGCGATCATCAGATCTCCGTCGCCGATATCGAAACGTGGGAAAAAACGCACGGCGCCATTCCCGCTAATACGATCATCCTTCTCCACACCGGCTTCGGCCGCCACTGGCCCGACGCGAAGAAGTACCTCGGCACGGACGTGCGCGGCCCCGCCGGCGTCGCGCTGCTGAGTTTCCCCGGCCTCGCGCCCGCCACCGCCAGGTGGCTGGTGGAAAAACGCTCGCCCCGCGCCGTCGGCCTCGACACCGCGAGCATCGACTTCGGCAAGTCGGAGAAATTCGAGACGCACGTGATCCTCATGGGCAAAAACATTCCCGTCTTCGAAAACGTCGCCGCCCTCGACCGCATCCCCGCCACCGGTGCACAGGTGGTCGCGCTCCCGATGAAGATCAAAGGCGGCAGCGGTGGTCCGCTGCGGATCGTAGCCTGGGTTCCCGGCAAATAAGGTAGGGCGGCTTACCCTTAGGGTGTGGCGCCCTCAGCGTGCGAACACCCTGACGGCCTGTTGGGGTGTGTTTTCAAAACGGCTGTCATTCTGAGCGCAGCGAAGAATCCACGCATGCGAAGGCGGCAGGATATCCGTTCCCGTGGATTCTTCGCTGCGCTCAGAATGACAGAGGTAGATTAGCCCTCTAGGTCGAAAACAGGCTCGAGGATAACGCGCCCCACCCTCACGCCAGGATCTCCAGCAACCGCACGAACAGGCGGTTCACCTTGGCTTGGTTGTCCTTCACGAGATCCTTGAATTTCGCGAAGTCGATTTCGGTGCCTTCGAGGCCGTTGGCGTAATTGTCGATCAGGCCGAGGCTGTTGTAGCGCAGGCCGACTTCCGTGCAGAGGTCCGCCTCGTGCGCGGCGGTCATGCCGATCACGTCGCCCCAATCTTTCACGATGCGGATTTCCGCCTTGGTCTCGAAGCGCGGGCCGCGCATCTGCACATACACCTTGCCGGTGTGGATCGTAAATTCCGGCGCAAGCTCCGCGACGATCTTCGGGATGAGATTATTGGCGATGCCGGGCGCGCCGCCCTTCAGCTCCGTGTCGAAAAATGTCGCAGGCCCCTGCTGCAGGCCCACGTAGTCGCTGCACGAGACAAACGTGCCCGGCGGCAGCTCCTTCTTCAGCGAGCCCACCGAATTCAGCGACACGATGTCCTGAAACCCGAGCTGCTGCAGCGCCGCGATGTTCGCGCGGTAGTTGATCGAGTGCGGCGGCAGCGGAAAAGCGTAGCCGTGCCGGTTGATCAACGCGTGGTCGCCCTTCGATTTGTAGGTCACGGGCCCGTGCTTCGTCTCCACCGTCTTCACGTCCCACGACGAGAACAACGTCGAGTTCACGATGCTCGTGCCACTGATGAATGCGACTTTCATGCCCCCAGCATCGCGCCGCCTGCCCCGAAGAACAAATGCTTTTTGGCGTCGCCTCGCCCCGGGCGAAATCCACTCTCTCGCGCTTTGCCGCATGAAGCCGTCGTCCATCGTCCCGGTTCCGTCCCTGCTTCGCGCCTTGCTTGTCCTGGTCGCCGGTGCCCTCGCCGGCTGCGCCACGCCCGGCCCGCTCCATGTTTACTCGCTCGCGCGCGACCGTGGGGAGAAGAGCATCGCCGATCATCGCGAAGGGCAGGCGGCTGAGGCGCCGAGCTTCCTCGAGGAGGAGGATCAACTCACGGGCTTCGCTTACGATCCGTTCACGGATCATTTCTTCCTGCGCCTCGCGCCCGGAAATAAAATCCGGGTCGTCGACCGCCCTGCGCGCGCCATCAAGCGCGAGTACACGGCCGAGGGCCTCACCACGGGCGGCGATCTTGCGCTCGTGCCGCGCAGCGGGCATCTCTTCTTCCTCGACGGCACGCCGACGCGCGTCGTCGAGACCAGCCGCTTCGGCAAGGTCGTCGGCACCTTTCCGCTCGAAGGCGTCTCCTCGGCATCCGGTCTCGCCTGCGACCCGCAAAAGAACCAACTGCTCGCGCTGCACGCCGACGGCCGCCAGCTCTCGTTTCACGACCTGCAGGGCAAGCGCCTCTCCGCGATCACGCTAAGCAAGGCCGCCGCCGGCTCGCTCGCGCTCGATGCGGAGCGCGGCGAGCTTTATGCGCCGCTGCGCGAGAAGGCCGGCGTCCTTGGCATCTTTGCCCTCGACGGCAAACTTCTGCGCGAGCTACCGCTCCCGGCCGCTTTTGTGGACCTCGGTCCGCGGTCCTTCGTTCGTGTGTTCTGAGATCGTCAGAACGGAGGTTGAACAGGAGGATCAGGAAGGTCGGGAAGATAGTCCTTTCCGTGCTTCCCGATCTTCCTGTTTAAGATTGTTCTCACTTTCCGATGCCGCTCATCGATCGTCCGCTTCCCGAGCTTCTCAAATACCAGGGCCGCAATCCGCGGCCGGCTGACTTCGATGCGTATTGGGACGCCGCGCTCCGCGAGCTCGATGCCACGGCGCCCAATCCCGAGCTGCGCCCCAATCCGATTTTGAGCACGCGCAATGTCGAGTGCTTCGACCTCTGGTTCACTGGCGTCGGCGGGGCGCGCGTCTACGCGAAGTACCTTCGCCCACGCGGGATCTCAGGGAAGAATCCCGCGGTCCTGCAGTTTCACGGGTACTTCGGGCACAGCGGCGACTGGCTCGACAAGTTTGGCTGGCCGGCCGAGGGCTTTTGCTACGCCGCGATGGATTCCCGCGGCCAAGGCGGGCGATCCGAGGACAGCGGCCAGGTGAAGGGCACCACGGTGCGCGGCCACATCGTTCGCGGGCTCGACGATCCCGATCCGCGCAAGCTCGCCTTCCGTCAGATCTTTTTGGATACGGCGCAACTCGCGCGCGTCGTGATGAGTTTTCCGGAGGTGGATGCCACGCGTGTCGGCAGCTTCGGCGCCTCGCAGGGTGGCGCGCTCGCGCTGGCCTGCGCGGCGCTCGAGCCACGTCTCAACCGCACTGCGCCGGTCTATCCTTTTCTCTGCGACTACCAGCGCGTCTGGGAAATGGACCTCGCCAAGGAAGCCTACGAGGAGCTCCGCCTCTTCTTCCGCTCCTTCGATCCCCGGCACGAGCGTGAGGCTGAAATTTTCACGAAGCTCGGCTACATCGATATCCAACACCTCGCGCCCCGCATCCGCGCCGAAACTCTGCTCTTCACGAGCCTGATGGACCCCATCTGCCCGCCGAGTTCGCAATTCGCCGCGTACAATAAGATCGCCGCGAAAAAGGACCTCGTGGTGTACCCCGACTTCGCCCACGAGCCCCTCCCCGGCCAGATCGATCGCACGTTTAACTTCATGCGAGCGATGTAAGGGAGCGCCCGCGAATCACGCGAAGAGACCCGAATGAAGAAGCGGCAGGCGAAGCGTTTCCTTAAAGTTTTTCGGAGTTGAGGCACAGAGGGCACGGAGCCAGGACGAACCCTCTGTGTATCTCGGCTTGGGCTCTCCGTGATCTCTGTGTCCCAAAACAAACTACCCTATCAACCCCATCCGCCTGCTCCGCATTCGCGTCTATTCGCGTGATTCGCAGGCAACCTTTTCCTCATTTCTTCCTAGCCCGTTATCCCACCCACGAGATCCGCTGCATCCGGGTCGCGAGCTCCACATCCTTCTGCGTGACCTTGTTGCCGGCGTCGTGCGTGTTCAGCCGCACGGTCACCTTATTGTAAACGTTGGTCCAATCGGGATGATGGTTCATCTCCTCCGCCTCGAAAGCCGCCCGGGTCATGAAGCCCATGGCCTCCCGAAAGGAGCCAAAGGTGTAGGTTTTCGTCAGCGTATCGTTTTCTTCCTTCCACCCGGAGAGCATCGGCAAGGCATTTGTAATTTCCGCGGGCGTCAGGGGTTTGCTCATACCTGTAAGGATGTACGTGTCCCCCGGGGGGTCAAACTCCCGCCCTGCTCTTTCTTTCAGAAACGCGAACGCGCACGAAGCCTGCTTGTCAATGCCCCTTCCCGCGCCATACGGTCCCTCCCTGCTTCATGTCCGCACCTTCCGAAAACGTTCCCCAGCACGTCGCCATTATCATGGACGGTAATGGACGCTGGGCGAAACAACGGGGCCTCCCACGCATCGAAGGCCACCGGCGCGGGGTCGAGACGGTGCGTACCGTCACCTTTGCCGCGCGCGATCTCGGCGTGCGCATGCTCACGCTCTACGCGTTCTCGATCGAGAATTGGAAACGCCCGCAGGAAGAAGTCGGCGCGCTCATGGGTCTGCTTGAGTATTACCTGAAGAAGGAGCTCGAGACTTTCGTTCGCGACCGCGTCCGGCTCCGCACCATCGGCCGCACCGAGGAGCTGCCCGTCGGCGTGCAAAAGGTGCTCCGCACCACGATCGAGGAGACGAAGCACTTTACCGATTACACGCTCGTCCTCGCGCTCAACTACGGCTCGCGCACGGAGGTCGTCGATGCCGCCCGCGCGTACGCGACCGCGGTCGCCGCCGGGAAGGAAAAGCTCAACGACAGCTCGTGGGCCACCTTCAGCCGCTACCTCTATACCTCGGATATGCCCGAGCCCGATCTCGTCATCCGCACCTCGGGCGAGACGCGGATCAGCAATTTTCTCCTTTTGCAGGCAGCCTACGCCGAATTTTTCTTCGCTCCGGTTTTCTGGCCCGACTTCAGCAAGGAGCATCTCGCCGCCGCCATTGCCGACTTCAACCGCCGCGAGCGCCGCTTCGGGCTCACGAGCGAGCAGTTGAAACCCGCCGCCGCGAAATGAGCGCTGCGCGGCGGCAGCCCTTTCATGGGCGCGGTGTCCTCGCTGCGCGGCCCAGGGACCACAACCATCGCCCTTTCCACGTGTCTGTCACCGGGCAATCGGCCCCCGCCGAGCGCCACTTCTAGCCGCCATGGGCAAACGCATCTTCAGCACCGTCCTCCTCTGGAGCATCCTCATCGCTGTGGTGTGGTTCTTCCGCAATAACGGCGCGCTCGTCCTCATCGCGCTCACGTCGGTGTTCACGCTGCGGGAGTTTTATCAGTTGATGCGCGCCTCCGGTTACGCGCCCTTCGACAAGGTGGGCCTGCTGCTCGGCGGCCTCATCACGCTCGCGCCGTGGCTGCAGGTCCAGTTTGGCTGGCCCGCGGCGTACCTGCTCCTCCCCTTGGCGACCATCGTCTTTTCCGTGCGGCTCCTCGGCGAGCGCACCCCGCAAAATCGCGTCGAGGCGCTCGGCACCACGCTCTTCGGGCTGGTGTACGTCTCCGTGATGATGGCCTTCCTCGTGGCCATCGTAACGCCGCTGCCTGGCGACACGCTCACGCCCAATGCCCGGCTGTTGCTCTGTCTCTGGCTCATCGCGACCGCCAAATTCTGCGATGTCGGCGCGCTCCTCACCGGCATGGCGATCGGCAAGCACAGGATGTCCCCCGTGATCAGCCCCAAGAAGACATGGGAAGGCGCCTTCGGCGGCATCGCCGTCTCGATGGGCATCGGCGCGTTGATCGCCTGGCTCGCCCGCGATTCGTTTCCCTCGCATATGACGCCGCTGATCGCCGCGCTCATGGCCGCGCCGATCGCCGCCCTCGGCATCGTGGCCGACCTCGTCGAGTCGGTGATCAAGCGCCGCGCGAATATGAAGGACTCCGGCGCGACCTTTCCCGGGATCGGCGGGATGTTCGATCTCTGCGACAGCCTCCTGCTCACGGCGCCGGTGGCGTACGTGTTCTTTGGCTTCGCGCGGTAGAATGGTTCGAAAAGACGGTGGCAGAGATGGCTGCTCGGCTCGACGGTGCAGTAGCCGTACGATCGCTTGCAAGCAGGACGGCCTACCTGGCGGGCGTGGCTCCTGAGGGTCGCGGGATAAACCCGCTCCACAATTTCTGTCGCCCGCGCTGGGCGCGAATTTGAAAAGCCCGTCTTGGAGGATGGCTGGGCGCTACGCGGGACCGAATGAGCCGACTAGAAATATTTGTCGGAATGGACGGAATGGGCGGAATGGATGGGGTGACACGAAGGCCGGCCAATGGTACATTAATATAGTACGATAGGATTGGGTGAGGCTGAGGTGGGAATCTAAAGAAAGGGAACGGGTAATGAAAATCATGAGCGAGAAGCAGAATTTTTGTCCACTCACAGACGAGACGACGGCGCCAAATCCTCCTCTATTTCCGGGCTATTCCGCACTAATCCGGGATAATCCGAGATAATCTGGGAATGTCAGGGGTGCGCCTTCGCAAAGGTCCGTTGCTTTACCCATCCCCCGCCCCGCTCCTTACGCAAACCCCGCGCTTGCCGCTCGCCGCTGCCCTCCCGCACACTCTTCCGCTTTCGTGGCCGCTTCCACTTCCGCAACTCCCACTCGCAAGAAACGTGTCGTCCTGCTCGGCGCCACCGGCTCCATCGGCGAGAATACCCTTCGCGTCCTCGCCGCCCATCGCGACAAGCTCGAGCTCGTCGGCATCGCGGCCCGGGCCAATTGGGAAAAACTCGCCGTCATCGCCCGGCAGTTCGGCGTGCGGCATGTCGGCCTCTTTGATGACACGGCTTATACCGCCGCCCGCGCCAATCTCTCCTCGTTTCCGACCGGCACCCATCTCGTCGGCGGCTTGGCCGGACTCAACGAGCTCGCCCAGCTTCCCTCCGCCGATATCGTGCTCGTCGCCGTCGTCGGCACCACCGGTCTCGAGCCGGCGCTCAACGCCCTCGCGGCGGGCAAGGACCTCGCCCTCGCCTCCAAGGAGATTCTCGTGCTCGCCGGCAAGTTCGTGATGGCCGAGGCCGCGCGCCACGGCGTGAAGCTCCTCCCGGTCGACAGCGAGCACAATGCGGTCTTCCAGTGCCTCGAGGGGCATCCGCAGGCCGGCGTGCGCCGGATCGTCCTCACCGCCAGCGGGGGCGCGTTTCGGGATTGGCCGGTCGAGCGGCTTGCGCATGTCAGTCCCGTCGATGCGGTTAAGCATCCGAATTGGTCGATGGGCCCCAAGATCACGGTCGATTCCGCCACGCTCGCCAACAAGGGGCTGGAACTCATTGAGGCGCAGTGGCTTTTCGGGCTTAAGCCCGCACAATGTACCGCGGTGCTGCACCCGCAGAGTATCGTCCACTGCCTCGTCGAGTTTACCGATGGCGCGATGCTCGCCCAGCTCTCGCCGCCCTCGATGACGTTTCCCATCCAGCACGCCCTCCTCCACCCGGAGCGCGCGCCAGGGGTCGATTCGGCCTTGGATTTCACGAAACTCCTCGGCCTCGAGTTCCGCCCGGTCGACGAAACGCGCTTCCCCATGCTCCGGCTCGCCAAGGAGACCATGGCCGCCGGCGGCGTAGCGCCAGCCATCTACAACGCCGCCAACGAGATCGCGGTCGCGGCCTTCCTAGGGGGGCAAATCCCCTTCCTTGCGATTCCCCAGGTTGTTGAGCACACTTTGGGCACGATTAGAAATTTCGAACCCAACGATCTGCCGGCGGTCCTCAGCCTCGACGCCGAAGCTCGTCGCGTTGCCACTCACCAGCTCGCCCAATTTTCCGCCTAGTTCTGCGTTAATACACCGTGTCCACCGACCTGCTGCAATCCCTTGCGTCCAACGTCTGGGCGATCTTTCTCGTCATCTTCTTTTTCGGCGGCTCGATCTTCGTACACGAGCTGGGCCACTTCCTCGCCGCGCGTCGTCGCGGCGTGTTCGTCGAGCGTTTCTCGATCGGCTTCGGTCCGCCCATCTGGTCGCGCCGCGGCAAGGATGGCACCGAGTACCGCCTGGCTTGGTTTCCGCTGGGCGGCTATGTGCTGCTGCCTCAGCTCGCCGACCTCGGCGCGCTCGAAGGCGAGAGCAAGGCCGACGTCACCAAGCTCCCGCCACCCTCGTACTCGACCAAGATGCTGGTCTTCGCGGCGGGCGCCACATTCAACATCATCTTCGCGTTCTGCCTCGCCTGCATCGTTTGGGCGATGGGCCAGCCGGAGAGCAGCGACATGGCCTCGAAGCGCATCGGCTACGTCTCTCCCACCCTCGAACTTCCCGATGGCAGCAAGATCCCCAGCCCGGCCCTTCGCGGTGGACTCCAGGCCGGTGATATCATCCACGCCATCGACGGCGACGAGGTAAACGACTGGGGCGATATTCAAACCACCCTCGTCCTCGGCGCGGGCCGCAACAAGGCCTCTGGCCAGCGTGAGGCGCGCTTTAGCATCGAGCGCAATGGCGTCCGGCAGGATGTGGTGGTGGAGCCTGTACTCGCCGGCGATGAGAAGATCCGCCGCGTAGGCATCTCCCCCGCCTTCGAACTTTTGGTCCAGGCGGTCGCGCCCGATACGGTCGGTGCCAAGGCCGGCTTCAAAGCCGAAGACGAGATTCTCCGCCTCGGCCAGGAGACGATCCTCAATGACGCTGCTTTCCGTGCGCATCTCGATAACACTGCGGCGCAACCCGTGACTGCGGTCGTACGCCGCGGCGGCCAGGAGGTCACCCTTACCATTCCGCCCCGTCCCGAACTCAAGCCCGGCACGCACCTCGGCCTCACGCTGCGCACCGGACTGCGCACCGTCCATGTCACGCCCTTCGAGCAGATCTCCAGCGTCGTTCGCTGGACCATCGTCACCTTCAATCGCCTCGTGAATCGCAATTCCGATATCGGCCTCGAGAAGATGTCCGGCCCCGTCGGCATCGCGCGTATTCTCCACAGCGCCGCGGAAGTCGGCATCCGCGCAGTGTTCATGATCACGATCCTGCTGAACGTAAACCTCGCGATCTTCAACCTGCTCCCCATCCCCGTCCTCGACGGCGGCCAGATGCTCTTTGCCACGATCACCAAGCTCCGTGGCCGCTCGCTGCCGGTAAACGTGATCGCCGCCACGCAAAGCGCCTTCATGGTGCTCCTGCTGGCCATGGTCGCGTATGTCACGATCGCCGGCGACGTTCCTCGCTGGCGCCGCGACCGCGCCGAACGCGCCTCCATCGAGGCGCAGTCGCAGAAGAAGTAAGGGGACGGTCGGCTGGACAATGTGGAGGGACGACAGCGCCCGTCCGCCCAAATGCGGTCAGTCTTGCCACGGAGTTCGGAAAAAGCCTTGGCCCCGTGCTTTCCGTGCTCACCTCCGCGCCATCTGTGTCTCCAGATTGAGCGCCTTTCTCCCACCTCGCCCATTTCCAACCCCGCATTCAGCCCTGCCCCATCGCACTCCCCGCACCGGGATTTTTTTTGCCCCGCCCGCTTTCGGCTCCTACTGTTTCTCCTCCATGTCCTACTGCGCTTCCCGTTTTCACACCGTCCGCCGCCACACGCTTGAGGTGAAGGTCGGCTCCGTCGGTGTCGGCGGCTCCCAGCCGATCCGCCTGCAGTCGATGACGACGAGCGATACGCAGGATGTCGCCGCCACGGTGAAGCAATCCATCGCCCTCGCCGAGGTCGGCTGCGAGATCGTCCGCATCACCGCGCCCAATGTCACCGCCGCGAAGTGCCTGGGCGATATCCGCGCGCAGTTCAGCGCCGCCGGGTTCGGACACATTCCCCTCGTGGCGGACATTCACTTTTTGCCCAGCGCCGCGATGGAGGCCGTGGAGCACGTGGAGAAAATCCGCGTCAATCCCGGCAACTACGCCGACAAGAAGAAATTCGCGGTGCGCGAGTATTCAGATTCCGACTACGAGTCGGAGCTGCAGCGGCTGCACGACTCTTTCTCGCCGCTGGTGAAGCGCTGCAAGGAGCTCGGCCGCGCCATGCGCATCGGCACCAATCACGGCTCGCTCAGCGACCGCATCATGAATCGCTACGGCGACACGCCGCTCGGCATGGTCGAGAGCGCCCTCGAGTTTCTCCGCATCGCGGAGTCGCACTCGTATCGCTCGATAATTCTGTCGATGAAGTCGTCGAACCCGAAGGTCATGATCCAGGCCTACCGGATCCTCGTCCAGCGCATGGCCGAGGAGAACATGCACTACCCGCTGCACCTCGGTGTCACCGAGGCGGGCGACGGCGAGGATGGACGGATCAAGAGCGCCATCGGCATCGGATCCCTCCTGCTCGACGGTCTCGGCGACACCATCCGCGTCTCCCTCACCGAGGACAGCGTGTACGAGATCCCGGTGGCCCGCGCGATCGCGGAGAAAGCGATGTCCCTCTGGCGCGTTGCGCCCGAGGGAATGACCAAGGACCAAGGCCCAAGGTCCAATGCTCCGGCCTCCGCCTCCACTCCCACTTCCGACAATGGTCATTGGACGTTGGGCCTTGGTCCTTCGGCAGCCGACGCCATCGACCCCTATCACTTCACCCGCCGTACCGCGCACGCTGTCACCCTCGCGCCTGGGCTCGTCACCGGGCCTGAACAGCCCCCACGCGTGATCACCCGGGTCTCGGCTGCCGATCTCCAGAATCCGAAAGCGGAAATCCACAGCCAGAAGCTCAAGGACACTCCGCTCGAAGGTTTCCTCCTGCCCATCGCCAACGCCGAGGCGCTCGCCGGACTCCCGACCGCACCCGCCTCGGGATTCCTCGTCCTCGAGCTCGCATCCAGCCTTACCGCTGAGGCCTGTGCATTGCACGCGGCCGCCCTAAAGCGTGGCACCGTGCTCGTGCGGAAATTCTCCGCCGACGACGCTGCGGCCCTCACCGCGTTTGCCCTGCTCGCGCGCGCCCACGGTCTCCTCCTCGCGCTCGATGCCCCGGCCAATGTGCTCACGGCCCTCGCGCCCACGCTGCGCACGCTCGGCGATGGCAGCCTCCTCTTCACGCTCTCGCACGCCGACCCCGCCGCCGGTCACGCCACGGGGGCGTATCGGAAAATCGCATACGCCCTCCACGAACTCGGTTTCGCGGCACCGCTTTGGATTCGTAACACCGCCGTCACCGCCGTCCGCGGCGACAACAGTTTCCTTTCGAAGCTCCTCGAGGCCTCGTTCCTCACCGGCGGCCTCCTCTGCGACGGGCTCGGCGATCTCGTCTCGATCGAGACCGAGGCTGATGCGCCCCGCGCCACGAAGCTCACCTACAATGTCCTCCAGGGCGCAGGCGCCCGCATCTCCAAGACCGAGTTCGTCGCCTGCCCCAGCTGCGGCCGCACGCTCTTCGATCTGCAGACGACCACACAGCGTATCCGCGCGCAGACCGGCCACCTCAAGGGCGTGAAGCTCGCGATCATGGGCTGCATCGTGAATGGCCCCGGCGAGATGGCGGACGCGGATTTTGGCTACGTCGGCGGCGCGCCCGGAAAGATCAATCTCTACGTCGGCAAGAACTGCGTGCAGTATAATATCCCCCAAGCGGAGGCCGATGCGCGCCTCATCGCGCTCATCAAGGAGCACGGAAAGTGGTTCGATCCCGAGCCCGTGACTGTGTGACAATCGTGCAAAGCGCCCTCACGTGTATCTCCATTTCCGAGACGCTGTGACGAGATCGTGACAGATCGTCGCCCGCCAACCGGCTTCCCAAGCCGCCCTCCGCCCGATGTACTATCGGAGAAAATACGATGTTCGGCGGCGCAATTTTTCCGCCTAAGTTCGGCAGACCGACGCAACCAAAAAAGCGCAAAAAAATTATGCCCATTTCGAGTGTGAACAACTTGTTGGAAAGTTCGCCTTGAAAGAGATTTTCGGTTCGAAGTTACTCCGCACTCGTTCGTTTCACTGACTCCCCTGCATTGTTCTTTCCCATGTCGCTCGAGACCTTCTCGACGTCGCCCGCAGTAACGCCTGTCATTACCGATTGGCCACCAATAACTTACACACCTCGTTTCCATGAGGCTTATTCCATTGGTGGTCGCACCCAATTTTCGTTACCGTAGATCGACGTCAGCAGGACTTGTCCGGCATGTTGGAGGACCGTTCTTGGGCGCAGTGTGAATAAAATCACAAATCACCGCTCGTTCATGCTCTCCTCAACCCTTGCCCCCAGCCTCTGGGAGACGGTGAAGTGCGACTTCAAGTCGCTCTTTCCCGAAGACGTATTTCAAATGTGGTTCGAGCCCGTGGTGTGCCTGGAGACCACGGTCGATGCCATGGTGCTCGGCGTGCCCAACGACTTTGCGTCGATTTGGATTCACGACAACTACCTCGACCTGATCAACCAACGCCTCCGCCTCACCGCCGGCCGGATGGTCAATGTCACGCTGCGCAAGATCGACGCCGCCCCGCGCCCCAACGGCGCCGCTTCGTCATCCAACGGTAACGGCAGCTCCAGCCGCCAGTCCGAGTCTGCCTCCGCCAGGACGCCGCGCGCCAATCCCGCCCGCAAAGTCACCCGCTATGACGAGCGCGGCCCCATCGTCGGCACGCTCAATCCGCGCAACACCTTCGAGACCTTCGTGGTGGGTTCCAACAACCAGATGGCGCACGCCGCCTCCATGGCCGTCGCCCAGGCGCCCGCGCAGGCCTACAATCCGCTCTTTCTTTACGGCGAGACCGGCCTCGGCAAGACGCACCTGATGCATGCCATCGGCCACGCCATCATCCGTAACAATCAGGATGCCCGCGTCGCGTACCTCTCCACCGAGAAGTTCACCAACGAGTTCATCCAGGCGCTCCAGGAAAACAGCCTCACCAAATTCCGCCAGCGCTACCGGCACGCCGACGTGCTCCTCCTCGACGACGTCCAGTTCCTCGCCGGCAAGGAGCGCATCCAGGAAGAGTTCTTCCACACCTTCAACGAGCTCTTCGAGGCACAGAAACAGATCGTCCTCACGAGCGATCGCCGTGCCAGCGAGATCCAGAAGCTCGAGGCCCGCCTCGTCTCCCGGTTCGAGTGGGGCCTGCCCGCCGATATCCAGGCGCCCGATCTCGAGACGCGCGTCGCAATCCTCCGCACCAAGGCGCAGACGCTAAACTCGAAGGTGCCGGACAATGTCATCAATTTCATCGCGCAGAACATCACCAAGAACATCCGCCGCCTCGAAGGCGCGCT